>DATFQY010000122.1:0-10563 GCA_035263845.1 Thermoanaerobaculia bacterium | reverse complement strand
GGCGGCGTCCACCGCGTCGAAGATTCCCTCGCCCCGGGATTGTCGGGCGCGCACCGGGATTTCGCGGCCGGCGAGCGTCATCGTTCCGCGGCCCTCGCGGAGGAGGGCGCGGTGCCACCCGCCGGGCTTGTCGTTCCAGGGCCGGATGAAGAGGCGGTTGTCCACGACGACAAACCAGATGGAGGTGAAGCGGTGGTCCGACCCGGCGCGGATGCCGAGTGTGCGCGATTCTTCGAGAAGGGCTCGGATTCCGGCAGGAAGGAGGGGACGGCAGCGGGTCCTTGCCGGCATTTGTGAGCGAGAGTATACGGATCCGACTGGTGTCCAGGGCGTCAACGGGTTCCGCAGGGAATCGTCTATTGGATTAGCGGGAGGGATCCAATGCGAACGATCGAACGCACTGCTCGAGTGATTCTCCTTGTCGTCGCGGCACTTCTGGTTCCCGGGAGCCGTCTCCTTGCACAGTCTCAGGCCCAGGCCGCGCCGCCGCCCGGTCAGCAGGCCGGGCAGAAGACGGCGGCGGCAGGGACGTCGCGCGCCGACTGGCCCAAGAAGGTTCCGTTCGGAGAATTCACCCTGTTCATCGAGGCGCCGCAGGCGGAGAAGCTCGAGGGAACGAAGCTGAGCTCGCACGGCGAACTGAGGCTCGAGCACGGGGACGGGAGCGATCTCGCCACCGGGACCGCGTGGTACGAATCCGACGTCGAGATCGACCGTGCCCAGCGCATGGTCACGCTGACGTCCACCGAGGTCCCGAAGGTCCAGGTTCCCAACGCGCCGCCGCAGCGGCTTGAGCGCATCGCCCAGCGCCTCGCGACGATGTTCACCAACCAGAAGCCGAAGCTGCCGCTCGACGATGTCCTCGCCTCGGTGAAGATGGCGAAGTTCGGCGACGCGGCGCCTCCCAAGCTGAACAACGACCCGCCGCGGATCGTCTTCGAGACCGAGCCCGCGATCCTGGTCGTGTTCGACGGCGAGCCCCGCTTCCAGGCCGTCTCCGGAACGAAGCTCGAGCGCGCCCTGAACAGTCCGTTCCTGGTGCTGCGGGCTTCGGGCGGGACCTGCTACTTGAACGGCGGCACGATGTGGTTCAGCGCCCAGAGCCCGACGGGGCCCTGGACGAAGACCGAGAACGTGCCGGTCGAGGCGGTCCAGATCGCCCAGCGCGACTTGAAGGACGGCGGAGTGTCCGACAGCGACGTCAAGAAATCGGCGTCCGAGGTCACGGATAAGCGCGTCCCGAAGATCCTCGTCGCGACCGAACCGACCGAGCTGATCGTCGCTGACGGCGCGCCGAACTGGACCGCCACGGTCCCGGGCGAGCTCGACGGCTTGGCGAACTCCGAGAGCGACGTGTTCCGAACCTCGTCCGACCAGCAGATCTACGTCCTGCTATCCGGACGCTGGTATCGGAGCGCCGCGATGGAAGGACCGTGGACCTGGGTCGAGCCGGACAAGCTTCCCGGGAGCTTTCGGAAGATCCCGGCGAGCTCGTCGAAGGCCGACGCGCTCTCTTCGGTGCCGGGGACGTCGGCCGCGACCGACGCCCTGGCCGACGTGAATAAACCGCGCACGGCGGCCATCAAGAGAAGCGAAGCCAAAGTTACCGTGACTTACGACGGCGCGCCGAAGTTCGAGCCCGTCGCGGGCACGAAGGTCGAATACGCGGTCAACACGCCCGACCAGGTCCTGAAGATCCGCGGCGCCTATTACGTCTGCGACCAGGGTGTCTGGTTCATGGCGAGCTCGCCGACCGGGCCGTGGGCGGTCGCCGACGGAATCCCGGAAGACGAGATCATGACGATCCCGCCGGAGAGCCCCGTGTACAACACGCGGTACGCGTACGTCTATGACTCGACGCCGGAGCTCGTCTACACGGCGTACACGCCGGCGTACCTCGGCTCGTATCCGTACTACGGCACCGTCGTCTTCGGAACGGGCTGGGCATACCGCCCTTGGTGGGGCGCGTACTACTACCCGCGCTTCTGGACCTGGGGCTTCCACGCGCGTTACGCGCCGTGGGTGGGATGGGGATACGGCTTCGGGTGGGGACCCGCGTGGGCAGGGTTCCGGTACGGCTTCGGCTGGGGATGGGGAGCCCGGTGGTGCGGGCCCGGCGGGTTCTTCCGCCCCGCGTGGCGCAACGTCAACGTCACCCGCAACGTGAACGTGAACCGCAACGTCTACAACTCCGGAGCGAACCGCACGCGCACCGTCTCCTCGCGAAGCGCCTCGACCGCGGCGGCGAGCCGGGCCAACACAGCCCGCTCCGGCCAAACCAGCAAGAGCGCGCAAACCGCCAAAGCCCAGCCACAGGCGTCCAAGGGCACCGCCAAGGGCAACCCCGGCAAGAGCGCCGGCGCGAAACCCTCCACACCCAAAGGCGGAGCCGCGAAGGGCGGCGGAGCCCACGCCGGAGGAGCCCACGCCGGCGGCCATGCCGGAGGCCACGGCGGAGGCCACGGCAAGAAGTAGCGAGGGATACAGAGCCCGACCGGGCGGGAGGGGCAAGCCCCTCCCCTACGACACGACCAGGGAAGAGACCGCATCTAAGGAACGCTGGTCATTAAGCTCGCGGCGTGAGGAGTCTCCCGACGAAGGAGGGAGGAGCCTCACGCCGCGGGAGCGAAGCGGGTTTGGATGATCAGGCGAGCGGTCGAGCGCACACGCGAGCCGCTCGCCGGTGCGCCGTCAGGCGCAGATCATCGAAACCCGCGTAGCGACGGTATGGTGGAGGCGGCGGGAGTTGAACCCGCGTCCGGAAGCGTCACGGGAGAGGCCACTCCATGCTCAGCCTCTTCTTGGTTCTCGCCCGGCCGCCTCGAGAAGAGGCAAAACAGCGGTCAGGCATCCCCGACTTGGATTCGCTGCCGCGTCCGGAGGCCCGCGGCACCTACACCCGCATTTGGCGACGTCCGAAAGGGCGCGGCGGGTGCGCTCCCCAGCGGGCGTGGCTACTCTAAGTTAGGCAGCCAGAGCGAGAGTGCTGTTGTTCGCAGCTACTTTTTTTCACCTTGTTAACGAGGTGGGTGAGACCTCGGCATGCAACCTTTCGCGTGCTCGTCCCCGTCGAAGCCGTTTCGCCCCCTTGGGGTTGAGCCCTCGCTCGATTGGCTCAAAGATCAGGCTAGATCCTAACAGCTTCGGCAGCGTGAAATTCCGCTTCGGCTTGACATCCATGCGTCCGAAGCATGGAATGGGGCGCCTTGGCTACGGATGATCTTCTCGTCGTCGTGACCTCCGTCGGGACGGAGGAGCAGGCCATCGACATCGCCCACGCTCTCGTGCGCAGCCACCAGGCCGCCTGCGTCAACCTGATGCCCAACGTCCACTCGATCTACCGCTGGAAGGGGCGGGTCTGCGACGACGGAGAGTTCCTTCTCTTCATCAAGACCAAGGCGAGCCAGTTCGAAGCGGTCCGGGAGACGATCCAGTCGATGAACACGTACGAGCTGCCCGAGGTTCTCGCCTACCGCGTGGACGACGCTTCGCCGGCCTTCGCCTCCTGGATCCGCAAGGCCACGGACCGCGTGAAGAAGAAGCCCCGCGTGAAGAAGCCGGCGGTCCGCGCTCGCTCCCGCGTCCGCGCCGCTGCAAGCTAGCTAGGAGAGTTCGACAACTCAGAACTCACGACTCCGTCCATGATCGCCTTCGCCTCCCTCTTCCTCGGCCTGGTCGTCGGAGTCGTCCCCGTCACCGTTCTCGTCGAGAAGCCGGTCGCCGCCGTGCGGGTCGAGCTCGACGGCAAGACCGTCGGCCGCGTGGCGCAGGCCCCCTGGACGCTTCCCCTCGATTTCGGCTCGGAGCCGCTGCCGCACGAGCTTGTGGCGCGGGCGCTGGACGAGTCGGGCAAGGAGATCGCCGTCGCGCGGCAGTTCGTCAACCTGCCCCGGCCGCCGGCCGAGGTCGAGGTCGTGCTGGAGCGGGACGACAAGGGGAAAGCCGTCGCGGCGCGGTTTTCCGGGCTGAGCCTGATCGCGGTGAGGCCGGCGAAGGTCCTGGCGACGTTCGACGGGAGCCCGTTGACCGTCGATTCGACGAGGATCGCGATCCCGGACCACGATCCCGACGCTCGGCACCTGCTGACCGTCGAGCTGGAGTTCGCGCCGGCCGTCCGCTCGCGCACCGACGTCGTCTTCGGAGGGGTCGCGGCGAGCGTCGTGAGGAGCGAGCTGACGGCGGTCGCCGTGCGGTCGCCGGCGGGGCGCAACCTGGAGGTTCCCGAGCTGGGCGACGCGCTGCTGCGCAACGGGAAGCCGGTCCGGGTCGTCGCGGTCGAGCAGGGGTCCGCGCTCATCTGCGTCGTGCGCGGGCCGAGCGTCGCGCTGGCGCTTCGGTCGCTCGGGACCGGCGGCAAGACGACGCTCCTCCGGCAGCCGGATGGGCGCCGGCTTCCGCAGTTCGACCGCGACGCCTCGCGCTACGAGATCTCCTTCGAGAAAGAGGACACGATCCGCTTCATCTGGCCGATGCCGCGGACGCTCGAGAACTCGCCGGGGGCGCAGCTCTTCGACCGGTCGCGGGACTTCCCGGGGTTCGACGGCGGTATGGCGTGGCTCCTGACGCGTGTCGAGCACCCGCAGCAGCATCCCAGGGAGATTCGCCTGGCCGACGCGGCCGCCGTGGCGGGGCTCGAGGCGACGGCGGCGGGGCAGCGGCGGGCGGTCATCCTGGTCCTCGGCGACGAGAAGTCCGACGACAGCCGGCACTCGCCGGACGCGGTGCGGCGCTACCTTGCCGCGCTGCGCGTTCCGCTGTACGTCTGGTCGTTGAAGAGCCTCCCGACCCAGCCGCTGGCGAAGGGGTGGGGGGAAGTGGAGGACGTTTCCGCGACCACCCGGCTCGATGCCGCTATGGCGAAAGTGAAGGCGGACCTGGCGTCGCAGCGGATCCTGTGGGTTGAAGGAAGGGCCTTGCCCCAGGAAATCACGCTCGCCCAGAACGCGGCCGGCTTGGAGTTGGCGAAGTAATCGCCACGCGGCCGCCCTTGTCATCCTGAGGGAGCGAAGCGGCCGAAGGATCCGCTCGATCAAGCCGCGTTGTCGGTCCTCCGATAGGGCACGGCGGGGCGGGAGGGGCAAGCCCCTCCCCTACGGCACGAACGAGGGCCCTAATCCGGGTTCAACTCCTCACAATCTTTCGCGGCCCTTCGGTCGGCCGAAGTTCTGGACCCAGATGATCTCGTAGCCGCCGGGGTTTTTCCCGAAGGCCAGGCCGAAGCCGACGTCGTCGAAGACGGGGGAGAGGAGATGGTCGCGGTGCGTCTTGCTCTCCATCCATCCGTCCATGACCTCGTCCACCGAGTATTGACCGCGCGCGATGTTCTCGCCGGCGTACTTCGCGCGGTAGCCCAGGGCCTGGATGCGGTCGATCGCGGTCTTTCCGTCCGGGGAGTCGTGGGAGTAGTAGCGCTTCCGGAACATGTCGTCGGCGTGGCCCTGCGCGGCGTCATCCAGGCGCGGATGGCGGCGCAGCGGCGCGAGCCTGTGCGCGAGGCGCTCCTTGTTGACGCGGGCGAGCATCTCCTCGCGCATCTTCTCGAGGTTGGACAGGGCGGCGGTGCGCTCCTGGAAGAAGTCCTCCCAGGACAGGCCGAAGAGGAGGACGTAGAGCGGGACTTCCGTGTCGAGGGACACGCCGATCCCGATGTCGCGGTAGTCCTTCGCCACGAGGTCCTTCGCGGGGAAGCCCTTCGCGTCCTGCCAGGCGGCGACGACGGATTCGACATCGCCGTCGGTGCGCGCCTCGATCTCCGACACGAGGCGGCTTTCGTAGCCGGCGGCGGTGAGGCGTTTGGCGTCGTCGTCGGCGAGGGGAGAAGTTTTCTTTCCGCGGGCGATTTCCGCGGCGCGTTCCTGGGCGAGCGTGGTGAGCTGTGCGGAGAGGCGCAGGGCGGATACGCCGGCGGATTTGCGGAGGAGGTTGATCTGCTCGACCAACGCTTCGCGGGTGGCCTGGTAGTCGTCGAGGGCGGCGGCTGGAGGAAGAACGAGCAAGGGCACGAAGAGGAATGCCGGGAGCAGCCCCACCCTTGTCATCCTGAGGAGCATAGCGACGAAGGACCTACCCCGGGGGTAGATCCTTCGCTGCGCTCAGGATGACAAGGGAGAGGGGGTGGGCAAGGACGATAAAAGGGGATTGTGCTCAGGATGACAAGGCGGAGCGCGATGGCAAGAAACCTCGCCGCGCTGGTTCCCGCTAGCGCGCTGACGCGGCGAGGGCCTGGTCCAGGTCGGCGATCAGGTCTTCGACGTCTTCGATCCCGACGGAGATGCGGACCAGGCCGGGGGTGACGCCGAGGCTGTTGCGGTCCGCCTCGGGCATGGAGGCGTGGGTCATCGTCGCGGGGTGCGAGATCAGCGTCTCGACGCCGCCGAGGCTCTCGCCGAGAGAGCAGAGCCTCACGGCGGCCAGGAGCTTCGACGCCGCCTCGTAGGAGCCGAGGTCGAAGGAGATCATCGCGCCAAATCCCCGCATCTGCTTCTTCGCCAGATCGTGGCCGGGGTGATTGGGGAGCCCCGGGTAGAAGACCTTCCGGATCCGGCGATCGGCGGCGAGGAATCGCGCGATCTCCCTGCCGTTGGCCTCGTGGCGCTCCATGCGGACGGCGAGGGTCTTGATGCCGCGAAGGACCAGCCAGGAGTCGAGCGGCGAAAGAATCGCGCCCGATCCGTTCTGCACGAAGGAGAGCCACTCGAGCTGCTCGGCGCTCGCGACGACGGCGACCCCGCCCACGGAGTCGGAGTGGCCGTTCAAGAACTTCGTCGTCGAGTGAACGGAGATGTCCGCGCCGAGGGCGAGCGGCCTCTGCAGGTACGGCGAAGCGAAGGTGTTGTCCACGACAACCAGCGCCCCGCGCTCGTGGGCGATCTCGGAGAGGAGCGCGATGTCGCAGATCCCCATCAGCGGATTGGTCGGCGACTCCAGGTGCAGGAGCCTCGTCATCGGGCGGAACGCCCGCCGGACCTCCTCTGCGTCCGACGTATCCACGAAAGAGAACTCGACCCCGAAGCGCGCCTGGATCTTCGTGTAATAGCGGTGCGTGCCGCCGTAGGTCATGTTGGAGCAGACGACGTGCTCGCCCGCCTTCACAAAGGTCGAGACAGCCGTGATCGCCGCCATCCCCGAGGCGAACGCCCGCGCGCCGATGCCTCCCTCGAGGACCGCCATGTTCTCCTCGAGGGCGGCCCGCGTCGGGTTCTGGGTGCGCGCGTACTCGTAGCCCTTGTGCTTGCCCAGCGCCTCCTGGACGTACGTTGAGGTCTGATAGATCGGGACCGCGACCGCCCCCGTGTGGGGATCAGGCTCGTTGCCGGCGTGAATGCAGTCCGTCGAGAAGCCCATCAGCCGATCGCCGCCTCTCCGAAGATTCCCTGGCCCGGGTATCTCTCGGAGCCGTCGGGGAAGACCGTCACCACGACCTTGTCCGGTCCCAGCCGCCTGGCGATCTTCAACGACGCCGCGGCGGCGACTCCCGAGGATCCTGCGGCGAGAAGGCCCTCCTCGCGGGCGAGGCGGCGGCACGTTGCGAACGCCTCCGCGTCGTTGATCATGACGATCTCGTCCATCACGGAGCGGTCGAGGATCTCGGGGAAGAAGGAGAGCCCGATTCCCTCGACGGCGTGCGGTCCATGCTCGCCCCCGCCGAGGATCGAGCCCTGCGGCTCGGCCGCCACGCGCAGAATCGTCGGAATCCGCTCGCGGAGGAAGCGCGCGATGCCCGTGAAGGTCCCCGTCGTCCCGACTCCGGCGACGAAGGCGTCGATCCGGTCTCCGAGCGCTTCGAAGATCTCCGGCCCGGTCGTCTCGTAGTGCGTCCGGGGGTTGACCGGGTTGGCGAACTGGTTGGGCATGAACGCGCCCGGCGTTTCGGCCGTGATCTTTTTCGCGCGCTCGATCGCGCCGGCCATCAGCTTCTCCGACGGCGTGCGGACGACGATCGCGCCGAAACTCTGCATGAGCCTCGCCTTGACCTGCCCGTACCCGTCCGGCATGACGATGAAGCAGCGGTAACCGCGGACGGCCGCGAGCATCGCCAGGGCGACGCCTGTGTTTCCGGAGGTCGGCTCGACGATGGTGCCGCCCGGCGCGAGGAGCCCCCGCCGCTCGGCGTCGTCGATCATCGCCTTGCCGATCCGGTCCTTGACCGAGCCGCCCGGGTTGAACCACTCGAGCTTGGCGAAGATCCGGGCGGCGCCGCGTGAGAAACGGGGCAGCTCGACTAACGGCGTATGGCCGATCGCGTCATCCAGGGCGAGGCCGCGGTGGATCGCGGTGGCGGACGGGGCGCTCAATGGGAGTTGCTTCCTCCCGGACGATAGCAAAAAAAGCCCCGGCGAATCGCCGGGGCTTCGAAGAACCGCTGGGACGGATCAGTACGACTGCTGCGCGCGGCGTGCCGAGTAGCACTCGCGGCAGTAGACGGGCTTGCCGTTGGTCGGGTTGAAGGGAACCTGCGTCTGCTTTCCGCAGCCGTCGCAGGTCACGTCGTAGAACGTGCGCTCCCGTCCCTCGCCCGAGGAGGCCTTCCGCTTGTCGCGGCAGGGCTTGCAGCGCTTGGGCTCGTTAGTGAAGCCCTTGCGCGCGTAGAACTCCTGATCATCGGCGGAGAAAAGGAACGTGCCGCCGCAATCGACGCAAGTGAGGTTCTTATCCGTGTATTGCTGCATCATGGAAGTAACCGATCTCCTGGGTTTTCCCCCCGGGATTTGCTCCCGGTCAAAAAAGTTGCTGAAACGGAATCTAACGAACCGGAACGCCGCCGATCGCGGCGGCGTCCAAGGAAGGTTGCTCTAGGACCGACCCCCTTTCGCGCACGCGCACGCTTCCCCGCGGAAACGTACGGATCGAGGAAGGAAAAGCATAAAGGCGGCGGTCAAGTGGCAGAAGTCAACTGTGCGGGGTCTTCGTAAAAGCTGGCGGAAATTAGCATGCGGATCTTCGGCGTGCAAGCGATTTTTTACAACGGCGGGAGCACGCGGCTGCCTTCGGCGTCGAGACAGATGTTGAGACGGCCTCCCCGGATGGCCTCGTTAATTTGATGAGAAGACGTAAGTTAGCTTCACTTATGTCCCGACGCGGCCTTCGAGCGGAGAGGACGCGGTGGCGTACCGCTTCCTGGGGATTCGTCCGGAGAGGAAGGCGGCCCGTCCGGCCCTGACCGCGTCGCGCATGGCGCCCGCCATCCGGACGGGGTCCTTCGCGCCCGCGATGCCGGTGTTCATCAGAACCCCCGCCGCGCCGAGCTCCATCGCCACGCACGCGTCCGAGGCGGTGCCGACTCCCGCGTCCAGGATGACCGGGACTTTCGCGCGCTCGAGGATGATGGCGATGTTGTTGGTGTTCTGGATCCCCAGCCCGGAGCCGATCGGCGCCCCGAGCGGCATGACCGCGGCGGCGCCGGCGTCCTCGAGGCGGCGGGCGACGATCGGGTCGTCGGAGGTGTAGGGGAAGACGACGAAGCCTTCGGCGACGAGCGTCTTCGTCGCGGAAAGGAGTGCCTCGTTGTCGGGCCAGAGCGTCTGCTCGTCGCCCAGGACCTCGAGCTTGACCCAGTTGGAGAGGCCCACCTCGCGTCCCAGGCGCGCCGCGCGGACGGCGTCGTCGGCGGTGTAGCAGCCGGCGGTGTTGGGCAGGAGCGTCATCCCGCGCGGGATGTAGTCCAGGAGCGACTCCTTCGAGCGGTCCGTCAGGTTGACGCGCCGCACGGCGACCGTGACGATCTCGGCGCCGGAAACTTCCAGCGTCTCCTTCATCAACGGAAAGGTCGAGTACTTGCCGGTCCCGACGATGAGGCGGGACGTGAATGCGCGTCCGCCGAAGACGAACGGATCGGCGGCCGCCGCGGCGACGGGTTCGAGGGTTTCCGTGGTCGTGGTCATGCGCGGGATTCTCTCACTCTTCGAGGAGCGCGATGTTGTCGAGGAGTCGCGTCTTGCCGACGCGGACCGCGGCCGTCAGCCGGCAGCCTCGCTCGATGCGCCGGGGGCGCGCCATGGTTTGGGGATCCACGACCTCGACATAGTCCACCGCGAGGCCCGCGGATTCGAGATCGAGGCGCGTGTCGCCCTCGAGTTGGCCGGGATCCCGTTCGCCAGCGGCGACGCGGTCGCGCGCCTCGAAGAGCGCCGCGGGGAACCCGGCCGCGACCTGTCGCTCGTCGGGTGAGAGGTAAGCGTTGCGCGAGGAGAGCGCGAGGCCGTCGGGCTCCCGGATCGTTTCGCCCGTTTCGATCGTTATGGGAAAGTCGAGGTCGCGGACCATCCGCCGGATCACGGCGACCTGCTGCAGGTCCTTCAATCCGAAAAACGCGGAATCGGGCTGAACCTGGTGGAACAGTTTCGCGACGACGGTCGCGACGCCGCGGAAGTGCCCGCGGCGGATCCCGCCCTCTCCGTGCTCGGAGACTCTGGCGACCTCGACCGCGGTCGAGAAATCCGGCGGGTAGAACGCCTTCGGGTCCGGCACGTAGAGAAGGTCCACGCCTTCCCGCTCCAGCGCCGCGGAGTCCTCCGCCTCGCGGCGAGGGTAGCGCTCGAAGTCCTCGCCGGCGCCGAACTGGAG
>DATFQY010000121.1:0-2138 GCA_035263845.1 Thermoanaerobaculia bacterium | reverse complement strand
GAGGGGCGGCCCGTTTCGCGGTGTCCGGAACCGAACAGTTCATTTCGAATTCGGACAGGAACTCCCGGCCGCGAATGGCGTAACTCCTTGCCAGAGAGCCGCAAGGTCCGCCTCCGCGATGGCAGGCCGATTGCCCTTTGCGGCGGTGGAGGAAGAGCACCTCATGGGAACTCTGAGCCAGGATCTCAAGCATGGCCTGAGGCTGCTCGGAAAGAGCCCGGGCTTCACCCTCGGCGCGGTGGCGGTCCTCGCTCTCGGGATCGGCGCCAATACCGCCATCTTCAGCGTCGTCAAGGCGGTGCTCCTCGAGCCGCTCCCCTTCCCGCAACCGGATCGCCTGGTCCGGCTCTGGCACGTTCCGCCCCCCGACGCCTTCCCGGGCATGAAGAAGTTCGCCGTTTCCGCCGCCAACTACCTGGACTGGGAAAAGGAGAGCCGCTCCTTCGAAAAGATGTCGATCATCGGCTACTCGAGCCTGAATCTCTCGGGGACCGGCGAGCCCGAGGCCGTCGCCGCCGCGAGCGTCTCTCCGGATTTCTTTTCCGTGCTCCAGGCCCGTCCCATCCTGGGCCGCGTCCTCACGAAGCAAGACGACCAGCCCGGCGCCCCTCACGTCATCGTCCTCTCCAACGCCTTCTGGAAGTCCCGGTTCGGGGCGGACAAAGGGATCGTCAACCGGCAGGTCCGCTTCGACGGCGAGCCGTGGACCGTCATCGGCGTGATGGGGCCCGAGGCGACCTTTCCTGATTTCGCCCGGGCATGGATCCCGACCGCGTTCGACGCGAAGAAGGCGGCGGTCCGCAACAACCACAACTTCACCGCGATCGCGCGCCTCAAGCCCGGCGTCTCGATCGCGAGCGCGCAGGCGGAGATGACGGTGATCTCCGACCGGCTCGCCCGGCAATACCCCGAGGACGACAAGGATTGGGGCGCGCTGGTGGTCCCCCTGAAGGAAGACCTCGTGGGAGATGTCCGCCCGCTTCTTCTCGTCCTGCTCGCCTCGGTCGCGTTCGTCCTGCTGATCGCGTGCGCCAACGTCGCCAACCTGATGCTCGCCCGCACGGTCGCGCGCCGCAAGGAGATCGCCGTCCGGAGCGCGCTCGGCGCCAGCCGCGAGCGCCTCCTTCGCCAGCTCGTGACGGAGTCGCTGCTCCTCGCCCTCGCGGGTGGGGCGGTCGGGGTGCTTCTCGCGAGCTTCGGCGTCAGCGGGATCGCGAAGCTCCTGGCTGACGAGCTTCCTCACTCGACGGTGATCTCCATCGACGCCGCCGTCCTCTTTTTCGCGCTGGCGATCTCGGCCGCGACGGGCATCCTCGCGGGACTCGCTCCCGCCTGGCAGGGCACGAAGACCAACCTCGCCGACTCTCTCAAGCAGGGCCTCGGCCGGGCCGGCTCGGACGACGGCGGCGGCCGCGCCCGGATCTTTCTCGTCGTCTCGGAGGTCGCGCTTTCGCTCGTTCTCCTGATCGGCGCGGGGCTCTTGATCCGCAGCCTCTGGCTCCTCTACCGCGTGGACCCCGGCTTCGATCCGAAGGGCGTCAGTACAATGACGCTCGTCCTCCCTCGCGCGTCCTGGGACGACAAGGCCTACTGCGCTTCCTTCTTCAAGCGGGTCACCGATCGCCTGAAGGCGTTGCCGGGCACCGAGGCGGTCGGCGGCATCACGAGCCTCCCGCTGACCGGGACCAGCAACTGGCCAATCCAGATCGAGGGGCGGACTCCCCTGCCGGTCTCGCAGCAGCCCAACGTGGTCGCGTCGGCCGTCGCCGGAGATGCCTGGCGAGCGCTGCGGATTCGCGTCAAGCGCGGACGGGTCTTCACCGCGGCGGACACGGCGGATTCGCCCGGCATCATTGTCATCAACGACGCCATGGCGAAGCGCTTCTGGCCCAACGGGGATCCGATCGGAAAGCGGCTGACGACGGCGTTCGCCGCTGAGAAACCGCGCGAGGTCGTCGGGATCGTCGGCGACATCAAGTACCGCGGCCTCGAGCAGGTCGAGCCGGTCGCGGCGATGTACTACCCGCTCGCGCAGATCCCGCCGCCGGTGATGGACTTCGCGATCCGGACGAACGGCAGCGGCGGGACGGTCGGAAAAGCGGCGGTCGCCGCGATCCACGAGATCGACCCGAACCTGC
>DATFQY010000120.1:0-47720 GCA_035263845.1 Thermoanaerobaculia bacterium | reverse complement strand
GCCGCGCCCGCGCGCGCGGATGAGCCGAAGCAAACTCTCGAACAGCGAATCGAAAGACTCGAGAAGCTCCTGGCCGAGACGCGCTCGGAGCTCGAGAAGGCCCGCGCCGCGGCGGCCGATCCGGCGAGGCTCGCGGAGATCGAGCGCAAGATCGAAATCCTCGCCCGCGAGATCGAGCAGTTGAAGCTCGCGGAGGCGGCCCCCGCTGCGGCCGAAGGCAAGGACCTGCCATACGGCGTCGGCCCCGCCGCCTCGAAGGTGTACGGCAGGAAGGGCGTCTCGATCGGAGGCTACGGCGAGTTCCTCTATCAGAACTTCGACAAGGAGCGGGAGAACGGCGAGCCGTCGGGGGAGAAGAGCACGGTAGACCTCCTGCGCGCTGTCCTGTACTTCGGCTACAAATTCGACGACCACTGGGTCTTCAACTCCGAGATCGAAGCGGAGCACGCGGTGACCGCCTCGGACAAGGGAGGCGAGATCGAGGTCGAGTTCGCGTACCTCGACTACCTCTTCTCGCGGCACCTGAGGGCCCGCGCCGGTCTCGTCCTGATCCCGGCCGGGATCCTCAACGAGATGCACGAGCCGCCGACCTTTCTCGGCGCGATCCGCCCGGACGTCGAGACGCGGCTCATCCCCTCGACCTGGCGGGAGTTGGGGGCGGGCGTGTACGGGGACGCGGGAGCGTTCTCGTACCGCCTCTACATGGTCAACGGCCTGAACTCGAAAGGCTACACGGCCGAGGGGATCGAGGAGGGGCGCCAGGAGGGCTCCGAGGCGCTCGCGGAGAACTGGGCGGCGGCGGGGAGGCTGGACTGGTCGCCCGTCCAGGGGACGCTCCTGGGCGCGTCGTTTTTCTCCGGCAACTCGGACCAGGGCGAGCGCACGCCGTCGGGCCAATCCTTCTCCGGAACGACGACCCTTTTCGACGTGCACGCGGACTGGAAGTGGCGGGGCCTGTGGCTTCGCGGGATCTACGTCCACACGTCCATCTCCGATGCGGCCGCGATCAACGAGGTCAACGGACTCACGGGAGACGCGTCCGTCGGGAGCCGCCAGTGGGGCTGGTACCTCCAGGGAGGCTTCGACGTCCTGTCGCTCAAGGCCGGCTCGCGCGCCTCGCTCATCCCCTTCGTGCGCTACGAGCGATACGACACGCAGTCGGAAGTGCCTTCGGGATATGAGCGCAATCCCGAGAACGACGTCAAGCTCTTCACCGTCGGCGCCGTCTTCAAGCCGATCGAGCCGATCGCCATCAAGCTCGACTGGCAGCAGCGCAAGAACGCCGCTTCGACCGGGGTCAACCAGTGGAACATCGGGCTGGGATACCTCTTCTAGCCCGCGGGCTGACCTTGGCGGCCGCGGTTCTCGTGTTCGCCGCGCCGCCCGGGTTCGCGAAGGTCTTCCTCTCGCAGGAGGAGGCGCTGAAGCTCGCGTTTCCCGGCGCGGCGATCGAGCGGCAGAGCATCTTCCTGACGGAGGCCGAGGTCGCGGAGGTCGCGAAGCTCTCCGGAGGGCCGAAGCCCTCGGCGCTCGCCGCCGCCTACGTCGCGAGGAAAGACGGAGCGATCGTCGGCACGGCGTACTTCGACACGCACGTGGTCCGCACCCTCGCCGAGACGCTGATGGTCGTCGTCACGCCGGCGGGGACGATCGGGAGGATCGAGGTCCTCTCCTTCTCCGAGCCCGAAGAGTTCCTGCCTCGCGAGCACTGGTACGCGCAGTTTCCCGGCAAGGCGCTCGACGACGAGCTCTCGGTCAAGCGAGGCATCCGCCCCGTCTCCGGCGCGACCCTGACCGCGCGCGCCACGACCGAGGCCGCGCGACGGGTCCTCGCCCTCCACCAGGTCCTCTCCAGGCGGCCCCGCCGATGACGCGCTGGGAAGCGTGGGTCATCCGCGCCGGCTTCGGGCTCGTTTCCGTCAGCGGGATCCTTTACGGCGTGGCGAAGTACTTCCTCGCCAATCCCGACCCGGATTCCCGCGTGGGCCATCCATGGCAGCCCGCGGCGCTCGCGGCGCACGTCCTGGCCGCGCCCGTCGCGGTCTTCGCGATGGGGCTGCTGCTGCGCGGCCACGCCTTGCCGCGGATCCGGAAGGGAGAGCGCGAGGGGCGGGCCACCGGGCTGCTCCTCTTCGGAATCGGCCTCCCGATGGCCTTCTCGGGCTACCTCGTGCAGGTCTTCACGGGGGAGTGGACGCGAAAGGCGACCGGCTGGTTGCATGCCGCGGCCGGCGTCGTGTTCGCCCTCGCCTTCGCCCTGCACATGCCGGTCTCACGCCCTCCAGACGATCCGCCGAAACTTCCGTCCGAGGCGCAGGGTGGCCTCCCGTGAGGTGTCGAGGCGCTCGTCGGGGTCCTTGACCGTCCGAGGCTTGCCCCCCTCGTAGACCACCAACGCGCCCTCCGCGATCTTGCGCCGCGCTTCGCGCATGGACGCGGAGAGGCCGGCAGCTACGAGCACGCGGGCGGCCGAGGGCTCCTCCGGCGACAGCTCCGAGGCCTCGATCTCCTCCGGAAGCTCTCCGCGGGAGAACGCGCGGCGGAAATCCTCCTCGGCCCGGGCCGCGGCGT
The DNA here is from genome assembly GCA_035263845.1 of Thermoanaerobaculia bacterium. Taxonomy (GTDB): domain Bacteria; phylum Acidobacteriota; class Thermoanaerobaculia; order UBA5066; family Gp7-AA6; genus JAWOLE01. Next base: position 45,149 of record DATFQY010000120.1, on the reverse strand, counting down.
CCGCTCCGTGGAACTGCGCGGTGATGTCGCGGGCGAGGTCCGCCTTCACGTCGCGCGGGTTCAGAGCGCCGGACTCGATGCCTCGGCGCTTGCCGGCGATCTCCGCCTGCGGCACATCGGTCAAGAGCTCGAAGTAGTTCCAGAGCAGCTTGTCAGGAATCGACATCAGCTTGCCGAAGATCTGCGCGGGAGGCTCCTGGATGCCGACCGCATTGCCGAGGGACTTGGACATCTTCTCGGTCCCGTCGAGACCGACGAGGAGCGGCACCGTCAGGACGACCTGCGGCTCGAGCCCTTCCTCCCGCATCAGGTCGCGCCCGACGAGCAGGTTGAAGAGCTGGTCGGTGCCGCCGAGCTCGACGTCCGCCTTCAGCGCCACGGAGTCGTAGCCCTGCGCGAGGGGGTAGAAGAGCTCGTGGAGGGCGATCGGCTGGTGCGCCGCCAGGCGCTTCTGGAAGTCGTCGCGCTCGAGGATGCGCGCGACGGTGATCTTCGACGCGAGGCGGATGAACCCTTCCGCGCCGAGCGGCGAGAGCCACTTGCTGTTGAACTCGACCGCCGTCTTCTTCGAGTCGAGGACCTTGAAGGCCTGAGTGGTGTAGGTGCGGGCATTGGCCTCGATCTCCTCGCGGGTCAGCTGGGGCCGCGTGGACTTCTTACCCGAGGGATCTCCGATCATCCCCGTGAAGTCGCCGACGACGAAGACGACCTTGTGCCCCGTGTCCTGGAAGTGGCGCATCTTGCGAAGCAGGACGGTGTGGCCGAGGTGGATGTCGGGCGCCGAGGGATCGAATCCGACCTTGACAGTGATGCGGCCGCGCGTGATCTTGCGGGCGAGGTCGCCTTCCTCGATCAGGTCCACCGATCCTCGGCGGAGTAGCTCGAGCTCGGCGTCGCGGGAAGTCACGGCGGGCGGGGATTATAGTGGCCGCGGTCCGCGCGATTTAACGGGAGCTAAAGACGGGAATGTTCTCCGTGCGCTCGGACATAAATGCTCATGATGAAGACAAGTTCACGGCTGTCCACGGCCGGCCTGTTCCTTTTTCTCCTGGCGCCGGCCCTTCTCGCCGAGACGGTGACGCTGCCGGTGGCGGCGTCGGTCGCCGGGGTCGGCGGAGTGCCGTTCGTGTCGGACGTGCGGGTCTTCAACACGTCGTACACGGACGTGCTGGCGGTGACCGCGGTATACCGGTTCAACGGCGCGGCGCAGTCCTTCCAGCTGGCTCCGCGCGAGGCGAAGGCCTTCGACGACATCTGCGTGAGCCTCTTCGCCACGCCGAGCTCTCTCGGGGCGGTGGACTTCACGAGCCCGGCGCCGCAGGGGACGCTCGTGGTGTCGTCGCAGCTTCGGTCGCCGGTCTCGACGGGCGGCTTCACGGGGATGTTCGTTCCCGGACTGGCGCCGACGGACGCCGCGCCGGTGACCGTGCTGACGGGGCTCGTCAACGGCGACGGCCGGACGAACATCGGCGTCTACAACCCCAACAACAATCCGGTGACGGCGACGATCCGTTTGTTCGATGGACCCGTGTTCCTGGGTTCGACGAGCGCCGGCCTGGCGGGGCACGGAGTCACGCAGATCAACAACATCTACAACGTGGTGGGATTCGGGAGCCTGGTGAGGACCAACGGGTACGCGACGGTGGAGTCGAGCGATCCGGCGAGCCCCCTCTTCACGTTCGCGGCGGAGGCGGACAACAAATCGGGCGACCTGATCCTCGTCGTCGGCGCGAAGGACGTCCCGGCGCCGCCGGGATTCAATCCTCCGACCGCGACCGTTGCGGCCGCGAACACGCCCACGCCGACGGTTCCCGGTCCGACTCCGACGCCCACGCCGACGCAGCCGCCGGCGACGATCATCGTCAACCTCACGGCGACGCAGTTCCAGTGGACGTTCTCCGGCGCCGGCGGCGCCTCGGGCTCGAACTTCACGGCGAAAGTCGGCCAGACCTACCAGCTCCAGGTCCGCGACGGCGACCCCGCCGGGACGTTTCCGCACGGGTTCAGCGGGATTCCGTCGCTGGGAATCTCTGCCTTCTCCCCGTTGACCGCGGGCAGCCAGACGCCGAGGATCGCGACCTTCACGCCGACGTCGGGGCAGCTGGGCACGCACTTCTTCTCCTGCGACCAATCCAGCTGCGGCACCGGCCACGACAACATGCTCGGCGCGATCATGGTGGTCAATCCGTAGGGAGTCGACAGTCGACAGGCTGTCAACGCGGAGTGCTTGGAATCGTCTAATCTGGGGTCGCCATGCGGCCCCGGATTCTCTTTTCGGCGGGTGTTTCCCTGGCTCTTTTGGCGGGAGCCGTCCGCGCCGAGACCGTGACGCTGCCGGTGGCGGCGTCGGTGACCGGCGGCGGCGGGGTGCCGTTCGTGTCGGATGTGCGGGTCTTCAACACGTCGTACACGGACGTGCTCGCCGTGACAGCGGTATACCGGTTCAACGGTGCGACGCAGACCTTCCAACTCGCGGCGCGGGAGGCGAGAGCATTTGACGACATCTGCGTGAGCCTGTTTTCGACGTCGAATTCCCTGGGCGCCGTGGAGTTCACGAGTCCTGCCGCGCAGGGGACGCTGGTCGTCTCGTCGCAGTTGAGATCGCCGGTGACGACGGGCGGGTTCGTCGGGATGTTCATTCCGGGCCTGGCGCCGTCGGCGGCGGGAGCGGTGACGGTGCTGACGGGGCTGGTCAACGGGGACTCGCGGACCAACATCGGCGTCTACAACCCCAACGCGAACACGGTGACGGCGACGATCCGCCTCTTCGACGGTCCGGTGTTCCTGGGCTCGACGAGTGTCGGCCTGGCGGGACACGGCGTGACGCAGGTCAACAACATCTACGGCGTCGTGGGATTCGGGAACCTGGCGACGACGAACGGCCACGCCACGGTGGAGTCGAGCGACGCGGCGAGCCCGCTCTTCACCTACGCCGCGGAGGCAGACAACAAATCGGGCGACCTGATCCTCGTGGTCGGCGCGAAGGACGTTCCCGCGCCACCGGGCTTCAACCCGCCCACGCCGACGCCCTCCCAGGGAGTTCCCGCGCCCACTCCGACGCCGACCCCGACCCGCACGCCGACGCCCGGCATCCAGACGATCACCATCAACGTCAAGGCATGGGACTTCAACCCGGGCGGGCCGGTGTCCCAGGCGCTGGTGCTGAAGGTCGGGACGACCTACCGGCTGGTCTTCCACAACGTGGACTCGCCGCAGACGATCAACCCGAAGCACGGGTTCTCCGGCATCTCCGACCTGGGGCTTCCCGGCTACGACGACATCGAGCTCGGCAAGGCGGACTACGTGATCCCGTCGTTCACACCGCAGGGCTTTCAACGCAACGTCTACCCCTTCACCTGTACCAACAACGACTGCGGCGGAGACCCCCAGCAGCACGCCGGAATGATCGGCCTTCTGATCATCGAGTAGCGATTGCTAGAATTCACGCATGGCTGAAACTGAAACCGAGAACCCACCGGCGGCGCCCACCGAGAAGGCGCCGAGCGAGGACGACCGGCGGGCCAGGGCCGCGGCGGTGAACCGCAAGCGGGCTCTGGACGACTGGGAAGCGAAGAAGAAGCTCTGGCGAAAGATGGGGGTTCCAGCGCCCCTGCCGGCGAAGAAATGACAGCGGCAGAGTCGGCAGCTCCGCCGCTGTCATCCCGAGGAGCGACAGCGACGAGGGATCTATGAAGCTCGAGAGCAACGTTTTCGTGGAAGGTGGGCCGATCCCGCGCGTCTACACGTGCGACGGGGAGGACGTATCGCCACCGCTCGCCTGGACGCCCGGGCCGACCGGGACGAAGACTTTCACCCTCATCTGCGACGACCCGGACTCGTCGAAGACGTGGTCCCACTGGGTCCTCTTCGATCTCCCCGCCTCCGTGACCGATCTGCCCGAGGCAATCCCGCCGCGCGAGAAGGTCGGGGTTGGCGGTACCCAGGGCACCAACGACTTTCGCAAGGTCGGGTACGGCGGGCCGTGTCCTCCGAGCGGCACGCACCGATATTTCTTCAAGCTCTACGCGCTCGACACGGACCTGAAGCTCTCCTCGAGCGCGACCCAGGGGGACGTGGAGCGGGCCATGAAAGGCCACGTCCTCGCCGAAGCGGCCCTCATGGGCCGGTACGCCCGCAGCTGAGCTCCCGGAAACGTCCCGACACCCTCGATCGCGTGGAACGCGAGGTCGTCGCGTGCCGGAGGTGTCCGAGGCTGGTCGCGTGGCGCGAGCTGTCGGCGGCGAACCCGCCGAAGCGGTTCCGCGGCGAGAAGTACTGGGGCCGGCCGATTCCCGCCTTCGGGGATCCGCGGGCGCGCATCCTGATCGTGGGCCTGGCGCCGGCGGCCAACGGTGGCAACCGGACCGGCAGGATGTTCACGGGCGATGAATCGGGAAACTTCCTCTTCCGGGCGCTCTACGAGGCCGGGCTCGCGAACCAGCCGGAGTCCGTCGATCGGAACGACGGACTGAAGCTCGAAGGAGCACTCATCAGCGCATCCTGCCGATGCGCTCCGCCGGCCAACCGGCCGCTGCCGCGGGAGCTGGACAACTGCCGCGAGTACATCGAGCGGGAACTCGCGCTGCTGCCGCGCGACCTCGTCATGGTCGCGCTCGGGGGACTGGCGTTCGCGACGTGCCTGCGGATCCTCGCCGAGGCGGGGGAGGAGATTCCGCGGCCGCGGCCGAAGTTCTCGCACGGCGCGGCGTTCCGAATCGGGACGCGGACACTCCTCGCGACATATCACCCCAGCCAGCAGAACACGTTCACCGGAAAGCTGACGCGGAAGATGCTGAGGGACGTTCTGACGAGAGCGGCGCGGATTGCTACCCTGTCATCCTGAGCGAGGCCGAAGGCCGGCGAAGGATCTTCTCGACTTAGGCGTGTGAAGACTTCTCAGGATGACAAAAGGGGGCGCTGCCGCGCGCCCCATGTCATTTCTTGTTAAAGAGACGGTCGAAGGCGGCGCGGGCTTCTTCGGGAGATTCGAGGGCGCGGGTTCCGTCCAGATCGAAGGACTTGACGGGAGCGTAGAAGCGGCAGGCGTTTTTCGCGTTCTTGTCGGGGATCCGGACGGGGATCGGCTTGGTGCACTCGAAGCGTACCGAGGTGTCGAAATTCGCGCACTGCCGGCACGAGTGGAGGTTGGCGCCGCACTTCTCGCAGGTCGAATCGCTGCGGATGTCCTCGAGGTCCTTCCTCTTGTTGCCGCAGGAGCGGCAGGCGAAAACGACCGCCTTGTCGAGGTCGATACCGCGTCCGCGCGGGCCTTCGGGCCGGGGGCCGCGCGGGCCCGAATGCCTCCGGACGGACTCGTCGCGTCCGGAATCCTGGTAGCCGCGGTGGCGGTACTTGCGTTCGTCGCTCATAAGAGAGTCAATGTTCGATAGTCGATAGTCATAGTCCGGAGACAGGTCGGTGGGCGCCGGTCCTGAATCTTACTTGTTTCCGAGGAGGAAGGGGTAGGGGTTTACGGGCGTTCCCACCCACCACTGCTTCGCGGGACCCAGCTGAAAGATCGCGAAATGCAGGTGAGGCGCCTGCGGCGAGGCGTCTCCGGTAGAGCCGACGTAGCCGATCCGGTCGCCCCGGTGGACCACCCGTTTCTCGTTGAGCCCTTCCGCGTAATGGTCGAGGTGGGCGTAGTAGTAACAGATCGTCCGGGAGGGATCGAACTGGTAGATGGTCAACCCTCCCTGCTTGCTGGTGAAGAGCTTCTCGATCGTGCCGTCCGCGGCCGCGACGACCGGGGTGCCGCGCGGGGCGGGGATGTCGATCGCCTCGTGGCGTCGCGCGCCGCCGCGCTTCTCCTCGAAGCTGTCGCGCAGGTCCGCGCTCTTGCCCCCCTCGACCGGCATCGTCAGGGGGGTCGGGCCGATCGAGAACCCTTCGAAGGGCGTCTTCGGCGGTGGCGTGGGCTCCGTCGCTTCGAGAGCGGGCGGGGTCGTCTCCGCGGTCGGGACGGCGGCGGAAAGCGGAGCGCCCGGCGGCGCCGGCGTCGGAGTCCGGGTCGCCGCGGGGATCGCCGCCAGCTCGGCCGTGGTTCTGGCCAGGATGTGCCTGGGCGCGAGGCCGCCGGTTCTCCAGAGGAAGTAGTAGAGCGACAGGGCCCCGGCCAGGAAGCCCACCAGGAAAACCGCGATCAGTCTTCCCCGGATTTCTCTACTCCTCGAGGTTCGCGGGAGTGCCTGGACCCACGATCGAAGCGAGCTCGGTCACGTCCCAGTTGGTCAAGCGGATGCAGCCGTGGGACTGGGTCTTCCCGATCTGGGAAGGCTCCGGGGTCCCGTGAATGCCGTAGTGCTCCTTGGACAGGTCGATCCAGGCCACGCCGACGGGGTTGTTGGGTCCGGGCGCGATCGTCGCCTTGCCCTCGTTCTGCTTCGCATCCCAGAAGAGATCCGGATTGTAGTGAAACGGAGGATTCTTCGCCACGCCGAGGATCTTCCACTTCCCGATCGGGAGCGGATCGTGCTCGCTGCCGATCGTCGCCGGGTAGCGGGCGAGGACCTTTCCCGAGGAATCGAGCGCCGTGACCGTCCGGCGGGACTTCGAGACGGCGACGGACGCGGCTTTCTCCGGCGCCGGGACGGAAACGCTGGGGACGACGATCTCCTCGCCGGCGCGGTCGAAGGACGATTTGGGATTGAGCTTCTTCAAGAGCGCGGGACTGGAGTGGTACTTCTCGGCGATCCCCTCCAGCGGCGAGGAGTAGGACAGGGCCGGCAGCTTCGCCTTCTCCAGCATGTCCTCGGGGATCTGCTCGAAGGGCCCGGCCACGTCCTCCGGTGCGATCGCGGCCCTCACCAGCGCCGGCGCGGAGTCGGCGTCGAGGGCCTTCCACGTCTGCGCGTCCACCTTCCCGGTCTCGGAAAGGCCGTGCGCCGACTGGTAATCCGAGATCGTCGCCCCGAGGCCATTTCCATACCGGCCATCGATCTCCCCACAGGAGAAGTGCGCCCGGGCCAGAAGGATCTGCGCCCGCAGCACCGCGTTGGCCGAGGCGCCTGGTCCGACGGTTTCCGAGAGCGAAGCATCGTTGACGGCGGCGGGATCGATCGGCGTTTCCTTCTTCGGCGCCGGCCGCTTGTGGTGGCTGCTCTTGTGAGGCGCCGCCGCAGCGAAACCGGCCGCCGGAAGACACGCCAGGCACAACACGGCAATCCAGAGTCTCCCCAGAGGACACCCCCTCGCCGGGGTTCAGTTCAAGAAGGATGCCGGTCGCCGCCGGCGGACGCCGATTTTTCCGGCGTCGGTTCCGCCACGATGACGAGCCTCTTGGGTGCGGGACCGACCCAGTTGAAGGGGTAGCACGTGATCAGCGTCAGTCGCGGCTTCTCCGTGGGTTGCAGGACGCGGACGGCGTTGGGCAGGACGACCTCGCGCGAGACGACGCGGTAGTAGAGCGTGCCCTTGCGCGTCTCGAGCTCGATCCGCTCGCCCGTTTTCACCCCGGCAAGACGCCGGAAATGCTTGTCGCGGTGCCCGGTGATGACGCAGTTGTTGCGGTTCGTCTGTTCGCCGGGGAGCTCCGAGCCGGGGACGTGGCCAGGGCCCTTCTCCAGCGTCGCCGGGTCGTCGCCGCCGAACACGACGTAGTCCATCTTCGCTGCGGGGATCCTCAGGCGCGCCACGGGCTGCCCCTGAGGGTAGGGAGGCTCTCCCTGCTCCGGCGCCGGGGTGGGCGCTCCCTCAATCCCCGGATTCTCCGCTTCGGGCACCGCCGCCGCGGGAGTCGGGACGTGCAGGGTCGGCACCGGAGCGGGAGACGCGACGCGGGCCTGCTCCCACGCCCGGCGGCCCTCCTCCTGCCCCTTGTAGCCGCGGAAATAGCCGTAGCCGACGATCCCCAGGACGACGATCCCGGCGAGGACCAGCAGCGTCGAAATCAGGCGGCGGCTCATCTCGACCTATCCCAATCCGAAAATCGTGCCGGAATAATCCCGCTTCCCGCGCGGGGTAACATGGGGAGCGGATGGAAAGCGGTGAAAACACCCTGGAAGAGGCCCTCGAGCTCTGGCAGGAGGGCACCAATCGCCTGATGGCCGGAGAGCTCGACGAGGCGGTCGCGCTGTTCACGCGCTCGCTGGAGTGCAAGCCCACCGCGGAGGCGTACACGTTCCGCGGCTGGGCGTACTCCTTCGCCGGCCGGGTCGAGGACGCGATCGAGGAATGCCGCAAGGCGATCGCGACCGATCCGAGCTTCGGCAACCCCTACAACGACATCGGCTGCTACCTGATGGAACAGGGCAAGCTCGACGAGGCCGTGCCGTGGTTTTCGCAGGCCAAGCGCGCCGTGCGCTACGAGCCGCGGCACTTCCCGTACCTGAACCTCGGGCGCCTGCACGCCGCCCGCGGCGAGTTCGCCGAGGCGATCCTGGAGTTCCAGGGCGCGCTGGAGGAGTCGCCGGACGACCCGGTGGCGCTGAGGTTCCTGGAAGAGCTGAAATTCAAGGTGAATTGAGGAGTCGACGACCAAGTCGACACCGGGAGCCGAGGGAATCTGGAAGCGTCCCGGATTGTTGAATAGGACCCGCAAGGAGTAGAGCTATGGATCGTTTCGACAGCCGTTTCCAGATGACGCCGACTTCGGCATTCCAGCCGGTGCCGATCACCGCGGAACGCGCCACCGCGTTTCTCCGTGCGGTCTACGGCTGGATGTTCGTGGGCCTGGGGATCACGGCGGCCATCGCTCTCGCCGTCTCGGGGTCGCCCGGACTGACGCAGGCGATCTTCGGGAATCCGATCCTGTTCTTCGGGCTCGTCATCGGCGAGCTGGGCCTCGTGTTCTTTCTTTCGGCGCGGGTCCAGAAAATGGCGCCGTCCACGGCGTCGGCGCTCTTCATCGCCTACTCGGCGTTGAACGGGGCGACTCTCTCCTTCATCTTCCTGGCGTACACCGCGACGTCGATCGCCTCGACCTTCGTGATCGCCGCCGGGATGTTCGGTGCGCTGGCGCTCTACGGCTCGACGACGAAGCGAAGCCTCGCCGGGGTCGGCCACTTCGTGGGGATGGGCCTGATCGGCCTGGTCCTCGCCTCGGTCGTGGGGATGTTCTGGCACGCGAGCTCGCTGCAGTTCGTCATCTCGGTCGTCGGCGTGATCGTCTTCACCGGCCTGACCGCCTGGGACGCCCAGCGCCTGAAGGCGATGGCAGCGGCTCTCCCGGAAGGCCAGACCGGCTCCTACGCCGTCGTCGGCGCCCTCTCGCTCTACCTCGACTTCATCAACCTCTTCCTCTTCCTGCTCCGTTTCCTGGGCGGCCGCCGCGACTAGTCCCTTTCGCGATCGAAGGCTGAAAACCCGGGCGTGCCGGGTCCCGACCCTCGTTCTTACCGATAACGGTGGATCAGCGGCGGAGCTGTAGGGGAGGGGCTTGCCCCTCCCGCCCGGTCGTGCCTACTCCGAGCGGCCCGAGCCGACGAGGGGCAGACGGCCGATTGTGGTGTCGGCGGTAGCTCGGGGAGCGGGAGTCTCTTCTTCCTTCTCGGATTCGCCGGGGTTTCGGAAGATGTTCGCTTCGACTCCGTACTGGCGCGTGTAGAGGTCGGCGTAGCGGCCTCCGCGGGCCAGAAGGTCTTCGTGCCTGCCGCGCTCGATGATGCGGCCGTCCTCGAGCACCAGGATCGCGTCGGCCTTGCGGACCGTCGAGAGGCGGTGGGCGATCACGAAGGTCGTCCGGCCCTTCATCAGCTCGGATAAGCCCTGCTGGATGGCTGCCTCGTTCTCGCTGTCCAACGACGACGTCGCCTCGTCGAGGATCAGGATGCGCGGGTCGGCCAGGATGGCGCGCGCGATGGCGACCCGCTGGCGCTCGCCGCCGGAGAGCTTGACGCCGCGCTCACCGACGACCGTGTCGTATTTCTCCGGGAGGCGCTGGACGAAGTCTTCGCAGCGGGAAATCTTCGCGGCGCGCAGGACCTCCTCGTCGGCGGCCTCGGGGCGGGCGTAGGCGATGTTCTCGAAGACCGTGCCGTCGAAGAGGAAGTTGTCCTGGAGCACGACGCCGAGCTGCGACCGGTAGTCCGAGAGCTTGACCTTCGAGAGGTCCGCGCCGTCCACGAGGATCTCTCCCGACGCGGGGCGGTAGAAGGCGGCGACGAGGCCGATCAGCGTGCTCTTGCCGGAGCCAGAGGGTCCGACCAGCGCCGTGGAGGTCCCCGGCCGCGCGACGAAAGAGATCCCGTGGAGGACCGGCACGCCCGGCTTGTACTCGAACGTCACCTCGCGGAACTCGACCTCGCCGCGGATCGGGGGAAGATCCGAGCGCACCTCGTCGCCGGAGTCCTCGGCCAGCTCGTTGCGGATCTCCCGGATCCGCTCCAGGCCCGCGAACGCTTCCGTGATCTGGCTGCCGATCGAGACGATCTGGACGATCGGGCCGACGAGCATCGCCAGGAGCGCCGTGAACTGAAAGAGCGCGCCCATCGTCATCCTGCCGGCCAGCACGTCGTTGGAGCCGACCCAGAGGATCGAGACGGAGATCGCGCCGAAGAGGATCGTCGAAAAGGCCGACACCGCCGAGAAGCCGGTCATCGTCCGCGCGACGTTGCGGAAGAGGCGATGCACTCCCTTGGAGAAGACCAGCGCCTCGCGCCTCTCCGCGCGGTAGGCCTTGACGACGCGGATGCCCGAGAACGACTCCGTCAGGCGGCCAGAGACCTCCGCGTTGATCTTCGAGCGCTCGCGGAAGAGGGGCCGCAGCGTCTTGAACGCGTAGAGCAGGACGAAGCCGAAGAGCGACAGGACCGCGAGCGCAATCCCGGTCAGCTTGATGTTGAGAGCCAGGAGAATGACGAGCGCGATGGCGGCCGTCAGCAGGCCTCCGACGACCTCGACCAAGCCCGTGCCGACGAGGTTGCGGATCCCCTCCGCGTCGGTCATGACGCGCGAGAGGAGCGCTCCGACTTTCGTCTGGTCGAAGTAGGACACCGACAGCCGGCCGACGTGGCGCTGGACAGCCCGACGCATCTCGGTGATCGAGCGCTGCGCCGCCTTGCCGAGGATCTGCGAAAGCGCGTACGACGTGATCGCCTGGAGGATCGTCGCCCCGGCCGCCGCGGCGACGAGCGTCGGAAGAAGCTCCTTGCGGCCCTTCGCGAGCACCTCGTCCAGGAGATACCGGGGCATGAAGGGGATGACGAACCCGGCCAGCCGATTGATGAAGAGGATCCCCAGCCCGAGGGCCAGCCGCCCTCTCCGCGCCGCGACCAGATCGACGGCGTCGCGCAGGATCGTCCGAAACGGAGGAGCCTTTTTCTTCTTCTCCTCCCCGGCCTTTCCGCTGCGCCGCGCCTCGGCGCGCCGCGACGAAACCCCTCCTCCGAGCAATCCCATTCGGGCCATGGATGCCTCAACAACCCCCGTCAGCGCCGCATTCTAGACATACGCCGGCGGACGGGCCCGCGATGCAGCCAACGCGAGCCTCGGCGAGCCCAGTCGGAAGGGACTGCCGTCGAGCGAGCCGAATCCCTCGATCCGCGAGAAGCCGGCCCTCGAGAGCATCGCCGCGAGTTCACGGTACGTGTAGATGCGATGCCGGGCCGCCTTGACCTCCCTGCTCCGGCCCCGCGTGACCGTGTAGCGGTTCTCCGTCGAGCCGGTCTCCGGGTCGTAGCGGTTCTCCGCTTCGAAATGGATGTCTCCGAGGGTCATGTCGTGACGGTCGCGAAACTGCGGAAGGATGACCTCGGCCGCTTTCACGCCGTCGACCGCGAACCGGCCGCCAGGCGCCAGCGCCCGCGCGACCGCGTCCACGAATTCCTGGTCGCCCTCGTCGCCCAGGAAGCCGAAGCTCGACCCGCCGCAGAAGGCGCCGTCGAATTCGTCGCGCCACGGAAGGTCGCGCATGTCCGCCCGGCGCCACTCGATCTCGAGGCCCTCGCGGGAAGAAGCGTCCCGCGCGGCGGCGAGGAATTCCTCGGAGATGTCCACTCCGGTCAGCCGGTAGCCGCGCCGCGCGAGCTCGATCGCCAGCCGCCCGTCGCCGCACGGCACGTCGAGCAGCCGCGCCCCGGGCGTCGTCGCCAGGGTCCTTTCGAAGAAGTCGGCTTCGGCATGCGTCGCCTCGGGAGGCATCGCGGCGCGCCAGAAGTCCACGATCAGCCCGGTGAAGAAGTTCTCGTACCACTTGTCGTCCGCGTTCACGGAGGTGCTCCTGTGAAGATGAGTCGACAGTCAACAGTCGACAGTGAAAGGGAGCCCCGGCTCTGAGAAGAGTCGGGAGTGACCTCGGTTAGCGGACAACAGTCATAGGCAGCGGGGAGAAGTCTAGCAGGGGAAAAAAGGGCGGCCCGGAGGCCGCCCTGCAAGCTGAGTGGAATGGGGCTTAGTCGATCGTCGCCGTCCAGGTGCCGAACGGTTTGAAGGCGCTGCACTTGGCGCCGGCCGAGACGTCAATCGCCTTCTTCGGTCCCGGGCCGGCCGACGTCCCGAGAGCGGAGCCGTCGAGCAGGTAGAGGTCGGACTCGGAGTCATCCGCGGTCGCGTCGAACCGGCTGTTGGCCTGCGAGTCGTTGAACCAGAGGCGCGCCGTCCCGGAGTTATGCCCGCTGCCGGAGCAGGCGTTGCGGACGAGAAGCTTGATCGAGATCGTGTCTCCCGTCGTAATGCCGACGGGTGTTGTGAGGTTCAACGGGATCGAATCGAGCTTCGCGTTGTTGAACCCGCTCGACCCGCCGGCCACGCTCGGCAACTCGCCGTAGCCGATGAGTGTCGTGCCGTTGTAGTAAACCTCGGCGCGCAGGTCGAACTTGATGCCGACGTCGTCGCTGTTCTTCAGACCCACCCAGACCTTGGCGGGCGACAGTGAAGAGATCAGCGGCAGCCGGAAATACGCGACCGCCGGGTCGTGGTCGGAGATGCGCTCGGGGCGGTTGGGATCGTTGCGGAAGGTCTCCGCGAAGTCCGCGTCGTTGCGGGCGTAGGTCAGACCGTCGAAGCGCGAATTGAGGTTCTGCGTGATGAGCACGTGGTCGAGCACCTGGCCATTGCCGTCGAAGACGTAGGAGTAGCGCTCCGCCTGCGAAACGGTGCCGGCGAGCTCGATCAGGTTGGGATCGACGAGGTCCGAGGAGCAGAAGACGACCTCGTTGCACGGGTCGGGGTCCCCGATGATGGTGCCGATCGAGTCCACGTACCCGTCGGAGAACTCGTAGGCGTTGTAGTCGCCGACCGAGACGATGTGCTCGGTCGGGTCGGCCGCCTGCCGAGTCTGGATCAGGTTGGCGAGGAACTCCGCTTGCGCGGCCCGCTTGGCGCGGACGCGGGGCCCGTCCACCGGGTCGTCCACTCCCGAGAAGGAGCGCAGGTGGTTGACGATGACCGTGATGGGGAACGCCGCGCCGCCCGACGGCGCGTTGACGGTGGCCCGCAGGACGAGCGGCGGGCGGTCGTTCAGGATCTCCTGCTGGTTGTTGTTGGGGTTGGTGTAGGTCGTGTCCTTGCCGTACTGGTTGACGTCGATGACATTGACGCGCGCGGAGTTGACCAGGAAACCGACGTCGATGCCGCCGATGTCGTTGCCCTCGACGAGGTAGGCCTGGTAGTTCACGCCCGGGTCGGCGGCGTCGGTGTTGATCTTCGTCGCCAGGGCCTGGAGCGTTGGCAAGTTCTCCATCTCCTCGACACCCAGGATGTCGGGAGTCCGAAGGACATTGCGGATGGCCAGGGATGCCTTGTTCAGCCGGTTGTTGAAGGCGGCCATCGTCAGAGCGACGTCCTGGACGGTCGGATCGTCGGTCGTGTCGAAGAAGCGCTCGAGGTTGAAGCAGGCCACCGTGAACTGGTCTGCCGCCCGCGCAGGTGCGGCGACCGCCGCGGAGATTCCCGGGGTCACGCCGACCGTGACGGCCGGATCGAGGTCGATCGTGTAGCTGCGGAAAGCGTAGTCGAGCGGACCGATGAGGTTGGTGAGGACCGCGCCGGTCGTCACGTCGAGGGTCGGCGCGCCGATCCCGTCGCTGTCCACCCGGATCCGCTCCGGGTTCCCGTCGAAGCGCGGAATGCCGGGCGAGGGGAGCGGGTCCGGCGCCTCGATGCCGCGCTCCCGGAACGGTCTCGCGACTCCGGTGATGACGCCGTAGAAGACGCCGTTCGAAGTCGACGTCGCGTTGGCCTCGCTGATCGTGCCCTGCGTGGGCGCGGTGACGGTCAGCGAATTGACCTGGACCCTCATCCCCTCGTACTTCTCGAGCTGGTCGATCGGGCCCGAGGGGTCCGTGTCCGCCGCGGACAGGACGACCGGCGCCGGAAGCGGGTTGCCCGTCGAGAGCACCGTCACAGAGGGGTTGATGATCTCCGTGGACGGAGGGCTGTTGGGGTCGGCCGACGGGATGAATTCCTGGACGGTGCCGGTGACTCGGACGTCGTTTCCGACCGCCGCGCCGGCGGGAGGCGCCGAGCTCGTGAAGACGAAGATTCCCTCCGAGGTGTTCGGGTCGGCGTCTACGAATCCGTCCGGGGACTGAATGAAGAACCCGTTCGTCTTGCGTCCTGTGACGATGCCGGTCGTTTGGACCGGGCTTCCGGCATAGGGCGAGGTGTCACCGCTGCCCTGGATGTCGTGGATCGCCAGCGGGATCACGACCGACAGCGCGATCGAGCCCGTCCCCGAACGGAGCTGGGCATCGCTGATCGTGAACGGCAGCGATTTGTTGCCCGCCGTCGTCGCTCCTGCGACCGTCGCCGTGTAGGTGAAGACGTTGTCGCCGGCGGTCTGGTCCCCGCCGGTCGAGCCGTCGTCGTAGAACGTCTGCGTCGCCGAGCCGCCGATCGCGGTCAGGTCTCCCTGGACCTGAAGTCCGGTGCTCGTCGGATTGCTCCCGGGTGTGACCGTAACCGTCAGGATCGTCGTACTTCCCTGCGGGACCGCGCTCGGGTTGGCGGCGCCGGTCCCGGAAGGGTTGCCGATGACGATGCAGGGCGAGGAGAGGTTCTGCGGATCGCTCGGCGTGATCAGCTGAAAGTCCGACGAGTTGTTGTCCGTGTCCGTCGAGCTTCCCGCCGAACCGCCCGGCTTCCTCTCGTAGCCGCGGTTCAGGTTGCTGCTCCCGAGGCTTGCCAGGACGGTCCCTTCCTTGAAGGCCGATCCGGTGCTCATTCCGACCTGGTCCACGATCACGTCCGCGGCGGTCGTGATCGCGATCCCGCCGTCGTCGGTGATTCCGGTCCCGTACGTCACGTTGCCGGTAACGGTGCCGCTGTAGGGACCGCCCGAAGTGGAAGAGTTCGTGAAGAGAAAGTGGCAGCCCGGGCCGAGCGACGTGCTCGCGGGCACGGTCGCGCGGGTGCTCGTCGTGCCGGCGTTGTTGGAGCCCTTCATCTTCCAGCCGCTGATGTCCACGGATGCCCCGGAGAGGTTGTAGAGCTCCACGAATTCGTCGCTGCCCCCGTTGGGGCCCCGGACACGAAACTCGCTGATCACGACGGTTCCCGAGATCGCCATCGCGACCGATGGCGCGAGAACCAGGATGAAGAGGAGCGAGAAAAGGAGCGAACGAACGCGAAGCGACTGAAGATGCTTCATTGCTCTACTCTTTCTGCGGGCTTTCGCCCGCGCGCTGGAACTTTGAGGGTGTGAGCCTATCTCAGAGGCTCGCGGATGTTCCTTGATTGGACGAAAAGGGAAAAGAAGATCAGGAAAACTCTCCGTAAGGATTCGCGAGGACCTTCTCCATGATCCGCTCGGGGGCGGAGAGGTCTGTAAAGCCGACCTTACGGTAGAGGCCGTGGGCGTCCCGGGTGACGAGCATCCAGCGGCGGATGTCTCGGAGGTCCGGATGAGACATCACGGTCTCCATGAACCAGGTGGCGAGGCCCCGCCCACGGTGGGATTCAACGACGAAGACGTCGGCGAGGTAACCGAAGGTCGCGCGGTCGGTGATGACTCGGGCGAAGCCGACCAGGCGCTCGCCGTCGTAGAGGCCGAAGCAGAGCGAGTTCTCGATCGAGCGGTCCACGATTTCCCTGGGGACTCCGCGCGCCCAGTAGGACTCCGTCAGGAACGCGTGGATCGTCTCTCGGTCGAGCCTCTCCTTCTCCGTCGAGACCGTGAATTCCCCCCGCTTCCACTCCATGGTCAGGCCTCGAGCCGCACGTTGCGGACCTCGGACGCCTCGACGATGCGGATGCCGGAGGCAGGATTCTCGACGGCGTGGACGAGCGCCGCGATCATTTGCGCCAGCGTAACCGGGTAGAGGCGGACTGCGGTGTCGCGCGTGGGTGGAAGGATCTGGAGCAGGCGGTAGATCGGGAGGACGAGGTAGGGCCAGCGGTGGCCGGGACCGAGGACGTACCAGGGGCGCAGGAACGTCGCGGAGATCCCGGTCGCCCGGATCGCGGCCTCTCCCTCGGCGCGAGCCTCGACGTAGGCCTTCATGACCGGCGCCGGCTGAGCCACGCTGACGTAGACGAAGTGGGAGATCCCGGCCGCCGAGGCCGCCTTCGCGGAAGCGCTCGCCGACGCCAGGTCCACCGACCGGAACTCCGCCGCCCTGGTGGGAGAGGGATGGGCGACCCCGATCAAGTGAAGCAGAGTGTCCGCCGGCGCGACGAGGCCGGCGAAGCTCTTCGCGTCGAGGGCGTTGCCGGCGACCCGCTCGCATTCTTCCGGGAGCTTCGCCTCGGATCCCGGGCGCACCAGGGCGCGGACCCTGTGACCGCGCCGCAGAAGCTCGGGGATGACCCGGCTTCCCATGTAGCCCGTCCCTCCGGTGACGAAGACGCGCCGTTTGTCTGCCAAGGGAGACAACTCTATCGGGCCTGAGCCTTGCAGTCTGAAACGCCACCGTCCGCCTCCTGGCTGAAAACAACTAAGAACAAAGGGCCGGCCCCGTGAAGGGCCGGCCGAGCGGAGGAGGAGAGGGTCGAGAGAGAGCTACTGGACGGTGGCTGTGAAGTTGTCGGCTTCCTGCTGCACTGCCGAGTTCTTGTTGTAGATCTGGAAACCGACGTGGCCGTTGGCGAAGGTCGTGTCGTTGATATTCAGCTTGTTGACGCCGTTGAAGTCGAGCGACAGGGTGCTGCCGGTCACGCGGCCCGTCATGTGGAACGAGACGGCCTTCTGCGGATTCGTGATGCCGACGTTGGCCAGCGCGGTCGTCACCCCGTTGACGACCTTGGAGATGTAGAGCCGCGAGGAGCCGCCGGTGACCCGCTGGATCAGGTAGTAGTTGTTGGCGTCCTGGTAGCGAAGCAGGATCGCGAACTGCGGCCCGAGGTTGTTGTCCATCGAGGTGAAGTCGATGTCCACGGTCTGCGTCGCGCCGGCCAGAGCCGAGACGATCGACTGCGACAGCCCGCTGTAGCCTGTTGCCGTCTTCGCCATGTTGGAGGCGACGACCAGGTTGCCGGAGGTCGCGGTCCAGGCGCTTCCGAGGGAGGAAGAGTCGGGGCGGTCGAAAGTGTCCGTGATCGTTCCTCCGGTCGAGCTGACCGGATTGCTGACGAGGTAGGACGCGGAGCCGGTGTTCGTCATGGTGGTGGCCGAGGAGTTCTTCGCGGTGGAGGACACGCTGTAGGTCCCGTTGACCGCGGAGGTCGGCGAGGTGACCTTCAGGGTGACCGAGCCGGTGGCGCCGGGAGCGACCGACACCGAGCCGGCCGAAAGCGTGCCGGTCCAGCCCGGGAGGACCGAGCCCGTCACCGTGAAGCTCGAGGTCGTGCAGGGGCTGACGTCCTTGTTGGTGACGGAGACCGTGAAGGAGACCTGCGTGCCGGCCTTGACCGCGGCCGACTGGCCGGGCGAGAGGGCGACGACGGGGGAGACGTGCGTGCAACTCGGCGCCGGCGTGGGCGTTGGGGTCGGCGAGGGGGTCGGGGTCGGCTGCGGTCCGCCGAAGGAAACCGCGACGACCGCGCCGCTCGAGGACGCGGAGGAGACCGAGATCGTCACGCCCGAGGTCGAATCGTAGAAGCTCTGTCCCGAGACGAGCGCCGGGTCGGCCCAGGAGGACGTGCCGGCCGTCATGTCGAGCAGGTCGCTGCTGTTGGAATCCGTCGGCACCGCCATGTGCATCACGACGCCGTTGGACACGTTCGCGTTGCTGGTCAGGGCGCCGTCGAACCCGAGGCCGCGGCGGGCCTCGACGTAGAAGTAATTGCCGGTCGTGCCGCGGGCGATCTTCAGGGCCTTGGAGGCCGTGCTGTTGGTTTCCATGGCGTTGATCGTGTAGCTGCCGTTGGCAGTCACGGTCGTGATCGCGGGAGACGTGCCGTAGCCGAGCCAGCCCAGCCGCTCCTTCTGAAACGAGTTGAAATGGTACGGGGACGAAGAACCCATGATGTCCAGGTTGTCTCCGTACTCGTTGGTGGTGCAGGGAGCGGTCAGGACGGTCGAGCCGCAGTCGAGCGAGTGGGAGTGGTCGAGGCCGAGGTTGTGGCCCATCTCGTGGCCCACGACCATCAGCTGGAAGCTCCCGTTGATCCAGGCGGTGGAGGGCCACCCGCCCACCGTGCCCAGCCCCCACCAGCCGCACGCGTTGCTCGGAAACGCGATGACGTAGCGGTTGTAGTTGGCCATGTTCACGCCGGCGGCCGTCGCGGCGGAGCGGGCCAGGGAGGACGTGGTGTTGTAGTCGCAGACCGACTGGGACTGCGCGATCGTGTACCAGCCGAAGACGTCCGCCGAGAGCCAGGTCTGGCCGTAGGAGTTCTCCAGATCGAAGTTTGACGTCGTGGACATCACGCTCTGGGCGCTCGCGACGGTGTAGGGCTGCACCGCGTTGTCGGAGAAGTTGACCAGGAGGACGACCGTCTTCTGGGCGCCGAAGGCCTGGCTCAAGGCGTTGACCGACTGGGTCGAGAGTCCGTTGGAGACCTTCCGGAGATCCTGCTTGCCCGAGGCGACGGCGATGACCGACTCGAACCGGACGCCGGATACCTTCACGCGGGTCCCGGTCGTCAGGGAAGCCGCCGGCTGCGAGGCGAAGGAGAGCTCGAAGCGCTCTCCGCCGTCCGTCTCGAGGAACAGGACGCGCCGGCTGCCGTCGTTGCGGTCCTCGACTAGCACTTCGAGCGAGCCTTCGAGCTCGACGTTCTCCTCGACGAAGTCGCGGACGCGCGGGGAGAGCAGCGCGCGCGAGCTGTCCGGAAGCGCGAGCCGGAGGGCCTGAGCGGGGTCGGACTGGGCCAGCTTCTCCAGGCGCGACGCGCGCTCGCGGGCGACAGCCGCGAGACTGTCTCCGCCGTGGCCCTGCTCCAGGCGGGCCGTCAGGTCATCCAGCGAAGCGACGCGAAGATCCACGCGAGTCGTCGCGTACGTCAGAGACGCGCCGGCGAGCAACAGGGAAGCCGCGATTCTCTTGATCATGAGTCACCCTCTCCTTGAGCTGTCTGCTCGAATCCTCAGAACCGATGCCTTGTGGCGCACGTTTTTGAGTGACTCCAAAGTAGGAGTGCGGCGTCTCAGAAACTACTGGCCGGGCGGCCAAAGAACGGACAGCGTCTCTGGACAGTCTCGAAGCCTGTTCTTGAGGTCAGGATTTCGGCACTTCCCGGCGCGTGGAAGGACAGGGTCCAAGGGAAAGCTGCACCGTCAGGCAGCCGAAATCTGGAAATTGGAGGGCCGTGGTAGTACTCTCGCAGCGTTGAAAAAACCCGCGTCGAACCACCGGCCGACGGTTTGTCTCTTCTCGTTTCACCCCCTGTTGCTTTCCGAGTTCGAAAGGCTCCTCTCGGGGGACGACGAGGCGAAGGTGATCGACCGCCGGGTCGAGCAGAACCAGCCTCCCGACGCCGCGGTCAGCGTGCCGCGCGCCAACGTCTACGTCATCGAGGCACACAGCCACCGCCCGGTGACCGAGGCATGGGTCGCGACGATCCTGGAGCATGTTCCGAAGGCGCGTCTCGTCGCGATCGCCGAGACCCTCTCGGAGACGGTCGCCTTCCCGCTATTGAGGCAGGGGGTCAAGGGGCTGATGCGGTACTCGGAGGTCTCGACCTACCTTCCGCGCACTCTGCGCGAGGTCGCCGAGGGCGGCTTCTGGGTTCCGCGGGCGCTGCTCTCGGCGTTCGTGGATTCCACGCTCGAGTCGGCCCGCCGCCCTCGCCCGGCGCCTCCCGGCGTCCGGATGAGCCGGCGCGAGCAGGAAGTCGTGGAGCTACTCATGCAGAACCTCTCCAACAAGGAGATCGGATCGAAGCTCCACATGTCCGAGCGGACCGCCAAGTTTCACGTCTCCAACCTGCTCGCCAAGTACGGCGTGCAGCGCCGGGCCGACCTGATCCTTCTCTTCGTCCAGGCCGAGAGAACCGCCGCAGCTACCCAGTAGCCACGCCCGCCGCGCCAGGGGCGCGCCGCCCCGCTTGATGGCGCCGCGGCGTTCCGGCCTTGATAAAGTTGGGCCCTCTTGTCGGCAACCACTCCTCCAAGGCACCAGGTCCATCCGATCGTCGGGCTGGACTACAGGGTCCGGATCCCGGGGATGCTCATCGTCTCGCTGTTCGGCGCGGCCCACTTCGGCGCCCGCGGGCGTGGGGCCCTGCTCATCGCGGCGATGGTCTTCACGGGCGTCGCGTGGCCCCACGTCGCCTATTTCCTGGCCCGGCGCGCAAGGGACACCAAGCAGGCCGAGCTGCGCAACCTGCTCGTCGATTCCTTCCTCCTCGGAGGCTGGATCGTGGCGATGTCCTTCGCGCTCTGGCCGACGGTCGCGATGGGCGCGACGATCCTGAACGGGACCCTCGCCGTCGGCGGCTTCCGGCTCGCCGGCAAGGGGATCCTCGCGATGGGCCTGGGAATCCTCGCCGTGGGCGGCCTGCTCGGCGGCTTCCACCCGGTCTACGCCTCGGACACGCTGACGACGGTCCTCTCCATCGCCGGCCTCCTCATCATGACCGGGATGTTCGGCATCCACTCCTACCTGCAGACCTCCCGGGTCTACAAGGCGAAGGGCGAGCTGGCCGATCAGAACGAGCAGATCCAGGCTCAGAACCGTCTGATCGAGCAGGCGCGGCAGTCCGCCCTGGAGGCGAAGGACGCGGCCGAGGCGGCCAACCGCGCCAAGAGCGCGTTCCTGGCCAACATGAGCCACGAGCTGCGCACGCCGTTGAACGCGATCATCGGCTACAGCGAGATGCTGGAGGAAGACGCGCAGGCCGGCGGCAACACGCCCTTCGTCTCCGACCTTCAGAAGATTCGCTCCGCCGGCAAGCACCTGCTCGGCCTGATCAACGACGTGCTCGACCTCTCGAAGGTCGAGGCCGGGAAGATGAAGCTGTTCCTGGAGACCTTCGACGTGGAGAAAGTCGTCGAAGAAGTCGTCTCGACGGCGGAGCCCCTGATGGAGAAGAACGGCAACCGCCTCCGGGTCCACTGCGCGGAGAACGTCGGGCAGCTTCGCGAAGACGTGACCAAGGTGCGGCAGGTCCTGCTGAACCTACTCTCCAACGCGGCCAAGTTCACGGAGAAGGGAACGATCATCCTCGAGGTGACGCGTGAGGAGGACGCCGCGGGGACGTGGGTCGTCTTCCGGGTGCGCGACACCGGCATCGGCATGACGCCCGAGCAGCTCGGAAAGCTCTTCCAGGCCTTCACGCAGGCCGACGGCTCGACGCAGCGCAAGTACGGCGGGACGGGGCTGGGCCTCGCGCTCTCGCGGAAGTTCTGCGTGATGATGGGCGGCGACATCAACGCCACGAGCGAGCCCGGCCGGGGCTCGGTCTTCACGATGCGCCTGCCCGGGGACGTCGAAAACGTCGACGGTGAAGCCACCTCCATCCACGTCTCGCTCCGCAAGCGGCTGTCACGGATGGTGCCCGTCGCCGGAAAGGCGCAGCCGGCGCCCGAGTCCGCGCGGCGGAGCATGCTCGTCATCGATGACGACCCCTCCGTCTGCGAGCTGATGACGCGTCTCTGCGGTAAGGAAGGCTTCGAGGTCCTGACGGCGGCCAGCGGCGAGGAGGGGTTGAAGCTCGCCCGCGAGAAGCTTCCCAACCTGATCACCCTGGACGTCGTGATGCCGGGAATGGACGGCTGGTCGGTCCTGAAGACGCTGAAGACGGACCCGCAGCTCTCCTCGATTCCCGTCGTCATGATCACGATCTCCGACGAGCGCCAGCGCGGCCTGGCGCTTGGCGCGGCGGACTATCTCGTCAAGCCGGTGGACCGCAACCAACTGGCCGGGGTCCTGGTGGCGCACGCCGCGGGGGCGAGGTCGTGACGGACGCCTCGGCGGGAGCGGCGAGGCCGTTGGCGAAGATCCTTCTCGTCGAAGACAACGAAATGAACCGCGACATGCTCTCGCGCCGGCTCGCCCGGAAGGGATACGAAGTCGTCATCGCGGTGGACGGCGCGGAGGGAATCGCCCGGGCGCGGTCGGATTCCCCGGACCTCGTGCTGATGGACATGAGCCTGCCGGTAGTGGACGGCTGGGAGGCCACGCGCCGCATCAAGGCGGACCCGGCCTCCCGCGCCATCCCCGTCATCGCGCTGACCGCCCACGCCATGGCGGGCGACGAGGAGAAGGCCCGCGGCGTGGGGTGCGACGACTTCGACACGAAACCCGTGGAGCTGCCCCGGCTGCTGGCGAAGATCGAAGCGCTCATCAAGCCGCGCCCGTCCGGCAGCCCGGCGTCTTGAAGCGGGAGATCGGCCTGGATGCCCGGCCCGAGAACCTGAAGGTGATCCGCGACTTCATCGAGGACGCTTGCCGGGAGGCCGGCGTTCCCGCTTCGGAAGCGAAGGACATCAAGCTCGCCGTGGACGAAGCGTGCTGCAACGTCGTCGAGCACGGGTACGCGGGAAGCCCGGGCCCCGGTCCGGTCGGGGTCGCGTTCGAGGCGGACGGGAAAACCATCGCCGTCACGGTTTCCGATCGCGGGCGCTCCTTCGATCCGTCCCAGGCGCCGGGGCCGGACGTGGGCGCCGGCTGGCGGGATCGGCGGATCGGCGGCCTGGGCTGGCACCTGATTCGTCAGCTCGTGGACGACGTCCGTTACGAGTCGGGAGCCGCCGGCAACCGCCTGACGCTGGTCAAGAGGCGCCCCCCGGTTCCGGAAAAAACGGAGAGAGGATAAGAGGATAGGACCGATGGAAATCACGACGCTTCAGCGAGGCTCGATCACGGTGATCGCGATCGCCGGGTCGATCGACGGCATGACCGCGACGACCCTCGTCACCTCGTTCCGGGAACAGGTCGCGGGCGGGAACGTCCGGATCGTCAGCGATTTCGCCGCCGTGGAGTACACCTCGAGCGCGGGCCTGCGCGCGCTGCTCGAGACGGTCAAGGAAACCCGCCAGCAGGGAGGAGACCTGCGACTGGCGGCCGTCCAGCCCGATGTCCTGAGGGTGCTCGAACTGTCCGGTTTCACCCACATCCTGAAGCTCTTCCCCGACGTCGAGGCGGCCGTGGCGAGCTTTCCGGCCTAGCGTCGGGCATGACCGCCGGTGACGCGAACGGCCCGCGAGTGGCCGTGGTCCTGGGATCGGGCAGCGTCAAGTGCGCCGCCGCGCTGGGACTCCTGAAGGTCTTGAAGCGCGAGGGCATCGGCGTGGACATGATCGTCGGCTGCAGCGGCGGAAGCCTCTACGCGGCGCTGATCGCCCTGGGCCACGAGGTCGAGGAGGCGGAGGCGATGACGCGCCGCCTCTGGACGAGGGAGCTGACGAGCCGGCGAAACCACCGCTCGCTGCTCTCCGTGTTCCTGCCGGGAATCTTCGGGTTCGACGAGAGCTTCGGGATGGTGGACGACGGGCTGATCCTCCGGAGGCTCCTGGACGCCTTCGGAACGTCCACCTTCGCCGACGCGAAGATCCCCCTCTACCTGACCGCCACGGACTTCCACACCGGCGAGCAGGTCGTCTTCGAGAGCGGGCCGATCGTGGACGCGATCCGCGCCTCGATCGCGATCCCGTACATCTTCCGCCCCTGGCCGGCCGGCGGGCGGATGCTCGTGGACGGCTTCATGTCGGACCCGATGCCCGTCGGCGTCGCGATCCGCCAGGGCGCCAACGTCATCGTCACGATGGGATTCGAGAGCCCATACCAGCACAAGATCAACTCGCCGCTGCGCTTCGCCTTCCAGCTCTCTTCGATCACGTCCAACAACCTGTTGAAGTCCAATTTCGCGTTCCACAACCTGGCGCACCACGCCGAGATCCTCCCGATCCTTCCGGAGTTCGCGGACCGCATCCACCTCTTCGACACAGACAAGATCCCCTACGTCATCCAGGAAGGGGAGCGGGCCGCCGAGCGCCAGGTCCCTTACCTGCGGCGGCTGCTCGGGCGGGGATGAGCCTCCTGGAGCCGAGCCCCCGCGCGCCCCGGGTCGGAGTCGTCATCGGATCGGGCTCGATCAAGTGCGCCTCGGCGCTGGGGCTGCTGCGGGTCCTGCAGCGCGAGCGCATCGCGGTGCACCTCGCGGTCGGCTGCAGCGCGGGCGGGCTCTACGCCTCCGCCCTCGCGCTGGGCTGGGACCTGGAGGAGACGGAGCGGCGCAGCCACGAGATGTGGCAGGGCCTCTTCGCCAGGGTCCACTACGGGGCGATCTTCAAGGGGCTCTTTCCGAGGCTCTTCCCCTGGAACGAGCCGGGAGGCATCCTCGACGAGGCGCGGCTCGAGTCCGTTCTCGAGTCGCTCTACGGGGAAACGACGTTCCGCGCCGCGCGGATCCCGCTCCACCTCGTGGCGACGGACCTGGCGACGGGCGAGAGCGTCGTGCTGTCGGAGGGGAGACTCCAGGACGCCGTCCGGGCTTCGGTCGCGATCCCGGTGCTGCTCTCGCCGTGGAAGGTCGGCGGGAGGCTCCTCTTCGACGGCGGCGCCTCGGACCCGCTTCCCGTCAGCGTCGCGATCCGGGAAGGCTGCGACGTCATCCTGGCGATGGGCTTCGAGAACCCGTTGAACGAGCGGGTCGCGTCGCTGATGAGCCTCGTCTCGCAGACGACGTGCATCACGATGAACAACCTCCTCAAATCCAGCTACTCCTTCTACAGCGCCGCGCACCACGCCGAGATCGTCCCGATCATCCCGACTTTCGAGCGGCACATCGGGCTGCGCGACACCTCGCTTCACCCCTACATGATCGAGCGCGGCGAGGAGGCCGCCGAGAAACAGCTCCCCTTCCTGAAACGGCTCCTGTCCGCGTCATGAACGAGCCAGCCGCCCGGATCCTCGTCGTGGACGACGTCGAGGTCAACCGCGACCTGCTGGCCCGGCGGCTGAAGCAGCAGGGCCACGACGTCGGGATCGCCGAGAACGGAAGGAAGGCGCTGGAGAAGCTGCGGAGCGAGTCCTTCGACCTCGTGCTGCTCGACATCATGATGCCGGAGATGGACGGCTACCAGGTCCTGGGCGAAGTGATGGCGGACCCGGCGTTGAAGCACCTTCCCGTCATCATGATCTCCGCGGTCACCGAGATGGAGAGCGTCGTCAAGTGCGTCGAGATGGGCGCGACGGACTACCTGCCCAAGCCGTTCAACCCGGTGCTGCTGAAGGCGCGCGTGGGCGCGACACTCGAGAAGAAGCGCCTGCGCGACAAGGAGCGGCTCTACGCGAAGAGCCTCGAGAGGGAGCTGGAGATTGGACGCGAGATCCAGAAGAGCTTCCTCCCCGAGAAGCTGCCGGTGTTTCCGGGATGGCAGATCGGGGCGCGCTTCGCTCCCGCCAGGCAGGTGGCGGGAGACTTCTACGACGCCTTCCCGCTGGCGGCGCCGGGCATCGTCGGCCTGGTCGTCTCCGACGTCTGCGACAAGGGTGTCGGCGCGGCGCTCTTCATGGCGCTCTTCCGGAGCCTGCTGCGCTCGGCCGCGACCGCCGAGCCCGCGTCGGCCTCGCCCTCGGCGACCCTCGCCGGCGTCGCGCGGCAGACCAACGACTACATCGCCATCACCCACTCGAAAGCCTCCATGTTCGCGACGCTCTTCTTCGGCGCTCTCGACACGGCCACAGGAGAGCTCCACTACGTCAACGGCGGCCACGAGGCGCCTGTCCTCTTCAGCTCCTCCGGAGGCGGGATCCGCGCGCGCCTGTCGCCGACCGGCCCGGCCGTGGGAATGATGGCGGAGGCGTCCTTCGAGGTCGCCTCCGAACGGCTGGCCCCTGGCGAGGGGCTGCTCGCCTTCACGGACGGCGTTACGGACGCGAAAGGTCCGACAGGCCGCTTCGGAGAGAAGAAACTCCTTTCCCTTCTTGGGCGTGAAAACCGATCCGCGGCGGGGATCCTGGACGCCGTCGGAGCCGCCATCGACGAGCACGTCGGCGGCGCCGAGCAGGCCGACGACATCACGATGCTGGCGGTCTTCCGGGCTGACGCCGGCTCGGCGTGAAGAGTTCTTGGACAGAATCGCCGGAGAACTGAAATTAACTCGGCCCCTGGCTACTGCCGGGCCCGCGGCTGAGAGATGATCGCGGGCGAGGCACGATGAGGTTCGTCCTTCGTCTCCTGATCAACGCCGCGGCCCTATGGGTCGCCACGAAGATCGTCCCGGGCGTGACCTACTCGGGCGACGGGCTGACGCTCCTGCTCGTGGCGCTGGTCTTCGGGATCCTGAACGCCCTGCTGCGCCCCCTGCTCGCCCTGCTGTCGTGCCCGCTGCTGATCCTGACGCTGGGGCTCTTCACCTTCGTCATCAACGCGGTCATTCTGCTCCTGACGAGCTCGCTCGCGGGTTCGCTCGGGATCGGGTTCCACGTGGACGGATTCTGGGCCGCGTTCCTCGGCGCCCTCGTCGTCTCGATCGTGAGCATCCTTCTCTCGGTCTTCCTTCGCGATTCCCGCGAAGACATCCGCCGCTGATCTCGGCCCGGGCTCAGGCCGGGGGAGCCGGCCCGAGGAGGTGGGCGATCGAGTTGGCGTAGTAGGCAAGCAGCGGCAGCTCGCGAGGCTCGGCCGAGTAGAGGCCGTCGGTCTCCGCCACGAGGCGGCGCAGCGTCAGCATCCGCAGGCCGACGGTGATCGCGTAGTCCTGGTCGCTCCGGGGCACGTACACGTGCGCGCCGCGGGCCTCCAGGTCGCGCATCAACCCGAGGACCTCGCCCTTCAGCTCGAGCTCGCTCCACGCGTGGGCGGGGCGCCGCAGGAAGCCCGTGGCGACGAGGGAGACCGGGACGGCGGGGATGACCCGGGCGATCCGCTCCATCAGGTATCCGGCCAGCTCCTCGACTCTCGAGAACCGCTCTTCGCGCGAGAGCGTCCGAAAGTCCAGGCGCCGGCGATCCATGTATTCCTTCAGCGAGACCGGCGAGCCGAAGTTGACGCAGGCGTAGCCGAACCGGTGCCAGCGGTTTCGGGCCGCGAGCCAGAGGTTGCGAAGGACGAACCGCAGCGCGTTGCGGACGGCGCCGGCCGTCGAGACGGTCGGCGCGGAGGCGTCGCGCTCGGCCAGGAAGCTTCGGTCCTCGAAGGTGCGGTCGTAGTTGATGCCGACGGGTACGAAGGCGATGTCGCGGCCGCCCGCGGGGTCGTAGGAGCGGACCATGTAGTCGAGGAGCCCCAGCTTCGGCGGACGCAACCTTCCGTCCCTCGAAAGGCCTCCCTCGGGAAAGACCGCCTGCGTGACGCCGGCGGCGGTCGCCATCGCGACATAGCGCTCCAGGACCCGGCGGTAGAGCGGATCGTGGGAGTTGCGCCGCACGAAGTAGGCGCCCATCGACCGGATCAGGGTCTGGAGCGGCCAGACCCGCGCCCACTCGCCGACCGCGTAGGAAAGGGCACTCTTCTCCGCGGCCAGGTACGACACCAGGATGTAGTCCATGTTGCTTCGGTGGTTGATGAGAAAGACGACCGTCGAGTCGCCGGCGATCTTCGCGAGCCCCTCCTCGTCGGAGTAGCCCAGGCGCACGCGATAGAGAGACTTCGCCAGGTTCCTCGCGAGCCAGTAGCCGAGCCGGAAGTAGACGTAGGCGTTGAAGGCCGGGACGATCTCCCGGGCGTAGCGCTTGACGCGCCGCTGCACGGCCTCGCGGGGCGCTCCCGACTCGCGGGCCTCGGTTTCCGCGGCTTCCTGGACGAGCGGGTCGTAGAGGAGCCGGTCGATCA
Source organism: Thermoanaerobaculia bacterium (assembly GCA_035263845.1). GTDB lineage: Bacteria > Acidobacteriota > Thermoanaerobaculia > UBA5066 > Gp7-AA6 > JAWOLE01. The sequence continues at coordinate 17,171 of DATFQY010000120.1, read as the reverse complement.
GCACCTCCCTCTTGGTCAGCTTGAAAGGCGGGATCCGGATCTTCAGCCGCGTGTTGATCTCCTCGAGGACGCGGTTGACGCGCCGGCGCAGGAACCAGCGCGCGCCCGGGAGCAGGAGGCGGTCGAGGACCGCCCACAGGACGACCAGGGCGAGGGCCACCGCCAGCCAGGGCGGGAGCGTCAGCGTGACGGCCATGGCTCGTTGCGACAAGAGTATCTTGAGCCCCGTGCAGGCGGTGGAGATCGGCCCGGTCGCGCCGGGAGAGCGCACGCAGCCCGCCTTCGACCTGTTCCTCATCTTCGCCGGTGCCAACATTGTCGCGACGACGCTCCAGGTCGGCGCGAGCCTCGCGGCGCACCTCGGATGGAAAGAGGCCCTCGGGCTGATCGGCGCCGGCAGCGTGGCGGGAGCTCTTCTTGTCGCGGCGCTTTCTCCCGTCGGCCCGCGCCTGGGGGCCCCGTCGGTCGTCGCGGCGCGGGCGGCCCTGGGGCTGCGGGGCGCGGGCCTCGTCGCGGCAATCCTCTACGTCACCAACTTCGCCTGGATCGCCGTCAACAACGTCATCGCCGCCTCCGCCTGCGCGCGCCTGCTCGGCGGCCCGCGGTCCGAGCCGGCCTGGGCCATCGGCCTGGGGATCGCCGCGACCGCGATCGTGGCGGGCGGGCCGCGGGCCGTAGCGCTCGCCGACCGCTACGCCGTGCCGCTGCTCTTCGCGATCGGGCTGCTCCTGACCTGGGCGTGCCTTCGCCTGCCGGAGGCGGCCCTCGCCGCGCCGCTCTCCGGAGGGATGGCGCGCTCGCGCGCGCTCGACATCGTCATCGGCTACCAGGTCTCGTGGATCCTGATGTTCGCCGACTACTCGCGCTATACCGCTTCGGCCCGAAAGGGCGCGCTCGCCGTCTTCCTCGGCCTCGCGGCGACCAGCTTCTGGTTCATGCCGCTGGGGTACGCGGCGGCTCGGGCGGCGCGCTCGGACGATCCCGGGGCGATGCTCGACGCCGTCCACCTCGGCGCAGCCGGGGCGGTGCTGCTCGCCGTCGCCACGCTGACGACGAACTTCGTCAACATCTACCTTTCTTCGCTCGCGTGGAAGAGCCTCATCCCGAAGGCGGGAGGGCGAGGCACCGTGTGGTCCGTCGGCATCCTCGGGGCGGCGCTCTCGCTGTCGAAAGTCTGGCTCGACCGGTACGCCGACTTCATGCTGCTCCTCGGAGGGCTCCTGGTGCCGGTGGGCGGCGTTCTCCTGGCGCGCTTCTTCCTCCTCAGGCGTCCCGTCCGTGCCGCGGACCTCTACGACGCGTCCGGGCCGCTCGCCCGCCACGGTGGTTTCTCGCTGTCCGGCCTCGCGGCCTGGGCCGCGGGCGGCGCGGTTTACTTCCTCACGCGGGGAATCGGCGCGACTCTCCCGTCGCTCGCGACCTCGGTCGCGGTGTACTGGGCCGCGAGCCTCGCGGCCGGCCGGAGCGGGTCCCCCTTAGAAGTGCGTGAGCTGCCCGAGGGATGACAGCGGCTACTCGATCCGTCCGCGCGCCGCGACCGGCAGTACCGTCGCGACGCGTCCCGAGCGGACGCCGAAGAGACGGTCGTGCAGGTTGGAGACGACGCACGCGTGGTTGGGAAGGATGCGGACGCGCTGCCCGACGCGGAACGAGTCGCCTTCCGCGACGCGCGCGACTCCGTGCTCCTCGGTCAAGCTGACCAGGCGCGTGCGCGTGCCGAGGATCAGCCCGTTGCCGTCGGGCCGCGGCTTGAGTGAGTCCTGGGAGAGCGTCTTGGAGCCGGCATCCACGACGGCGCGGTCCGGGGCAGGCACGCTGACGACCGTCGCGAGGACCGTCATCGCGCAGTCCTCCGGCGCGCAGGTGCCCAGCGCGACCTGCGTGCCGTCGTGGAAGACGTAGTTGCCCGGCCGGCATTCCGTCACGCCGGGAACCCTCATCGCGTCCCGCGCCGACGGGGTCGAGCCGACGGAGACCTCCTCCACGGCGACGCCGGAATCGCGAAGCGCCAGAGCGGTCTCGACGAGCGTGCGGCCCTCGAGCGTCGCGATCCGCGAAACCTCCTCCGGCGTCCCGGCCGAGTAGACGTGCCCCGCGTGGGTGAAGATGCCCCGGAGCGTCAGGCCGCGGAGCTTCCCGATGGCGCGCGCGACTTCCAGGGCGTCGGCCGGGTTCACGCCCACGCGGTGGTAGCCCACGTCCACCTTGAGCAGGACGTCGAGCTTCCGGCCATCGGCCTCGAACACGCGGGACAGCTCCGACGCCGCCTGCGCGCTGTCGCATCCCACCGCCAGGCGGATGCGGCGGGCCAGGGCGAGCAGGCGCTCGGCCTTTCCCAGCCCGACGACCGGGTAGGCGACGAAGATATCGTCGAAGCCGGCGTCCGCGAACACCTCGGCCTCGGAGGTCTTGGCGAGCGAGATCCCCGCCGCCCCGGCCGAGATCTGCATGCGAGCGATCTCGGGGCACTTGTGGGTCTTGGCGTGGGGGCGAAGGCGCACGCGGGCCTCGCGCGCCCGGGAAGCCTGGCGCAAGATGTTCTTCTCGAGGACGTCCAGGTCCACGAGGACGGCGGGAGTCGGGAGCTCCTCGATGGATCTCGTCATCTCTTCAGCGGGGCTGCTGCCGCGTCAGGCAGTGGAGGGTGCCCAACCCCCAGGCGAGGTCCACCGCGTGGATGCCGACGACCGGCCGGTCGCGGAAGACCGCGGACAGGACGGCCAGGGCGAGCCGGTCCTTCGGGTCGTTGAAGGTCGGGACGAGGACCGCCGCGTTGGCGACGTAGAAGTTCGCGTACGAGGCGGGGAGCCGCCGGCCGTCGAGGAAGAGGGGAGACGGCATCGGCAGGAAGACGAGCTCGACTTTGGATCCGTCCTCGAGCGTCATCCCCTCGAGCCTCTCGCGGTTTTCCTCGAGCGGTCGGTAGTTCTCGTCGGCGGAATTCGTCTCTCGGCAGAGCGCGACGGTGCGGGCGTTGACGAACCGGGCGATGTCGTCCACGTGGCCGTGGGTGTCGTCTCCCGCGATGCCGCGGTTCAGCCACAGGGTCTTGCGGACGCCCAGCAGCTCGGCGAACGCCGCTTCGTAGTCCCCGCGTCCCATCCCGGGGTTGCGGACCTGGACCTTCTCGTCGAGCAGGCACTCCGCGGTCGTCATCAGCGTGCCCGCGCCGTTGACGTCGATGGCGCCCCCTTCCAGGACGAGCTCGCGGCCGCGGAAGGTCCCGGGCAGAAGGGGGAGGCCCAGGCTCTTCGCCACCTTCGGGGGGATCGCATCGTCCTTCTTCCAGTCGTCGTAGCGCGCCCAGCCGTTGAAGCGGAACCGCCGGATGACGGCCGACTCGCGGGCCCCGTCTCGGACAAACGCGGGGCCGGAGTCGCGGGTCCAGCCCCGGTTGGTGGGGAATCGGAAGAACTCGACCCGGTCCATATCGGCGGCGCACCGTTCCAGGATCCGGCGGGCGGACGCCTCGTGCTCCTTCGACTCGACGAGGATGCGGACGATCTCGCCCGGGACGAGCTTGCGGACGATCTCGCCGTAGACCCAGGGAATCGGGGCGAACTTGCCGGGCCAGTCGCTGGCGTTGTGGGGCCAGCCGATCCACGTCGCCTCATGTTCCTCCCACTCGGCGGGAAGGTAGGTCTTCTCGGGGTGCCGCATCTATTCGTCGTCGAGGAAGCGACGGGTGATCCCGGAATACGCGTCGATCCGCCGGTCCCGCAGGAACGGCCAGTTGCGCCGCACGTCCTCGATGCGCGCCGGGTCGATCTCGGCGAGGAGTATCTCCTCGCGGTCGGTCGAGGCTTCCGCGACCAGGACGCCTTGAGGGTCCGCCACGAAGGAGGTCCCCCAGAACTCGATCCCCGCTCCGCCTCCATCCGGCTTCTCATGACCCACGCGGTTGACGGCGGCGACGTAGAGGCCGTTGGCGATGGCGTGGCCCCGCTGGACGGTTCTCCACGCGTCGCGCTGCGCCGCTCCGTGCTCGGCCTTCTCGTGCGGGTGCCACCCGATCGCGGTCGGGTAGAAGAGCACGCTCGCCCCGGCCAGCGCGGCGAGCCTCGCCCCCTCCGGGTACCACTGGTCCCAGCAGATCAGCGCGGCGATGCGCCCCGACGCGGTGTCGAAGGCGGGGAAGCCGCGATCGCCCGGCGCGAAATAGAACTTCTCGTAGTAAGCAGGATCGTCGGGGATGTGCATCTTGCGGTAGACGCCCGCGATCCGGCCGTCCTCGGCGAGGATCGCGGCGCTGTTGTGGTAGAGCCCGGCGGCGCGGCGCTCGAAGACCGGGGCGACGATCGCGACGCCCAGGCGCCGGGCGGTCTCCGAAAGCGCGGACGTCGTGGGGCCGGGCACCGGCTCGGCGAGATCGAAGATGGCCGGGTCCTCGCGCTGGCAGAAGTACTGCGACCGGAAGAGCTCCGGCAGGCACACGACGCGCGCGCCCCGCCCTGCCGCCTCCTCGACTCCCGCGACCGCCTTGCGGAGATTCTCCGCCCCGTCGGGCGTCGCGCTCATCTGGACAAGCCCGATCGCGAACTTCTCCGACTTCATGGAACAGAGCCTAACCGATAGAACGGAATGACTCGAAGAAGGAAGAAGGCGGTCTCGTTGACGAACAGGCCGGCGAGGATTGCCACGAGAAGAGCGTCCCGGCTTCTGCCGGCGACGAGGTTCTTCGCCGCCGCGATCGGAAAGGCGAGGGCCACGAAGGGCAGGACGGCGAAGAAATACCTGCCGTTGGTCGCCCGCATTTGCCCGTAGATCTCGTACGCCTCGAAGCTGTTGACGAGGTAGGCCGCGCAGAAGACGAGAAAGACGAAGTGCGATCCGCCGAGGATCCGCGCCTCGGCCGGCCCGCGCCCGGCCGCCGCCGGGAGCGCGAGGAACGGAACTGCCGCGATCAGGCTGTAGAGGACTCGCTTGGGAAGCTCCGAACCGTCCGCGCCGGAGAAGAGGCCGAGGAAGCAGTAGAGGAAGACCGCCGCGGCGATCGCGCCGAAAAACGCCCGCGCCATCGGCCGCGCCCCGCCGCTCCTCCACGCCCAGACCGCCGCGCCCGCCGCGGCCGCCAGCGCGAGAAGGAGATACGGAGCGAGGAAAACCCCGGAGATCTGGAACCACCGGACCTCGCCGCCGCCCGTCCCGGTCCAGCCGATCAACCCGAAGAAGTTCTTGAACGTGTGGTCCACAACGGGCTCGCCCCGGAGGTAGTCGAGAAAGCCCGCCAGCCGGAAGGGCTCCTTCGAAACGGGATGGACCCGGGTATTGCCGAGCAGCAGCCAGTGGCGCGCCGTCCATGCCAGCGCCAGGGACACGGAAACGGCCGCGATGGCGACGGTCTCTCCGATCCGGCGCAGGCCGCGGGACTTGAGATTCGCCGCCGCGAGCAGCGAGAGCGCCGCCGCCGGAACGACCGCGGAGAGCTTCACCCCTCCCGCCAGCGCCAGGGCCGCGGCCATCGTCATGGCGTCGGCGAACGACCCCGACTTCGCCAGGCGGGCGAAGCCGAGGGCGGCGAGCCCGCTCGCCAGGGCCAGGAGGATGTCGTGGTTGGTCCCGGAAGAGAGGTGGCTGTACATGGGAACGAACCCGATCCCCGCCGCGGCCGCGAAGGACAGCAGCGGATCCGCCGTCGTCTCGAGAAAGGCCGCGAAGAAGAGGAGCAGCGCCGCCGCGCCGGAGACCGCGGAGAGAAGGCGCGGCGCCCGGTAGAGCAACGGAGGCTCCGACGTGACGAGCCTCGCCGCCGACAGGATGGGCGCCGCGAGGAGGTGGTAGAGCGGAGGATGCTGCGCGACCCAGTTCAGGTATGGCCCGCGGATCTTTCCCTTCGTCCAGTCCGCGAGGACGTCGGCCGGGAGGACGCTCTTCCCGGGGACCGGGAGGCCGCGTCCGTCCGCGAGGTCCGCGACGATCCCGTAGTGTCCCGACTCATCCGGCACGTCCCACAGGGGAGTTACCCAGAACGCCAGAGCGATCGCCTTGAGGAGAAAAACCGCCGCGATGACCCCCATCGCGCGCCACGCGGTCCGTGCCGAAACGCTCTCCACGCGACCTAGCCGTACCAATCGGCTTCGAGCATCAGGCGCAGCCACTCCCGCTGCTCGGCGTCGAGGAAGGTCTCGCACAGGTCGAGCGTCGCGAAGACGCGGGCGCACTCCTTCTCCTTTCCGAGCCTCTCGGAGTAGCGCTTCAGGACCCCGAGGCTGGCTGCCGCCCGCGCCGCGTTGCGGGTGAACTCGTGCGCGGAGCGCCAGGTCTTGATTCCGGCCCAGACGGCCGGAAGAACGGCGGCGAGCAGCAGGAAGAACACGCTGATGGACCGGTAGACCGCCCCGGACTGGGGGCTCCTCGCCGCGAAGGAGGCGATCTCGAACCCGAAGTGGACGAAGACCGCCGCGACGCTCAAGAAGAAGAAGAACGGCAGCAGGCGCGGGTTGTCCCAGGAGAGCGGGCTCTCCTGCGCGCGCGCCTGGAAGTACGCCATCTGCGCGGAGAGCCGGGTCGAGCGGTAGAAGTTGACGAGGCCCTCGATCTCCGCGGCGTCGACGCCCTCGCAGGCGGCCGCCTCGGGCTGCTCGGGAACCGGGGCCGAGCGGGCAAGGGCGTGGAGCTCGACCCGAGTGAGCACCTCGATCTCGGAGACCTCGCGCCCGATCCACTGCGCATAGTCGCCGCCCGCCGGTTCCCGCCCGGTCCAGTAGTCCGGGCTCGTCAGCAGCCGGTAGAAGAGCAGCCGCAGCCGCTCCGCCTTGTAGCGCCAGAGCAGCCACCCCTCCTGCCGGTAGAGGACGAGGCTCCTCGCGACCGAGACGAAGGTGAACGCGACCGCCACGATCTCGACGCCGAGAAGCGCCAGGGCGGGCCACCGCCGCCCCTGCTGCCACGCGTCCACGAGCGGATGGTGGAACGCGAGCTGGAGGATCGCGAGGATGATCGCCACCGTGCCGCCGAGGGCGGAAAGCGTGGCGGACTGCTCGTAACGGTGCCGGTTGCGCGCGGCCGTGTCGTCGGCCTCGACGAATCGCTCGAAGAGCGACCCGGGCCCGCTCTCCGGGCCGCAGCGGACGAGCAGCTCGCGCAGCCGCGCGGGGGCCGCGGGATCGGCGGCGAGCCCGCGCATGTCCTCCGGGCCGCGGAGCGTCACGCCTTTTCGATCCGGTAGCCCAGGGCGACGATCGCCTTCAGAGTCTCCATCGCCGTCCGCCGGTCGTACTCCTTGTCCGCCTCGGAGAGCTGCTCGTAGGGCACGAGGTTGGGGTGCTCCTTGCGCTCGTCGTTGCGCTCCGGGCCCCAGCGCCAGCCGTTCTCGAGCCTCTGCCGCGCCCAGTTCTCGTGGGTATTCCGGGCCAGCAACTCGGTCAACTGCTCGATCGGTTTCGGCAGCTTGACGCCGGAGGTGTCACGCGGCGCGGGCCGGTATGTCAACGCAATCCTCGCGCTTACTTTCTCATAAACTTGCCGGTGGATATGCGACAGCGGTGCTTCCGCGGGATCGTTCCTCCGCACATGCTGATCGCGATCTGCCAGAACGGGACGACGGAGGAGCGGGGACGGGCGCTTCGCACGCTGGTCCTCTCCGAGAGGCTGCGCGAGAGGCGCGTGGTGCTGTCGCTCCTGCCGGGGGCGGCGCCCGTGGGCCAGAAGCGGCGGGTCGTCTACGACGCGAAGCACAAGACGACGCTGCCGGGAACCCTCGTCCGGTCCGAGGGCGATCCGCCGAAGAAGGACGCCGCCGTCAACGAGGCCTACGACGGCGCCGGCTCGACCTACGACCTCTACTGGAAGGTCTACCAGCGAAACTCCATCGACGGGCGCGGGATGCGCCTGGACTCCTCCGTCCACTACGCCGTGGGCTACGACAACGCCTTCTGGAACGGAAACCAGATGGTCTACGGCGACGGCGACGGAAAGCTCTTCAACCGCTTCACGATCTCCGTGGACGTCATCGGCCACGAGCTGACCCACGGCGTGACCGCTCACGAGGCGAACCTCGACTACAAGGACCAGCCCGGCGCCCTGAACGAGTCCTTCTCGGACGTCTTCGGCTCGCTCGTCAAGCAGCGGACGCTCAAGCAGACAGCGGACAAAGCCGACTGGCTCATCGGCGCCGGTCTCTTCACTCCGAAAGTCCAGGGCGTGGCCCTGCGCTCGATGAGGGCGCCCGGCACCGCGTACGACGACCCGGTCCTCGGCAAGGATCCGCAGCCGGCCGACATGAAGGGCTACGTCACGACGACGGAGGACGACGGCGGCGTCCACATCAACTCCGGGATCCCCAACCGGGCCTTCTACCTGACGGCCGCCGCGCTGGGCGGCTTCGCGTGGGAGAAGGCGGGAAAGATCTGGTACACCGCGCTGACGAAGCTCCTGCGCAAGGACAGCGATTTCGGAGCGGCCGCCCGGCTGACGCGCACCGCGGCGTCGGACATCTACGGCAAGGGGAGCGCGGAGGAGAAGGCTGTCCAGGGCGCCTGGCGCGGCGTCGGCGTCGAGGAGACCACGACGCTCGCATGAAGATCCGTCTCGTCCGAAGCGGCGGCTTCGCCGGCATCCGGCGCGAGGCGAGTATCGACACGGAGACGCTCGACCCCGTAAGCGCGGAGGAGCTCTGCGGGGTCGTCCACTCCGCGGAGCGCGCGGGTCTCTTTCGCCGGGCCGCCGAAGATCCCCCGAAGGAGCATCGCGACCGTTTCTGCTACCAGCTGACCGTCGAGGACGACCGCGGAACGCGCGAGGCGCAGTTCTCCGAAGCCGACGCCCCGGAAACCGCCGCGCTCGTCATCGACGCCGTCTGGAAAGCCTCGGAGGCCTAGAGCCGCTCAAGTCACCCGGCCGACGAGGCCCGCGCGGAAGAGCCGGCGGTCCACGGTGGAGAGGTCTTCGACGACGCGCGCCGGCAGGAGCGTGTGGTGAGGGATGTCGTAGAGGGCGTCCGGGATCTCCCAGAGGTCTTCCTCCGACGTCATCCATTGGAGGCGGTCGAACCGCGAGAGGTTGAACGGGTTCGAGTAGCGCCGCAGCGTCTTCTCTCCGCGCAGGTTGAAGTACGACTCGAAGTAGGACAGGACGAGGCTCTCGATGGAGCGATGCACGGGCTCGCGGAAGCGCAGGCCCGAATAGTTGGACCGGGCGACCGCGCCCCAGCGGCCGTTCTGCCGGAAGACCGCCAGGACGTGGTCGTCGTCCTGCACCGCTTCGAGGTCCACGATCAGCGGCGGGTGGCCCTGGACCCTGAGCGCCGCCGCCGCGAAGAGGGCTCCGTCCATGCACTGGACGCGGCGCTCGCTCAGGACCCGCCTCGCCGAGCGGCAGCCCTCGCCCCGGACGTCGTAGTCGAGGCCGTCGAGGAACTTCTGGATCCGGGAGGCCGGCTTCAGGTTCGAGAGAAAGGACCACTCGCGCGGCGTCAGTCCGAAACGGGGGAGCGGTCTGGGCATCGGCGCAGCCTATACAATCCCGCGGCTCGGGAGGGATGCGGATGAAGTCGTGCTCGAGGGCGCTGTTCGTGGCGACGGCGGTGGCGGCGTTGCTCGTCTCCGCGTGCCGGAAGTCCGAATCGCCGGAGGCCTCCGCCGCGGACACGGAAGCCGCGAAGCAGGCCCGGGCACGCCCGCCCTTCGGGCTGATCGACACGCCGAAGGAAAACGACGCCATCGCCTCCGGCGCGCAGGGGACGGGCTGGGCTCTGGACGATTCGGGGATCGCGAAGGTCGAGGTCGCGCTGGACGAGGGGCCGCGGGCCGACGCGAAGATCGGCCAGCCGTTTCCGGGCGTCCACGAGGCGTATCCGAACTACCCGGATTCCGACAAGGCGGGCTTCACGTTCACGATCCCGTCCGTTGCCGCCGGTCCTCACCTGCTGATCGTCTCGGTGACCGCCAAGGACGGCGGAAAGACCGACCTGCGCCGGCACATCCAGATCCGTTAGAAGGAACCAGGACTCGCGGTCGCCCTGCGATAAACCTCCTCATCGATGTTGCGGCCGCTGACGAGGAGGACGGTCGGGCCGGAAGCCGGAACCCGCGGCAGCGCGGCAAGCGGCGCGGCGGCGGCACCCTCGACCCGGATTCCGCACCGCGCATACGCCGCCACGGCCGACGCGATCTCGCGCTCCGAAACGAGAAGCATCCTGTCCACGACGCGGCGCATCGTTTCGACGGCCCTCGGGATCGCCACCCGGACCGCGAGGCCATCGGCGAAGGTCGCCATGCGGTCGCAGGCGACCGGGCTTCCCGCCTCGAAGGAGAGCGCCATGACCGGGGCTTCCGCGGCGGCGACTCCCACGACGATCGTGGAAGGAGATCGCTCCTTGATCGCCATCCCGATTCCGCAGATCAGCGCTCCGTTTCCGACCGGCGCGACGACGGCGGAAAGCGGCTTCGGAGCCTGTTCGAGAATCTCGCCTCCGATCGCGCGGTAGCCCTCGTACTGCGCGGGCTCGGCGCCGTCCTCGAAAAAGGGAAGGCCACGCTCTTTCGCAAAGCCCACCGCCTTCTCCTTGGCCTCGTCGAGGTCGCGCCCGACGCGGCGGACCTCCGCTCCCTTTTCCAGGATGATCGCGAGCTTGGCCTGCGAGACTTTCTCCGGCGCGAAGACGACGACCGGCAGGCCGAGCCGGCGCCCCGCCCAGGCCACTGCGGCCCCGTGGTTGCCGGTCGAGGCCGTGACCACGCCGGCGGCGTTCGCGGCGCGGAAGCATTCGAGAGCCGGAAGCGCGCCTCGCCACTTGAACGCCCCGAGTTCGTGGACGTCCTCGCGCTTCAACCAGACCTCTCTGCCTGAGCACAGCGAGTCGGATGCACGATCGAGCGGTGTGGGAAGAATCATCGCGGCCGGCGGCCGGCCAACGATATGCCTACTTCGCGTGGCGCGCGAGGCCGCGCTCGAAGCCCGGCAGGATCGCCTTGACGAAGGCGTTCTCGAAGAGCTTCCCGAGGACCTGCCAGACGCTCGCCGACGCGCTGCCGACCTCGCCCGAGATGTTGGCCTGCGTCGCGACGTCGCTGGTCTTCGTGCTCTCCAGGAGCTTCGCCACGCCACCGACGATCATCTCGTAAAGCTTGTGGAAGAAGCTCTTCTCCCGGTCCTGCTCCGGGTCGTAGACCTTCATGTTGGATAAGAGAGGCTTGACGTACCCCTCGATGTGGTTGTTCTTGATCCGCAGCTGCGAGTAGAACGCGAATTCTCCGCGCGTCACGTCGAACTTCCCGTAAGCCCGCAGCATGTCGTTCATCGTCGTCAGGTCGGTGTTCTCGATCGCGATGTCGATGGAGAGGTCGGCCATCTTGTTCTCGGGCCGGAAGCTCGCGGTCGCGACGGCCGGGCCGCTCCCCATGAACTTGCCGGTCAGCTTCGCGTGAGCCAGGCCGTCCTCGGCGTGGTTGGACAGGTTGGTCACACGGAAGTCGGCCCCGGAGACGAAGATCCGGTAGGCCGGGTCCTTGGTCTTGTTGATCAGGCCGAGATTGGAATTGACCAGCTCGAACTTGTCGAGCTTCAAGACCATGTCGGGATTGTTGCTGGCCTTCTTCGCCGCCTCCTTGACGTTCTTCTTCGCGGCGCTCTCCTTCGGCGCGGCGGCCGCCGTGTGGGTGTAGTCGAGGTGGAGGCCCGCGATCGAGATGTCCTTGACTTCCACGAACTTCGCCTTCGGCGCGTATTCGACCTCGCCCTCGCTCGCGAGGGTCCCTCCCTTCAGCGTCATGTCGGCCATGCGCGCCAGGAGCGGATGGAGGTCGTCGAGCGGCACCTTCTCGACCTTGTAGAGCACGTGGAAGCCCGCGTACGGCTCGGCGAGGAAGTCCGCGTTGCCATCGAGGACGCCCTTGCCCTTCTCGAAGATGACCGCCTCGGCGTGGATCGGCGAGGGGTACGCGCGGTCCTTGGAGTGGATGTTTCGGATGTTGCTCGCTCGGAACTGCAGCTGCGAGATGTGGATCGGGCGCGAGGCGTCCTCGTCCACGTAGACAATATCGCCGTCGCCGATCCGGAGCAGGTTGATCTGGAAGGGATAGATCGCCAGAGCCGCCTCCTGCCACCCCTTTTCCTTCAGGGGCATGGGGTCCCTGGCCTCCTCGCGCAGCTGCGGGAGGTTGATGTGGAGCCTCGGATGATCGAAGTAGAAGTCCGAGACGAGGAGGCCGGACAGGATCTCCCGCCAGTGAAGGCTCGCGTGAAGGCGCGGGATGACGGCCACCGGCGGCTCCGGGTGCGCCTTCTGCCGGATCGTCAAGTCGCGCAACGTCACGGAGAGCCCGATCAACTGGAAGTGCAGCTTCGGCAGCGTGACGCTGTAGCCGCTCAGCTTCTGGTTCATCGACCGCTCCATCGCCTTCCGCATCGGCTCATCTACGAAGAAGGACGCGATGAAGAGAAGAACGATCAGCCCGAGGATGATTCCGACGGTCCAGAGCGCCGTCCTCGAAACGCCCCTCCCGATCGCCCGAATCGGGCTCCTTTTCGGGTGTTTGACCGGAGGTTGTCCCCTCTCGGGAACACTCTTCTTCTCCTGCGGCGACCGTTCGCTGCTCATACAGCGGTCATCTGTTCAATGCTCATGCCAGCCTCTCATCGCGACGAACGTGCCCGCCCTTATCATCGCGACGAACCCACCTTGCCATCCTGAGGTAGGCGAAGCGAGTCCCGAGCGAAGCCGAGGGAAGGATCTTCTCGGATAAACCGCGTTATCCCTTCTCCGATAGGGCACGACCGGGCGGGAGGGGCGAGCCCCTCCCCTACGACACGAGACGGAGCCCCTTGGAGATCAAGGTTTCGCCGCGAGGAACTCCTCGACCGTTTTGATGAACATCGACGGCTGATCCACGAAGGTCATGTGGCCGCTCTGCGGAAAGATGACGAGCTTCGATCCGGCGATCTTCTCGTGCATCACGCGCGACAGCGAAGGGTCGCACTCGTCATGGTCGCCGGCGGTGATGAGCGTCGGCACGCGGATCGTGGAGAGCCGGTCCGTGTACTCGGCGGAGACGAGGTTTCCGTCGATGACGTACTCGCCATGGGAGCCCCACATCTCGCGGTAGAGCTCCCAGGACGTGACACCGGCCGCGATCGGGTCGTAGTTGGGGTCGGGGCGGCGCTGGTAGAGGTATGGAAAATACCCTTCGCCCCACGCCGCGATCATGTAGTCGTTCGTGTACCGGTTCTTCTCGTAGTCCTTGCCGTGTCCGAAGAGGCCCTCCTTCTCCGCCTTGTCGATCCGGTCGCGCAGCTCCTTCGGCATCTTTTCCTTCATCCGGTCGAAGACCTTGTTCATCTCCTTCGTCGAGGAGAAGGTCGAGCAGAGGAGCAGCTTCGACAGCGACGCCGGGTACTTGAAGGCGTAGGCCTGCGCGAGGACGCCTCCGTAGGAGTGGCCGAGCAGCGTGACCTTGCCCAGGTTCAGAGCGCGCCGGACCGCCTCGACGTCCTCGACCATGTTCTCGACGGTGTAGAGCTTCGCGTCCTCGAGCTTCTGGGAGCGGCCCGACCCGCGCTCGTCGATGAAGACGACGCGGTGTGTCCGAGCGAGCGGCATCAGGTACGGGAGGAAGTAGTCGTGCGAGGCGCCGGGCCCTCCATGGACGACCAGGAGCGGCGAGCCCGTCCCGACCGACTTGTAATAGATGAGAACCCCGTTGGCGTCTACGAATCCCTCCTGGATGGGGAAGACTCCCGGGGTCTGCGCGAAGGCCGCGGCGGAGCAGGCGAGAAGAAGAGCGGAAAAAGGGGTTTTCTTCATGCCTTCGATCCTACGCCGGGATGGATAATTCCCGGCGATGGGGGCGACGGAAATCGAGTTCTCCTTCGAGGAGCGGCTACCCGCGGCGCAGACCGTTCCGGCGCGCGTTTACACCGACGCTGAAGTCCTCGACGCGGAGCGCGGGAACGTCTTCGGCCGGACCTGGCAGCTGATCGGTCGCGAGGACCAGGCCGCCTCGCCCGGGAGCTTCTTCACCGCGCATGTCGGCCACGAGCCGATCCTCGTCGTGAGGGGCGCCGACTCGAAACTCCGCGCCCTCTCCAACGTCTGCCGTCACCGCGCCGGGCCCGTCGCGGCGGGGGCGGGCTCCTGCCAGGCGTTCCGTTGCGGCTACCACGGCTGGAGCTACGCGCTCGACGGGCGGCTGCTGAACACGCCCGAGTTCGACGGCGTCGAAGGGTTCCGCAAGGAAGATCAATCGCTGCCCGAGTTCCGGCTCGAATCCTGGCTTGGCCTTCTCTTCGTCAACCTCGATCCCGCCGCGCCGTCTCTCGCGGAGACCCTCGAGGACCTCCCCGCGCGCCTGGCGAAGCGCCGCCTCGAGGCGATGAGACCGGCCGCGAAGAAGGACTGGATCGTCGAGTGCAACTGGAAGGTCTACGTGGACAACTACCTCGAGGGGTACCACATCCCGATCGTCCACCCTTCGCTGATGAAGGAGCTCGACTACGCGCGCTACGTCACGGAGACCAAGCGCGTCTACTCGCTCCAGCACTCGCCGATCCGCGAGTCGAGTCCGGGCCGCCTGAAGCGCTCGGCGTCGGACGACGAGGCGCTCTATTTCTGGATCTACCCGAACCTGATGCTGAACGTGTACCCGGACAACTTCTCGACCAACCTGATCCTGCCGATCACCCACGAGCGGACGTTGACCCTCTTCGAGTGGTTCTTCCTCGATCCCGACAAGCCGGGAATCGCCGACGAGATCCGCCGCACCATCGAGTTCTCCGACGAGATCCAGCTCCAGGACATCGCCATCTGCGAGGCGGTCCAGAAGGGACTGAAGTCGCGCACGTACGACCGCGGCCGCTACTCGGTCCGCCGCGAGAACGGCGTCCACCACTTCCACTCCCTTTACGCCCGCTCGATGCGCGCCGGAACGCCGGAGAACTCGCCGTGAGAATCGGGCTCGCGGGCTGCCTGGCCGTGGCGTTGGCGTTGAACGCCGAGACGGGGCGCCGGGCGGAGGGCGGATTCCTCTATCGGGCGACGCTCATGCAGGCGGCGCCGGGAAAGCTGCTCGAGTTGATCGATCTCTACAAGGCGGAGCGCACCGCCTCGATCGCGCGCGGGGAGGAGGGGTTCTTCTGGATGCGCCACAGCCAGGGCGACCACTGGGATCTGCTGGTGCTCTTCCCGATGGGGAGCTACGGTGCTTACTACGCCCGCGACCGCATCGAGGCGCGGCAGAGATCGGCGGCAGCTTCCCCCGATTCCGCACGGAGGATCCGCGACGCGATTTCCCGCCGCGAGGACGTGTTCGTCTGGGGACCGCCGCTGGCGGAGACGCAGGCCCGGTTCGAGAAGTCCTCCTTTTTCCACGTCGAGATGTTTCAGTCGCTGCCGGCCCGCCAGGACGAGCTCGTCAAGGAGCGGGAGATGGAGAACGCCTACCTCAAGGCGCTCGGACGGCCGGTGAACCTGCTCTTCGTTCGCGACGCGGGGGCGGACTGGGACGTCTTTACGATCGGCTTCTACCGGGATCTCAAACACTATGCCGAGAGCGCGGACATCCCCGAGACCGCGCAGGAGGCGGCCGCGAAGGCCGCGGGCTTCGAAGACGCGAAACACATCGGCCCCTATCTGCGGTCGCTGATCTCCTCTCACCACGACACCCTCGCCATAGCGGTCCGATAGTTCCTGCGCCGTCTGGCAGGTCTCCGAGCGCTCCGCCTTCGTCGCATAGACTGAGCCGGAGAATGTACGAGCATCGCTCGAGCCCGCTCCTTCCCTGGCCGGCGTTCCGCGCCCGGGTCTTCCGGGCCGGAAGGCTCGGCCTGGTCCTGATCGCGATTTCTCTTGCCGTCGGGATGCTCGGTTACCGCTTCATCGCGGATCTGAGCTGGCCGGATTCCTTTCTCAACGCATCGATGATCCTCGCGGGCATGGGCCCCGTCGGCGAGCCGGAGAAGTGGAAGACCTCGGCGAAGATCTTCGCGGGCCTCTACGCCCTCTACAGCGGCCTCGCCCTGATCACGATCGCCGGAATCATTCTTGCGCCGGCAATCCACCGCTTCCTGCACAAGTTCCATCTCGAGACACAGCACGGCAAGCGACAGGAGCCAGGCAGCGACACCTCCACGAAATGAAGAACCGGCAGGCTTTCGTGCTACGGATGTCAACTAGACTTTCGTCCCTTCTCTGCACGCTCTGACCCCCTGGCGCAATACGCACGTAAGTCTCGACAAGCAAGCACGTTGGCATCCGGGTCGTTCCCGGTCGCCTGGCCGCTGAACAGGGCCCGGCGGACACGCGCCCGGAACACTGGATAGAGAATTCCGTTCGGTTCCCCAAAAAATCCAGGAGGGCGGCGCTGGTAGCTTCGCAGGATTCGCGGCGCTCTTGCGCGCCACGAGGCGTACCAGCGAACGACTGCCCTCACTTCCCGCCGGAGTCCGCGTGAGAGCGCTCGCGATGAGGCTTCCCGCGCCCGTGCGGTTCCTCGCCGCAGCGGCGGCGCTGATGCTCGCGTCCTACGGCGTGCTTCACGTTCGGGCCGTCTCCTTCGCCGCGCAGACCTCGCGCGAAACCGCCGCGGCCGATCGCGGCCATTACGAGGCCAGCGAGACCGTGTTCGTCCGGGGAAGCGGCTACGAGCCCTCGGCCACGGTCCAGGTCCGCATGATCCGCCCGGACGGCTCGGTGACGACGGAGGCGGCGGCGACCGACGAGACGGGAAACCTCACGCTGAACTACGCGCCCGAGACCATGACCGGGCGTTTCTTGCTCGAGATCCTCGGCAAAGACAATGTCCGGCTGGCGACGGTCGCCTTCCGTCGTGGGCCGGTCCTGTCCGCGGACAAGGGCAACTACCGCGCCGGCGAAACGGTCGTGTTGACCGGCTCGGACTGGATGCCCCTTGAGACCGTGACCCTGACGGTGCACGAGACCGGTCCCTCCTACTGCCCGGACCGC
This sequence comes from Thermoanaerobaculia bacterium, assembly GCA_035263845.1. Taxonomy (GTDB): domain Bacteria; phylum Acidobacteriota; class Thermoanaerobaculia; order UBA5066; family Gp7-AA6; genus JAWOLE01. The sequence continues at coordinate 274 of DATFQY010000120.1, read as the reverse complement.
GTCTTCGTCGCGGCGGCCGACGACGAGGGCAAGCTGACGAACCGCGACCTCGTCGTGGAACCGCACGCCGGCGGCGTGCCGTACCTCGTGACCGCCACCGGCCAGGCGTCGGGGCTCTCCACGGCCGCCACCTTCACGAGCAACGCAGTCTTCGTCGGCAACATCGGCACCGCGACGAAGAACACATTCGGCAATTCGAGCATCACGATCACCGTGGGCACCGGTGTGGCGGCCGGCGACAGCATCATCGTCGGTTTTGCATCCTCGACGGTCC
>DATFQY010000119.1:0-34093 GCA_035263845.1 Thermoanaerobaculia bacterium | reverse complement strand
CTAATAGGTGCCCGGGACGCAGTGGCGGAGGACTTCCAGGACCCGCTCCGGCGCGATCCCCACGACGAGAGTCCCGGCGGCGCAGACGATCACGGCGGCGGTCAGCGCGAAGGAGCCCTTCATCGGCGCCCCCTCCGCCTCGGAGAAGAACATCGCGGCGGCGATGCGGAAGTAGTAGAAGAGCGACACCGCCGACGCCAGCACCGCCAGCACCGCCAGCCACGCGTACCCGGCCTTCATGGCGGCGGTGAAGAGGTAGTACTTGCCGATGAAGCCCGCCGTCGGCGGGATTCCCGCGAGCGACAGCAGAAAGAGGAGCATCACGATCGCCGCCGGCATGTTGCGCTTGGCCAGCCCGTTGAAGTCCGCCACGGTCTCCGCCGCATAGCCCCTCGTCTCGAGGAAGATCACCAGGGCGAAGGCGCCGAAGTTCATGAACGTATAGGCGAGCAGGTAGACCAGGATCCCCCACAGTCCGAAGGGAGTCTGGAAGCCCAGGACGCCCAGGAGCGCGTAGCCCGCGTGGGCGATCGAGGAGTACGCGAACATCCGCTTGACGTTGGTCTGGAGGAGCGCGGCGATATTGCCCCAGATCATCGTCGCGGCGGCGACCAGCGCCACGATCAGGCCCCAGTCCGCGTGGAACTTCGGGAACCCGACGTAGAAGATTCGCGCCAGGATCGCGTAGGCGGCGAGCTTGGGACCCACCGCGAAGAAGGCCGTTACCGGGGTCGGCGAGCCCTCGTAAACGTCCGGCGTCCAGACGTGGAACGGGACCGCCGCGATCTTGAAGAGCAGCCCGGCTAGGACGAGCAGGATCCCGAGGACGACGAGATTTGTTCGCTGCGTGCCGGCGTACATCTGCGCGAGCTCCGTCAAGCCGAGCTTGCCGCCGACGCCGTAGACGAGCGAGAGCCCGTAGAGGAGAACCGCCGAGGAGAAGGCGCCGAGGATGAAGTACTTCAGCGCCGCCTCCGTGGACTTGACCTGCCCCTTGAAGTAGCCGGCCAGGATGTAGGAGGACAGCGCCATCAGCTCGAGCGAAACGTAGATCGAGATCAGGTTCGATCCGGAGACCATGAAGAGCATTCCGACGCCGGCGAAGAGGAGCAGCGCGAAGAACTCGACGGACGGGTACGGGGCGGAGCCGAGGAAGCCGATCGACGCCAGGATCGTCAAGGCGATCGTCAGGAGGATCGCGAACTTGAAGAAGACCGCGAAGTTGTCCACGACGAACATGCCCGCGAGGATCGGACCGGCGTGCCTCGCCGGGGCGGCGGAGACGATCGCCAGGAAGACCGCCGTCACCCCGACGAAGAGGAACGACAGGAACCCTACGAATTCGTCGTGGCCCTTCCGGAAGACCGGAGCGAGGGCCAGGAGGATCAGCCCCGCCGTGGTCAGGACGAGCTCGGGCGAGAGCAGGAACCAGTCGGTCCCGTGGAACGTCACCGCGGCTGCCCCGCTCCGGTCTCCGCGGCTGCCGGGGCCGGCGGCGCCTTCACGGCCATCGCGGGCGGCGGCATCGTCTTTCCTCCCAGCGACCGGACGATGTTTTCCGACGGCGTCCGCAGCACGTCGAAGAGCGGCTTGGGGTAGAGGCCGATCCAGAGCGCCGCGACGACGAGCGGCGCCAGCGTGAGCTGCTCGCGCATCGTCAGGTCCGGCAGCTTCGCGTTGGCCGGGTTGGAGAGTTCGCCGAAGAAGACGCGCTGGTAGAGCCACAGCAGGTACGCCGCCCCGAGCACGATGCCCATCGAGGCGAAGAACGCCCACCAGAAGTTGCGGGCGAAGGCCCCCTGGAGGATCGTGAACTCCCCGATGAACCCGTTTAGCAGCGGCAGGCCCATGGACGACAGCGCCATGATCAGGAAGTACGTCGCGTACAGCGGCATCTGCCGTGCGAGCCCGCCGTACTCCGCGATCATGCGGGTGTGGCGGCGCTCGTAGACGATGCCGACCAGGAGGAAGAGCGCGCCGGTCGAGACTCCGTGGTTGACCATCTGGAGGATCCCGCCCTGGAGGCCGGCCATGTTGCCGGCGAAGACGCCGAGCATCACGAAGCCCAGGTGCGAGACCGAGGAGTACGCGATCAGCTTCTTCATGTCCTTCTGGACGAGCGTGACCATCGCCCCGTACACGATCCCGATGATCGCGAGCGCGACCACGAGCCCCAGCACCCAGTCGGTCTTGATCGCCTCGGGGAACATCGGCAGCGAGAATCGGACGAAGCCGTAGGTCCCCATCTTCAGGAGGACCGCGGCGAGGATGACCGAGCCCGCCGTCGGGGCCTCTGTATGGGCGTCGGGCAGCCACGTGTGGAACGGGAACATCGGCACCTTGATGGCGAAGCCGAAGAAGAAGGCGAAGAAGAGCCAGACCTGCAGCTCCGCCGGCATCCCGGAGGCCACCGCCGTCAGCGCCTCGACCGAGAAGGTCGGAGCGTGGCCCAGCCCCTTGTAACCGAGGAACCCGGTCGTGTTGTAGAAGTAGAGCGCGATGATGCCGAGCAGCATCAGGACCGAGCCCGCCAGCGTGTAGAGGAAGAACTTGATCGCGGCGTAGAGCCGGCGCTCGCCGCCCCAGACGCCGATCAGGAAGTACATCGGCACCAGCATCACTTCCCAGAAGACGTAGAAAAGGAAGAAGTCCAGGCAGCAGAAGGTGCCGATCATGAACGTCTGGAGCAGAAGCAGCAGGACGTAGTACTCCTTCTGTCTCTCGTGGATCGCCGTGTAGGAGCAGTACACCGCGATGAACCCGACGAAGGTCGTCAGCAGGATCAGCACGAGCGAGATCCCGTCGATGCCGAAGTGGTAGTCCACCCCGAGCGAGGGGATCCAGGAGGCGCGCTCCTGGAACTGGTAGCCGGCCTTCGCGCGATCGAACGCGAACCAGAGCGGCAGCGAGACGAGCAGGTCGACCCCGGCGAAGACCGTGGCGAGCATCTTGATCGTTCCCGTCTTTTCCTTCGGCACGAGGAACACGATCAGCAGCGCCCCGACGAGCGGGATGTAGGTCACGATGGAAAGGATCGGCATCTGGCTCAGGTTCATGCGACTTCCTTTGCTTCTCTCATCGGAAGACCAGGTAGACCGCAACGATGGCGAAGAGTCCCGCGCCCATCACGAGCGCGTAGTTCTGGACCCGGCCGGTCTGGGCGGAGCGGAACATCCGGTAGCCGGCCTGGAGGGTGTCGGCGAGGCCGTTGACGAGGCCGTCCACGACGTACTGGTCGAAGAGCGAGGAGATCCACGAGAAGGCCTTCGTCACGCCCGCCGCGCCGTTGGGGATCAGGTCCACAACGGTCGCGTCCACCTCCCAGAGGAAGCGCCCGCCGCCCTTGGCGAGGCCTTCGACGAAGAGGGCGTTGTACGCCTCGTCCACGTAGTACTTGTTGTAGACCGCGCGGTAGACGCCCGGGTAACGCTGCGCGATCTTCGCCGGCGTCTCCCCGCCTCCCTTCGCGTACCAGACGTATGCCAGGAGGATCCCCGTGACGGCGACGGCGACGGAGGCCGCCATCAGGAGGACCTCCAGCGAGACATTGGCGTGGTGCTCGGCGGAATGAGCCCCGGCGAGCGGGAGGAGGATCGGCGAGAGGAACTCCCCGATCTTGTCTCCGCCGCGGGCGATCGGGATCCCGATCCACCCGCCGACGATCGACAGGAAGGCGAGCACGATCAGGGGGATCGTCATCGAGCTCGGCGACTCGTGGATGTGGCTTTCCTGCTCCGCCGTCCCGCGGTAGGTCCCCCAGAACGTCAGCGAGACCAGCCGGAACATGTAGAACGCGGTCATGCCCGCCGTGAAGATCCCCGTGACCCACAACAGGCGCGGAAGCCACACCGGGGCCGTCGGCATGTGCGCCTCGAAAACCGCTCCCAGGATCGCGTCCTTGGAGAAGAAGCCGGCGAGCGGCGGGATCCCGGCGATCGCGATCGTCGCGATCAGGAACGTCCGGTAGGTCGTCCGGATCTTCGAAGACAGGCCGCCCATGCGCTGGATGTCCTGCTCTCCCGACAGCGCGTGGATCACCGAGCCGGACCCGAGGAAGAGACAGGCCTTGAAGAACGCGTGCGTCAGGACGTGGAACATGCCGGCGACGAACGCTCCGACGCCGCATGCCAGGAACATGTACCCCAGCTGTGAGACCGTCGAGTAGGCCAGCACTTTCTTGATGTCGTTCTGCGCGAGCCCGATCGTCGCCGCGAAGAGGGCCGTGAAGCCGCCGATGACCGCGACGACGACCATCGCGTCCGGCGACAGCCGGAAGAGCACGTTGCAGCGCGAGACCATGTACACGCCGGCCGTGACCATCGTCGCGGCGTGGATCAGGGCGGAGACCGGCGTGGGCCCGGCCATCGCGTCGGGCAGCCAGACGTACAGGGGGAACTGCGCGGACTTTCCGCACGCTCCCACGAAGAGGCAGATGCAGATGAGCGTCATGTACGGCGTCACGTCGGGCCCGGCGGCGGCCGCGGCCGGGAAGACCTTCCCGAAGTCGAGCGAGCCGAAGAGCGCGAAGACCCCGAAGATCCCGAGGATGAAGCCGAAGTCGCCGATGCGGTTGACGACGAAGGCCTTCTTGCCGGCGTCCGCGGCGCTCTTCTTGTGGTAGTCGTAGCCGATCAGCAGGTACGAGCAGAGCCCCACTCCTTCCCACCCCACGAAGAGCAGCAGGAAGTTGTTGCCCAGCACGAGCACCAGCATCGAGAACATGAAGAGGTTCAGGTATGCGAAGTAGCGGCCGTAGCCGGCGTCGTGCCCCATGTACCCGACCGAGTAGACGTGGATGAGGAAGCCGACGAACGTCACGAAGGCGAGCATCAGCGCCGAGAGCGAGTCGAGCCGGAACGCGGCGTCCACGAACCACTCGGCCGCCTTCCCGGGGACCTGGCCGACCGCCTCGTTGACCCCGAGCGGCAGCCACCGGTAGAGCGTCACGACGTGGACCGCTCCCTCGGAGAGCCTCGAGAGCCCAAGGTCGAAGATCGCCCCGAAGGCGAAGAGGCAGGAGAGGGCAACCGACCCCGGCCCCACGATCGTGTGGATGAGCTTGGGCTCGGGGTGCGTCTCCTCGTGCATGTGGGCGTGGGGATGACCCAGGTGCTTCTGCGACTCCGCCGCTGCCTGGTGGCTGTGCAGCTCGTCGTGGAGCGGCTCCCCTTTCGTCCGGTGGTCGATCAGGTACACCAGCCCGTTGACGAGGAACCCCGCCAGCGGGAAAAGCGGGATCAACCAGATGAGGTCTTTCATCCCTGCAGCGTGTTCGCCTCTTCGACGTTCAGCGTCTTGCGCTGGCGGAAGAGCGAGATCGTCAGAGCGAGGCCGATCGCGGCCTCGCCGGCGGCGATCGTGATGACGAAAACGGAGAAGACCTGGCCGGTCAGCGACGACAGCCGCTTGGAGAACGCGACCAGGTTCAGGTTGACCGCGTTCAGCATCAGCTCCACCGACATCAGGACCGTCAGGAAGTTGCGCCGGACGAGGACCCCGAAGAACCCGATCGAGAAGAGCAGGAACGAGACGATCAGGAAGTGGTTGATCGTGATCGTCATTAGTCCACTTTCTCGACCGAACGCTTGCCGAGGACGACCGCCCCGATCATCGCAACGAGCAGGAAGATCGAGGCGATCTCGAACGGGAGCAGGTAGTCGCGGTAGAGCGACCACGCGACCGCCTGCGTGTTGCCGACGACCCTCGTGTCGATCACCCGGAAAGCGTCCGGGTTGACCGGGACGTCCGGGAACTTCTCGGTCCCCAGGACGTAGAGGAACGGAGCCAGGAAGACCGGCAGGAGAAGCAGCACGATGTCCCACTGGTTCTGGAATGCCTTCGTTCCCGTCACCATCCTCTGGTGGACGAGCATGATGACGAAGAGGAAGAGCACCATGATCCCGCCCGCGTAGACGAGGATCTGCACGGCCCCGACGAACTCCGCCTGCGTGAGGATGAAGAGGCAGGCGACGAGCAGGAACGACGAGAGCAGATACAGGGCGGAGTGGACCGGGTTCTTCGCGACGACGACCGCGACGGCCGTCGCCAGCGCCAGGACGGCGAAGACGACGAACGCCCAGCCGGCCCCGGCGGTCAGGAGCACCCCCGAGGCAGCGGCCTCTGTCATCTCGCCGTCACCCTTGCTCGATCACGGTGAAGGGCTTCACGTTGGGCGCCGCGTGCCAGTCCGTGAGCTTGCGGATGTCCAGGTAGAGCGACTCGTTGCGGTCGTAGGCCGACATCTCGTAGGTCTTCGTCGTCAGCCAGATGGACTTGGGCTGCGTCGGGCACGCCTCCTCGCAGAGCTGGCAGAACATGCAGCGCTTCAGGTCCACGTCGAAGCGGTCGAGGACCTTCACGGACTTGCCCGCCTCGTTCTTCTCGTTGTGCCAGTCGATGTAGATGATGTTGATCGGGCACTCGATCGCGCAGAGCGTGCACTTGATGCACCTCTCCTCGTCCAGCCGGAACATCCCGCGGAAGCGGTCCGACGGGATCTTCTTCTGCTCGGGGTACTGGATGGTGACCTTCTTCTTGAAGAAGTGGCGGCCCGTGACCGACAGCCCCTCGAAGAGGTCGAGGAGCGTGAGCTTGTCGAGCCATTTCCTCAGCGCCATGGCGTTCGCCTCCTCACCGCGCCGCCGCCGGGTCCGCGTGCTCGGCCGCCAGGCGGTCGCGCCGCGTCAGGGCCTGACGCAGCCTCGCCAGCAGGAACATCAGCACGAAGACGACCCCGAAGATCCAGGCCAGGATGACCATGCCCGTCGTCCGGCCCGGCGTGGCCAGGATCGCAAAGGCGACGACCACGATGTTGAGCAGGCCGGCCGGGATCATCCACTTCCACCCGAGCGCCATGAGCTGGTCGAACCGGTACCTCGGGAAGGTCGAGCGGAACCAGATGTAGAGGAAGACGAAGAACCCCGCCTTGAGGACGAACCAGGCGAAGGGCGGAACGACCTTCAGGAACGCGAACGCCGGCGTGTTGGGGAAGGGCGCCAGCCACCCCCCGAAGAAGACCGTCACGGCGACGCAGGAGATGATGATCATCGCCGTGTACTCGCCGAGGAAGAAGAAGGCGAACTTCACGCCGGAGTACTCGGTGTTGAACCCGGAGACGAGCTCCGACTCGGCTTCCGGAAGGTCGAACGGGTTTCGGTTCGTCTCCGCGACGCCCGAGACGAAGTAGAGGAAGAAGGCGAGGAGCCCGGGGAACACGAACCAGAGGTGGATCCGCTCCTGCCTCTGGACGATCTCTACCAACGACAGCGACCGCGTCATCAGGAGGACCGACACCAGCGCCAGCCCCATCGGGACCTCGTAGGAGATCAGCTGCGCGGCCGACCGCAGGCCGCCCAGGAGCGAGTACTTGTTGTTGGAGGCCCAGCCTCCCAGGATGATCCCGTACACCCCGATGGAGGTGATCGCGAGCAGGAAGAGCAGCCCGATGTTGACGTCGGCGACGTAGAGGGGCGTCGAGACGTTCCGGGCCAGCTGCAGCGACGGCCCGAACGGGATGACTGCCAGCGCGGTCAGCGCGGGGATCACCGAGAGGACCGGCGCCAGAAAGTGAACGGCGCCTTCCGCCCTCGCGGGGGTCACGTCCTCCTTGGTCACGAGCTTGACCAGGTCGGCGAGGCCCTGGAGCGTCCCCTTCGGACCGACGCGGTTCGGCCCGAGCCGGACCTGCATGAACCCCATGAACCGGCGCTCCGCCAGCACGACGACGAAGCCGACGATGGCCGGGACCAGCGCCACCAGGAGGACGACCTTGATGTACGTCAGGACGGTGGGGGTCAGGACCTTCACCGGTCCACCTCCCCCAGCACGATGTCGATCGTGCCGATCAGGGCGACGAGGTCCGAGATCAGGTGCCCCTTCGCCAGCCTCGGCAGAGCCTGGAGGTTGATGAAGGAAGGCGGACGGCAATGCAGCCGGTACGGCCGGTTGCTGCCGTTGGAGACGCAGTAGAACCCGAGCTCCCCCTTGGGCGACTCGATGGAGGCGTAGACCTCTTCGGCGGGCGGCTTGATGACGCGCGGGACCTTCCCGCGGATCTCGCCGGGCTCCAGCCGGTCCAGGCACTGCCTCAGGATCCGGACGCTCTGCCGCATCTCCTGGACCCGAACGATGTAGCGGTCGTAGGTGTCGCCGTTCTTGCGCGTCGGGATGACGAAGTCGAGCTCCTCGTAGCACTCGTAGGGCTGTGCGCGGCGCAGGTCCCACTCGACCCCGGAGCCGCGAAGGACGGGGCCCGTCAGGCCGCGCTCGATGCACTCCTCGCCGGAGATGACGCCGACGCCGATCGTGCGCCGCTTCCAGATGCGGTTCTCGGTCAAGAGCTGCTCGTAGTCGTCGATGCGCGCCGGAAGGTCGGCCACGAACTCCGAGAGTCTCTCGGTCCATCCCGGAGTCAGGTCGAAGGGGAGACCGCCGATCCGCATGCAGTTGAGGGTCAGCCGCGCGCCGCAGTACTCCTCGAAGAAGTCGAGGATCTGCTCCCGCTCGCGGAAGCAGTACCAGAAGGGCGTGACCGCCCCCAGGTCGATGCCGGAGGTGCCGAGCCAGACGAGGTGCGAGGCGAGCCGCTGGAGCTCGTCGAGGATCACCCGGATCAGCTGGGCGCGGCGGGGGATCTCGAGGTTCAGGAGCTTTTCGATCGTCAGGCAGAAGGCGTGGTTGTTGGTCGCGGCCGCGGTGTAGTCCATCCGGTCGGTGTGCGGGATTCCCATCGGGTAGGTCTGGGTCTCGAAGAGCTTCTCGGTCCCGCGGTGGAGGTAGCCGATCTCCGGCCGCGCCTCGAGGATCTTCTCGCCGTCCACCTTCAGGACCAGCCGCAGCACCCCGTGCGTGGAGGGATGCTGCGGCCCGAAGTTCAACTCCATCTCCTGGACGTCGAAGAGGGTGGGGACCTCGGGATGCTCGAGGATCGGTTTCTCGTGGCTCACGAGACCACCTTCCGGTTTGGGTCGTTGGCGGCCGGCCCGCCCCCTTCCGGCCACTCCTCGGGATAGATCGCCGCGCCCGTGTCCACTCCTTCGAGGGGGAAGTCCTTGCGCAGCGGATGGCCGTGGAAGCCCTCCCACGTCAGGATGCGCCGCAGGTCCGGATGGCCGGCGAAGCGGACGCCGAACATGTCATAAGCCTCGCGCTCGGACCAGTTGGCGGAGAGGAAGACCCCGGCGATCGAGGGGACCTCCTGCCCGTCGGCCACGCCGCACTTGACTCGGATCCGGTCGTTCTTCGAGAAGGAGTAGAAGTGGTAGACGACGTCGAAGCGCGGCTCCCGCCTCTTCCAGTCCACCGCGGTGACGTCCACGCAGTAGCGGAAGTCCTCGCGGTCTTTCAAGTGCCGGGCAACCTCGACGATCTTCTCCTTCGCGACGACGACGCAGATCTGCTTCGCGTACTCCCGGGCGGAGACGACGGAGTCGGGCACCGCGGCGCGGATCGACTCCACCCAGGGGTGGGCCGAGGCGTCCTTGCCCTCGAGCCTGGCGGGCGGGGCTTCCTTCTTCGGGGCTTCAGCGGCCGGGGCGGGGGCGCCCGGCGCTCCTCCGGCCGGCGGCGGAGTTTCCGCCATTCCCTAGGACGCCTTCCGGATGACCTTCATCCGGTCGATCTTCTTCTGGAGGGCCATGATCCCGTAGATGAGCGCCTCGGGGCGGGGCGGGCAGCCCGGCACGTAGACGTCCACCGGGACGATCCGGTCCACCCCCTGCGTCACCGCGTAGGTCCGGTACGGGCCGCCGCAGGTCGCGCAGGAGCCCATGGCGATGACCCACTTGGGCTCGGGCATCTGGTCGTAGAGGCGCTTGATGATGGGCGCCATCTTCTCGACCACGGTGCCGGCCACGATCATCAGGTCGGACTGCCGCGGGGTGCCCCGGAAGACCTCCGCGCCGAAGCGCGCCAGGTCGAACCGGGCGTCCATGACGGCCATCATCTCGATCGCGCAGCAGGCCAGCCCGAACTGCATCGGCCAGATCGAGGAGCGCCGCGCCCAGTTGATGACCGAATCCACCGTCGTCGTCAGAACGTTGTCTTCGAAGCGGTTGTCCACCAGTCCCATGCTTCTCCGTTCCCGCGTCCGGCGTCCTAGGCCCAGTCCAGGGCCTTGCGCTTCCAGACGTAGAAGTAGCCGATCACCAGGATCACCAGGAAAACGAGCATCTCGATCAAACCGAACAGGCCGAGCTTGTTGAACATCACGGCCCAGGGGAAGAGAAAGATCGTCTCGACGTCGAAGACGACGAAGAGCACCGCGATCAGGAAGTAACGGACCGAGAACCGGGTGTCGAAGGCGCTGGTCTGCGCCTCCACGCCGCACTCGTAAGGCTCGGCCTTGACCGGGTTTGGCCGCCGCGTCTGGATCGCCCGGGCGAGGATGATCGTCCCGAGCGGGAGCGCCGCGGCGAGCACGCCCATGACAAGAATCGGGAGATAGCTGGTCACTCGAAACCGGATTCTATCGGAGGGTTCGAATGAGTCAATGACGTCGCTCCCCGCTCGCTCCGAGTCTGCACCAGCACCGACAGTTGATCGCCCATCCCCTCGGGATCCACGAGGCGAAAGGCCCGCCACTTCTCCGCTTCGCTCCCCGCCAGGTCGAAGATCCCCGCCCGTGTCAGCCACGCTCCCTGGCGGACGACCTCGACGGTCTTCAGCCCCTCCGCCTCGCCGGCGCGGGCGAGCTCGTCCCAGTTGACGTGAGCGGTCAGGTCCACCTCGCCGGGGTTTTCGAGAGGGTTGCCGGCTCGCCGCCCGGCCGAGTGGACGGCGAGCGTGCCGTTGGGACGGGCGAGCGAGTGGTAGAGCGTGCGGGCCCGGTGGCCGTAGTCGAAGGCGACGAGCGATCCGTGGGCCAGCGCGCGGGCGAGCGTGCGGTGAAGCTCCGGAGCCTCGGGCGAGACCTCCGCGACCTGTCCGGGCTCGAGCGTGACCTGCTGGGCCTCGAAGTGCCGGTGCAGCTCCTCCGAGGCAGGCGCGAAGACCCAGCCAAAGCCGCCCGGGTCCGCGCCGACGCGCATCTCCTCGAGGCCCGCGGGGGTCGACCTCACCCGAGCCACGGGAAGGGCGTCGTAGAGCTCGTTGGAGAAGATCCAGCCGGAGACCGAGGCCGGGGCCAGCTCTTCGGCGCCGGAGAGGACCCGAAGACCCGGCGGCAAGCCGCGCCGGTGGAGCGCCTCGCGTGCGGCGCGGCTCTTCTCGATCGCCGTCAGCCGGAGGCGCGCCGCGAAGGCAGGGTCCTCTTTCGCGAGTGCCGCGTGAAGCTCCGCGAGGAGCTCTCCACTCCCCGCGCCGGCATCGACGAAATCGATCGGACCGTCGAGCTCCGCCGTCCCCCTGCGAAACTGTCGGGCGACCGCACGGGCGAAGAGCGGCGAGATCGAGGGCGACGTCGCGAAGTCCCCGGCCTCGCCGATCCTCGCCCCACGAGAGTAGTAGCCCTCCTCGGGATCGTAGAGGGCCGCCTCCATGAAGTCGCGGAAGGAGATCGGGCCTTCCAGGGCGATCCGTCGCCGGAGCCGCTCCGAAAGCGTCACGGGCATTCGATTATATTTTTCGAATGCTTTGGGAGGCGAGTCGCTGAGCGGAAGACGATCCGTCCTTCTCGCCGTCCTCCTCGCCGCCGCCTGCGCATCAGATCGCGAGCCGCCGCTGCCGACGCTCGAGGATTACTCCGACCGAGTCTCGGTCTTCTCGGAGAAGTTCCTGGAAGACTGGAAGGCCGGGGCCGCCGATGCCGGCTTCTACGCGGAAGGCTTCCGGTGGAGCGGCCCTCTCCCCGGTGAAGACATGTCCGAGATTCCAGCCCGTCCGCCCCTTCGCATCGCTCTCTACGGACGAACCGGAGCCTCGAAGCCCCCCTCACCCACCGGGAGAGGGGTTTCTCCTCTGCGGAGCCGGCTCGGTGAGATCCGGGGGAAGTTCGCTTCCCTGGGAAGGACCGAGCAGGTCCTCTTCGACTTCCGCCGGCGCGGGGACCGGCGGGAAATCGTGCTGGGGATCCTGCTCACGGGAAAGGAAAAGGACGGCACGCTCCTCCAGGCGGGCGGGAAGCTTCGCGCGGTCCTGAAGCCCTCGAAGCGCGGAGATCTCGGGTGGGAGATGGAGTCGGCGTCACTCCTGGAATGGCTCGAGGCGTCGGCTACGGCGCCTCTCTTCGAGGAGGTCGGCGAAAAGGCCGGGCTCTCCCGCCCGCACAAGGCGTTTCTTCCCAACGCGTCCCGAAACGTCCCGATCCCCGGCGAACACATGCCGCCGGGGGCCGCGGTGCTCGACTTCGACGGCGATGGCCGCGAGGACATCTTCGTGGCGGGAGGCGACGGCAACCGCCTCTACCGCAACCGCGGCGACGGAACTTACGAGGACGTCGCCGCGAAGGCCGGCGTCACCGGACAGGAGGGAGAGGCGGTCGGCGCGCTGGCCTTCGACTACGACAACGACGGCTGGACCGACCTCTACGTCACGTACCTCGACCGGCCCAACCTTCTCTACCGCAACCGCGGGGACGGCACTTTCGAGGAAGTCGGGAAGAAGGCAGGCGTCGCGCTGAGCGACTACTGCACCTCCGCCGCGGCGCTGGACTACGACCGCGACGGGTTGCCCGACCTCTACGTCCTCGTGTACGGCCCTCCGGACCGCGGGCCCGACATCTCCGCGGACAACGCTCCTCCCAACCACCTCTTCCACAACAACGGCGACGGGACGTTCACCGACGTCTCGAAGGCCTCGCGGACGGACGACACGGGGTGGGGGCTCGCCGTCGAATCCGCGGACCTCGACGGCGACGGCTGGCCGGACCTCTACATCGCCAACGACTTCGGAAACCACACCTACCTCCACAACAACGGCGACGGAACGTTCACGAACCTCGCGGGGAAGGCGGACGTCAAGGACCCGGGCTTCGGGATGGGAGTGGCGGTGGACGACTACGACGGAGACGGGAGGCTCGACTTCTACGTCTCGAACTACTCGTTCCCGTACAACTGGTTCCTCTCGGACTCGCGCTTCCCGATGCCGGAGTTCCCCTACAGCCTGGGACGGCCCCTCGTCTGGCGGCGCTTGAAGCTCCTCTCGCGCGGCTCCTCGCTCTTTCGCGGCCTGGGCAACGGCCGCTTCGAGCGGACCTCGGAGGAGGCCGGCGTCTGGGACACGTCGTGGTCGTGGGGCTGCGTCTTCGTAGACGCGGACATGGACGGACGGCCGGACCTCTTCGTCGTCAACGGGATGGTCACCGGCAAGAACCCGAAGGAGCACGAGATCGAGTTCTGGAACCTGATGAGCTCCGAGTACAAGAAGTTCGAGAAGGGAATCCCCGTCGGCGAGTTCGGCGAGGACTCGTTGTGGGGGCATCCTCCCAAGCGTTTCTACAAGAACCTGGATGGCCGGCGGTTCGCGGAGCTGGCGGCGGTCGCCGGCCTGGAATCGGATGCCAACCAGCGCGGCCTCGTCGTCACCGACGCCAACGGCGACGGCGCTCCGGACCTCTTCGCGACCGGGTTTCTTCAGCGCCCCGCACTCTGGATCAACCGGAACCCGACGAAGGCGAAAGCGCTGGTCGTCGTGCTCGAGGGAGATCCGCATTCCCAGGAACGATTCCGTTCCACGCGGGAGGCGCTCGGCGCCCGGGTCACCGTGGAAGCGGGCGGGATCTCGCGCACGCAGGTCGTCTCGGCCGGGTACTCGTTCCTCTCGTCGGGCTCCAAGTCGCTCTTCTTCGGGCTGGGGGACCGGGAGCGCGCCGACCGCGTCGTCGTGGCCTGGCCGTCGGGAAAGACGAGCGAGCTGCGCGGGGTCGCGGCCGGGCTGCTGCGCCTGACGGAAAGCTCGTCGCATGCAAGCGGCAGGTAAGATTCGCCGCGCGTGTCGAGGACGATGAAGGGACTCCTGCCGGCCGGGGCGGCGGCGGTTCTCCTCTCCTCCGCCTCGTGCGGTCCGCCGGTCGTCGTCGCGAAGCTGGCGACCCCTGCGGCGCCCGCCGCCCCCGCCGCGGCCCCCACTGCATCGCCGACGCCCCGGCCGACTCCGCCGCCGCCGGCCGCCACGCCCGTCCCGCCAACGGCGACTCCCCCGCCGGCCCCGGTCCCCCCGACGAAGACCGCGGTCCCCGCGGCCGCTCCGACCGCCGCGCCCTCGACGCCGACTCGCCCTCCGGCCACGCCGACGCCGAGCCCGCTCCCGCCGACGGCCACTGCGACCCGGACGCGGACGCCGCTCCCCGCCGCGACAGCGCGTCCGACACCGCTGCCGACGCCGAGGCCACCCGCGCCGGCGGCGCCGCCCGCTCCGACGGAGACTCCATCGCCCCGTCCATCGCCGACCGGCACTGCGACCGCCGCTCCGGCAATCGCCGCCGCGGGTGTTCCGACAGCGCCGCCCACCGCGCCACCGGCTCCCCCTTCGGCCGCCGCCGCGCTCCCCGGCGAGTGGGACTTCCGCGCCGACACCGGCAGGGGCGTGATCGTGGGGGTCTTGAAGTTCCAGTCCACCTCCGCCGGGCTGACCGGCACGTACACCGGACTCAAGCAGAACACCACCGAGCTCTCCAACCTCCACACGACGGGAGCCAACGTGTCCTTCGACCTGGTTACCCCGACCGCGATCTGGCATCTCGACGGCATCGTCTCGAGCGACGCCATCGACGGTACCTTTCAAACCGCCGATCGAACGATCCGCTGGACCGCCGCGCGAAGACCGGAGAAATAGCGCCGCTCGAAAGCGGGCGGGTTTCTCTCTACCGGCGCAGGGAGAGGTTCTCGTAGGCGACGATCGGGTTGGTCAGGCCGACCGTCAGGCCCTCGACCTCCGGGCGCACGAAGACGCCGACCTGGTCGTGGAAGAGGGGGATCAGGACGGCCTCGCGGGCAATCAGCTCCTCGACCTCGCGGTAGATCGCGTGGCGAACCCTCGGATCGTTCTCGCTCCGGGCGCGCTCGATCATCGGGTCCGCCCCGATGTCTCCCCAGAACCGGCCGACGAACCCTTCCCGCGAGTGGAGGATGCCGTGGACGAACGTGTCAGCGTCCGGATAGTCCGCTCCCCAGCGGCCGATGATGATGTCCGCGGTCTCATTCAAACGGGCCTGCATGTAGTCGGGCATCGTGGACCCCGCCGAGCGAAGCTTGTAGCCCATCTCCTGGAAGGCCCGGGAGAGCTCCTCGAAGAAGGCGGCGTACTCGGTGAAGAACAGCGGATGGATCGCCGCGAGCAGCTCGATGGACTCCCGCGAAATCGTCTCCGTGCCCTCGCCGTCGCCGTGCGGGGTCGCGCGCCGCGCGGCCGCCGTCGGAGAGTGGCCGAGGAGGCCCGGCGGGATGATGCCGTGGGCCGGAATCGCGTGCCGGCCGAGGAAACGCCGAACCATTTCGGGAAAGTCGATCGTGGCGGCCACGGCCCGCCGCGCCGCGACGTCCTTCATGGGCCCGCGCCGGCGGTTGAAGGCGATGAAGTAGATCTGCAGGCGAGGCGTCTCGCGATATCCCGAGGCAAGGCGGGGATCGCGGCGGAAAGCCTCCGCGTCGGCCGGCAGGATGTCCTGCGCGATCGAGAGCCGTCCGGCCTGGAACTCGTCGCGGACGACCTCCGGCGGCAGGGCGAAGCGGAAAACGACGCCTTCGCTCTTTGGCAGGCCCTCCCGCCAGTAGTGGGGATTGCGCTCGAGCTCGAGCCGCCGGCCGGGCTCGAAGGAAACGAGGCGGAACGGCCCCGTGCCGACGGCGCCCTCGCGCTGGGTCGAGCCGATCGATTGTGTCCCCTCCGGGACGATGGCGCACGCGGCGTAGGAGATCAGGGCCGGGAAGAAGGAGACGGGCTTGTCCAGCTCGATGACGAACTCGGAGGGAGAGACGATCCGGAATCCCTCCAGGTCCGCCGCCTCGCCCGAGAGCATCCGCGCCGCCCCGCGGACGGGTGAGAGGAACCACCGGCATTCGCTCTCGCGGTTGGCGAGGAGGCGCTCATAGGAGTGGCGCACGTCCCGGGCCGTCAGGGGCCGGCCGTTGTGGAACCGCACTCCCGGCCGGAGCCGGAAGCGGTAGCGAATTCCGTCGGCTTCCGTGACGACCTCCGAGGCGAGCCAGGGCACGACCCGGGCGTCCTGGGTGGCATGGGTCAGCGTCTCGTAGATGGAGGAAAGGACCTCGGCCTGCTCGGCCGTGGCCGCGATCGACGGCTCGAGGCTCCTCACGGCCCCCGCGACCGGCACCTGCAGGACGCCGGTCGCGGGCAGCCTTTCCGCTGCCGCGGACGGGGCTACCCCCTCGACCTTCCCGATCTCGGCGTAGTTGGCGTACGGCGCGATCGAGCGAAGCTGCAGGCCGCGCACCCGGGGGCTCGCGATCCGGTAGTCCACGTCGTGGAAGAGCGGGACGAGGGACGCCGAGTCGAGAACGAGGCTCTCGAACTTCCGGTAGAGGACCTCGCGCGCTGCCGGCCGGCTCTCCCTTCGCGCCTCTTCGAGCAGTCGGTCCGTCTCCGGGGTCGAGAAGAAGTTGCGCAGGCGGCCGTTGCCCGAGTGGAACAGGGAAAAGGTGAAGTTGTCCGGGTCGTCGTAGTCGGCGATCCAGCGCCCGATCCAGAGGTCCAGCCCGGGCCCGCCGTGCCAGGCCGTGAGGTACTCGCCCATGTTCTTGTTGGCGACCGAGACCTCCACGCCGATCTCCGCCCAGATCGCGAAGAGCGACTTCGTCAGCGCTCCGTACTGATCGAGAAGGATCGGGTGGACCGCGGCCGAGAGCTTGACCGGGAGCGGAAGGCCGCAGGATCGCACCGCCTCGACCGCCTTCCCCTTCTCCGGGTGAACCTGGCGGCGTCCCGGGTCGTGGCCCAGGATTCCCGGGGGCAGGAGCCCCGTCGCGGGCAGCGCGAAACGGCCGAGCGAGCCCCAGACGAAGTCTTGTGTCCGGATCGCGTGCGCCATCGCCTGCCGCAGGGTGGTGTTCGAACCGGCCGCCGTCGAGGAGTTGAAGAGCGAGAAGTACGTGTTCTTCTTCGGAGTCTCCACGATGCCCGACCGGAACCGGGGCTCCCGCAGGATTGCCTCGAGGTCCTTCGGGAGCAGGTCGCGCCCGAGGTCGAATTCCCCGGACTTCAATCCCGAGGCGATCGCCGCCGCCGGGAGGCCCGCCCGGAACTCCACCGCGTCGAGCCTCGCCGGAACGTCCTTCCAGTAGCGCGAGTTGCGCTCGAGCAGGACGCGCTCGGGAGTTTGCTCGACGATCCGGAAGGGGCCGGTGCCCGCGAGCGCGCCTCCTTCGGACGAGGCCAGGGCAATCGAGGTCCGGCCGTCGGTCAGGAAAGCCGGGAAGATCGGGAGCGCGTCCACGAGCCGGATCTCGAGGCGGTCCTCCGATGCCGCCCGGATGCCCGAGACGGCGGAGGCTTTCCCATCCAGGTAGTCGGCGACCCCCTCGATCGCGACGAAGGCCGCGGGGCTCGCGTCGCGGGACGCCCGGATGGAACGTTCGAGCGATCCCTTGACGGCGGCGGCCGTCAGGCGCGTCCCGTCGGAGAAGTCGATGCCGCGCCGCAGCTCGAGCCGGACCACGCGACCGCCTTCCTCCAGCGTCCAGCGCTCGCACAGCAGCGGGACGAGGTTGCCCTGCGCGTCGATCGTGACGAGGGTCTCGAAGACGTTGCCGAGGACCTCGTGCTCCTCGGTCGTCTGGTACGCGCCGGGGTCCGTCGTCAGGATCGGATTTGCCATCGCGGCGACGAGCCGGCCTCCGCGCGGGATGACCTCCTCCTTCTCCTTCTCGGCGGGAGCGAGGCGCTCGATCTCGGCGAGGTACGCGGCGGCCTTGGAGTACTCGCCGCGCAGGTTAGCGACCGTCGCCGCGAGGGAAAGGAGCTTGCCTCGCTCACCCGGCCTGCCGCCCGCGGCCGAGGCTTCGATTCCGCGGTCTACCCACCGCCTCGTCTCCTCGACGCGCCGCTCCTGCCAGGCGGTCTCGGCCGCGAACAGGGTGACCGCGACGGACCTCTCGGCGAGCTTCTCGCGGTCAAAGACCTTCCCGGCCGACTCGGCCTCGCGCAGCGCGCCCTCGGCGTTGCCGGCCATCCGGTGGGCCCGCGCGAGGATCAGCCGCGCCTCCCCCTCGAGCGAGCGGTCGCCTCCCCATTCCTCGTCCTCCAGGAATTCCAGGCACGTCTTCGCGGCGCGCAACGCGTCGTCCGCCCCGAACGCGTCGAGCGACTTCTGGGCGAGCTTCAGGCCGTACTCGACGGTCTTCTCGGGGACGTCCGCCTGCGAGAAGTGATGGACGAGGTCCGGGTAAACGCGCTCGAGCCTTCCCGAGTAGCGTTTCTCCAGGAGCTCCGCGTACTTGCGGTGGAGGGTGCGGCGCTTGCGGCGGGAGAGCGCGTTGTAGAGAACGTCCCGCACGATCCCGGAGGCAAACGTCAGACGGTCCCCGCGAGACTCGCGCTCCTCCTCGAGGAGGCCCTCGCGCAGGAGCTGCTCGGTCGACCCGTCCAGATCCTTGGCGTCCTCGGCCAGGGTCTCGAGGTCGCGGTAGTCGAAGCTTCGCCCCAGGACCGAGGCGATCGAGAGGATGTCGCGCTGGCTCTCGGGCAGCCTTTCGACGCGCTTCTCGACGGCCTGCTGGATCGTCGCCGGCAGGGCGTCGGAGGAGATCGCCGTCCCCTTGGAGAAGTTCCATGCGCCGGAGTCGTCGCGGGCGATGCCGCCGGAATCGATGAGCGAGCGGACGAGCTCCTTGGTGAAGAAGGGATTCCCCTCCGTCGCCTCGCGCAGTCTCTCGGCCAGCGAATCGGTGACCTTCGAGCCGCCGGACACGGACTCGATCAGGCGGCGGTGCTCGGAAGGCGAGAAGGGGCCGAGCGTGATCGAGACGAACCGCGGATCGTCGGCGAAGGAGTCGAGCATCCGGATGAGCGGGTGACGCTTGTCGGTCTCGGTCTGGCGGTAGCTCCCGACGACGAGGGTCGGCGTGGGCCCGAGGCGGCGGACGATGTACTGGAGCGCCTCGATCGAGATCTCGGCGCCGTGCAGGTTTTCGAGGATTAGGACGAGCGGCTTCCCTCCGCCGATTCGCGTCAGCGTGCGGGCGAGCAGCTCGAAGATCTGGATCCGGTCGTCGGCCTTGCGCTCGGCGGCGGTCGCCGCGAGCTTGGATCCGCCGAGAGCCGCGGCGCGCAGCTCCGGGATCTCGGTCAGTAGGGGAAAGAGCGAGAGCAGCTCCGGTGCGAGGTCGGAGAAGTCCGGCTTCTCGCCCGCGCCCGAGGAG
The DNA here is from genome assembly GCA_035263845.1 of Thermoanaerobaculia bacterium. Lineage (GTDB taxonomy): Bacteria > Acidobacteriota > Thermoanaerobaculia > UBA5066 > Gp7-AA6 > JAWOLE01. Next base: position 14,843 of record DATFQY010000119.1, on the reverse strand, counting down.
GACGAGGCGTCGCCCGACCGGAAGGAGTCCTGGATCAACTCGCAGAATCCCTGGTAGGAGAACGCGCGGTCCTGCTCCATGAACCGGCCGTAGAGCACCCGGATCTTGCGGACGGTGGCGAGCTTCTTCAACTCCTCCAGCAGCCGCGTCTTCCCGATACCCGGCTCCCCCGCCACGACGGCGAACTGGCAGTCTCCCGAGATCGCCGCGTTCAACCGGTGCTGGAGCTCGGTGAACTCCTTCTCGCGGCCGATGAAGGCCGAGGCCGCCGGCCGCTGGATGACCCGGCTGGCGGTCATGATCACGGACCGGGAGAACTCGTCGCTCTGGAGGCTGGCCTTGTGCCGGCGCAGGGCGTCGGCGATCTGGCCCGCCTTCTGGGGCCGCCGCGCCGGGTCCTTCTGGAGGCAGTGGAGGACGATCTCCTGGAGCTCCTCGCGGATCTCGGCGCCGAGCGCCCGCGGCGGCTGCGGCACCTCGTGGACGATCCGGTAGAGGATCGACTGGACCTCTCCCGTGAAGGGCGGCTCGCCGGTCAGGCACTCGTAGAAAACCGTCCCGAGCGAGTAGATGTCGGAGCGGCCGTCGAAGGTGTGGGCCGTCACCTGTTCCGGAGACAGGTATGCGACAGTCCCGACCAGCGTTCCGGTCTTCGTCAGCCGGCTCTCGGTCGTCGCGTGAGCGAGCCCGAAGTCCATGACCCGGATCCGGAGGCTCCCCTCCTGGCGCCACACCATGATGTTCTCGGGCTTGATGTCGCGATGGACGACGCCGCGGGCGTGGCTGTACTCCAGCGCGTCGGCGACCTGGATCATGATGTCGAGGACCTCGCCGAGCTTCAACGTCCCTGCCCAGAGCAGATGGCGCAGGTTCTCGCCCTCGACGACCGGCATGACGAAGAAGAGCGAGCCCTCGTGCTGCCCGAGGTCGTAGATCGGCACGATCCCCGCGTGGTCCATCTGGGCGACGAGCTGGGCCTCGCGCTGGAAGCGGCCCGCCACCTCGGGGGTCAGGTCCGCGGAGACGATGAGCTTGACCGCGACTTCGCGGTTCAACATCGGATCGCGCGCGCGGTAGACCACACCCATGCCGCCGCGCCCGAGTTCGGACACGATCTCGTACCGGCCCGCCAGTTTGCTTTCGATCAAATGCGCTGTCCCAGGGAAACTGTCCCGAAGAAGGAGAGATTCTACGACAAAACGCGTCCCGACTTCTCCTGGGCGTCCACGACCGCGATCGCGGCCATGTTGACGATGTCGTTGACGTCGATCCCGCGCTGCAGGACGTGGACCGGCTTGGCCATCCCCAGGAGGATCGGCCCGATCGCCTCGGCCCCTGCCAGCCGCCACACCAGCTTGTAGGCCGCATTGGCCGCCTCGAGGTTGGAGAAGATCAGGATGTTGGGGCGGCGCACGCTCGCCCACGGGTAGTTCGCCTCCAGCATCTCGGGCACCACCGCGAAGTCCGCCTGCATCTCGCCGTCCACCGGGAGGTTCGGACGGGCGGCCCGGATCAGCTCGACCGCGCGCCCAGCCTTGGCCGCGCTGGCGTGCGTGTTCGAGCCGAAGTTGGAGAAGGAGATCAGCGCGAGGCGCGGCTCGATGTCGAAGCGCCGGACGGCGTCGGCCGTCAGCAGCGCGATCTCCGCCAGCTCCTCGGCCGTCGGGTCGATGTTGACCGTCGTGTCGGCAAAGAAGAACGTCTGGTCCTTGAGCATCAGGATGTAGAGGCCCGAGACCCGCCGGACCCCCGGCGCCGTGCCGACGATCTGGAGGGCCGGGCGGATCGTGTCGGGATAGGACTGCGTCAGACCCGAGATGACGCCGTCGGCGTCCCCCGCGTCGAGCATCAGGGGGGCGAAGACGTTGCGGATCCGCACGAGCCTCGCGGCGGATTCCTCGGTCACCCCGCGCCGCCGGCGAAGGTCGAGCAGCCGCTTCGCGTAGCCCGGGAGCTTTTCGGAGACCTCGCTCAGGATGAGCTGGACCTTGTCCAGCGGGACCTGCAGGTCCTTCGCCATCCTCTCGGCCTCCTTGTCGCGGGCGAGCAGGATCGGATGGCAGATCCCCTCCTCGGCCAGGATCTTGGCGGCCCGGAGGATCTTGGGATGCTCCCCTTCCGGGAAGACGATCCGCCTGGGGTCCTGGCGCGCCTTCTCGATGACGACGCTCATGACCTCGCGCGAGCGCGACAGGGTCGCCTCGAGCTTGCGCAGGTACGCGCTCATATCGGTGATCGGCTTGCGCGCCACGCCCGAGGCCATCGCCGCCTCCGCGACGGCCGGGGCGACCCACAGCAGGACCCGGAAGTCGAACGGCTTGGGGATCAGGTACTCGCGGCCGAAGCGGAAGGTCTGGCCTCCGTAGGCCTTCGAGACGGAGTCGGGCACGTCCATCTTGGCGAGCGAGGCGAGAGCCTTCGAAGCCGCCATCTTCATCGCCTCGTTGATCTCGCGGGCCCGCACGTCGAGCGCCCCGCGGAAGATGAACGGGAAGCCGAGGACGTTGTTGACCTGGTTGGGATAGTCGCTGCGGCCCGTCGCCGTGATGACGTCGGGCCGCGACGCCTTCGCCTCCTCGGGAGTGATCTCGGGGTCCGGATTGGCGAGCGCGAAGACGATGGGGTCGCGCGCCATCGGCTTGAGCATCTCGCCGGTCACGGTCCCCTTCGTCGAGAGCCCGACGAAGACGTCCGCCCCGACGAGGGCGTCGGCCAGCGTCCGCTCCTTCGTGTCTACCTCGAAGAGCTTCTTGTATTTGTTGACGTCCGCCCGGCCCGTGTAGAGGACGCCGGTGCGGTCCACGAGGCGCAGGTTCTCCTTCTTCACGCCGTAGGAGAGGTAGAGCCTGGCGCAGGCGATCGCCGAGGCGCCCGCCCCCGCGAAGACGACCTTGACCTCGTCGATCTTCTTGCCGACGAGCTCCAGGGCGTTGAGCAAGGCGGCGGCCGAGATGATCGCGGTGCCGTGCTGGTCGTCGTGGAACACGGGGATCTGGAGCCGGCGCTTCAGCTCCTCCTCGATGTCGAAGCACTCGGGCGCCTTGATGTCCTCCAGGTTGATGCCCCCGAACGTCGGCGAGATCGCCGCGACGGTCTCGATGACGACGCGCGGGTCCTCCGAGCCGATCTCGATGTCGAACACGTCGATGTCGGCGAACCGCTTGAAGAGGATCCCCTTCCCCTCCATGACCGGCTTGGCCGCGAGCGGGCCGATGTTGCCGAGCCCGAGCACCGCGGTCCCGTTGGAGATGACCGCGACGAGGTTCCCCTTGGCCGTGTAGTCGTAGACCCGGTCGGGGTCCTCGGCGATGGCGAGGCAGGGCTCCGCGACGCCGGGGCTGTAGGCGAGCGAGAGGTCCTCCTGGGTGCGGCAGGGCTTGGTGGAGACGACCTCGATCTTTCCCTTGCGGCCGCGAGAGTGGAACTCCAGGGCCTCCTCGCGGGTGATCTTCCTCAAGAGTCGCCTCCCAGCTCGCGGCGCAGCCGGCGGACCGCCTCCACGGCCTCGGCCCGCGCGACCGCGCGCACCGACTTGTCGCGGCGCGAGACGACTTCGACGTTGCCGTCTTTCAACGCGCGGCCGCCGACGTTGACGCGGATCGGGAAGCCGAGCAGGTCCGCGTCCTTGAACTTCACCCCGGGCCTCTCGTCGCGGTCGTCGTAGAAGACGTCCAGCCCGGCGGCGAGGGCCTCCTCGTAGAACGCGTCGGCCGCCTCGCGAGCGCCGGCGTCGGCCGGGTTCAGCGACACGATCTCGATCTCGAAGGGCGCCAGCGCCAGCGGCCAGACGATCCCGTCGGAGTCGTGGTGCTGCTCGACGGCGGCCGCCATGGTGCGGCCGACCCCGATGCCGTAGGTGCCCATCACGGCCGGGTGGCTCTCCCCCTTCTCGTCGGTGTAGTCGCACTTCAACGCGGCGGAGTACTTCGTCCCGAGCTTGAAGATGTGCCCGACCTCGATCCCGCGGGCGAGGTCCAGGGGCTTGCCGCAGCGCGGGCAGGGATCACCGGCCCGGGCCTTCGCGAAGACCGCCCACTCGGTGACCTTCGCGTCTCGGTCCAGCGACAGGCCCACGACGTGGTAGTCCCGCTTGCCCGCTCCGGTAACCGCGTTGACCGCTCCACGGACGGACTCGTCGGCGACGACGCGCAGCCCCTTGGGCAGCCGGTGCGGGCCAACGAAGCCGACGGGGGCGCCCGTGGCCTTCTCGACCTTCTCCTCGGACGCGAGCGTGGCGTGCTCGACGCCGAGCGCGCGCTGGAGCGTGATCTCGTTGACGTCGAGGTCGCCGCGAAGGAGGGCGACGGCGTAGCCCTTCTCCGTTTCGTAAACAAGGCACTTGATCATCCGGGAGGGGGTGATCCCGAGAAACTCGACGACCTCCTCGATGGAGCCCTTGCCCGGCGTCGAGACGTCCTCCATCCGGACCGCCGTCTCCTCCTCCCAGGGGCTCGTCCGCCGGCCGGTCTCCGCCTTCTCGACGTTGGCGCCGTAGCCGCAGGAGGCGCACCGGACGACGGCGTCCTCGCCCGTGTCGGCCAGCACCATGAACTCCTCCGAGTCGCGGCCGCCGATCGCCCCGGAGTCCGCCTGCACGACGGTGAACTCGAGGCCGCAGCGATCGAAGATCCGCCGGTACGCGGCGTCCTGGGCCTTGTAGGAGCGGTCGAGGCCGGCCTGGTCTGCGTCGAAGGAGTAGCCGTCGTACATCAGGAACTCGCGGCCGCGCATCAGGCCGAAGCGGGGACGGATCTCGTCGCGGAATTTCGTCCGGATCTGGTACAGCGTGACGGGGAGCTGCCGGTAGGAGTTCACCCCGAACTTCACCATCGTCGTGACGGCTTCCTCCGCGGTGGGAGCGAGGCAGTACTCGCCCCCCTTGCGGTCCTTCAAGTGGAAGAGGAGCTCGTCGGAGGTGTACCGCTCCCACCGGCCGCTCTCCTCCCAGAGCTCGCGGGGCTGGAGGATCGGGACCTCCACCTCCAGGCAGCCGGCGCGATCCATCTCCTCGCGGACGATCGTCTCGGTCTTGCGGTGGGACCGCAGCCCCAGCGGGGTCAGCGAGTACATTCCCCCCGAGACCCGGCGGATCATCCCCGCCCGCGCCAGCAGGATGTGCGACACCGCCTCCGCGTCCCCGGGGACCTCCCGGACTGTCTGGAGGAAGTACTTCGACCACCGCATGAGAAGCGGTGAAGATACATCAGGGCGCGTAGCCGGTCTGATGCGTCCGGATCAGGAGCGGGCCGCTACTTCCGGGACGTCGGGGCCGGCTCCTTCTTCCGCGTTCCGACCTTTTCGACGAGGCGGATGTTGGAGCGGACCTGGTGGAGCATCCGGTCCTCGAGCGTGCCTCCGCGGGCGACCGTCTTGGCCTTGCTGAAGGCCGCCTTGGCCTCCTCGGGCTTTCCGGCGGCGAGGTACGCCATGCCCAGGTGATGGAACGTCGTCGGCTGGGCCGCCCGCTCGCTCGAGCGGCGCAGGCAGTCGATCGCCCGGTCGAACTCGCGCCTCTTGTAGTGGACCCAGCCGAGGGTCGCCAGCGGGTACGGCTTCAACTCGTCCGGGGCCTCGGAGAGCGCCCGGCCCGCGTAGTCGAGGGCGGAGTCGAGGTCGTCGTCGCCTTCGGCGAGCGTCGTCGCGAGCTCGTAATAGGCGATCGCGCGGGAGGTCTTCGACGGGTGCTTCTCCAGGAAGTCCCGGACGAACCGGATCGCCTCCTTGGGCCTCCCTTCGGCGCGCAGGGCCTCGGCGAGCGTCGAGCAGGCGGCGGCGGCGACGACGTCTTCCGGCTCGCCCGAGAGGACCTGCCGGCAGGCGGCGATCGCCTCCTTCCACAACCCCAGCGACGCGGAGATGAGGGCGAAGGAGATCCGGATCGTGGAGTTGCCCGGCTCCTCGGCGAGCGCCTTGCGGTAGAGCTCGTGGGCGCGGTGAAGCGATCCGCGCGAGACCTCCTCCTCCGCTTCGTGATACGCGGCCGCGCCGGGCCCGTCCACGCGAGGGAGGGCGTAGCGGCGGCGCCGCTCGAGCAGCCTCACCGCCTCCTGGTACTCCAGCCGGCGGGGGTTCTTCTCCAGCGCCTGCTGGAAGCATTCGAGCGCGCGGCGGGCCCTGTTCTTTTCGAGGTAGCAGAGGCCGAGCTGGAAGGCGGCCTCCTCGGAGTCCGGCTGGAGGCGCCGCGCCTCCTCGAACTCGTGGATCGCCCTTGCGATGTCCCCCTTTTCCCGCAGGACCGTTCCGAGGAGAACGTGCGCGGCCGGGACCGGGGCCGCCTCGAGCGCCCGCGTCAGCTCCCCTTCGGCGTCGCCCCAGCGCGACGTGTTCGCATAGAGCGCTCCCAGGGCGAAGTGCGGGAGGAACGCGTCGGACTTTCTCTCGAGGGCGCGCTTGAGCAGGCTCTCCGCGGTCTCCGTCTCGCCCCGCTCCGACGCCGCGATGCCCGAGTAGACGAGCGACTCGAAGTGGTTGGGCTCGATCGCGAGGATGCGCCGGAAGTAGCCGGCGGCGCGCTCGAGATCTCCGGCCGAAAAGAACGTCTCCGCGAGGTAGAACGCCAGCTCGACGTTGTCACGGTCCGACTTCGACAGCTCCTCGAGCAGGCGCACCCCCCGGTCCGCGTCGAGCGCCAGGATGGCGAACTCGGCCGCCCGGAGGCGCTGCAGGAAAGACTCCCGGTCCTCGCCCGAGTAGCGGGCGATGATGCGATCACGGCGCTCCAGGAAGCGGTCCTTCTTCTCGACCGCCTGCATCCGCTCGTCCATCTTGGTCTCCCAGAGATCGAGGACCTCCTGGGTGCGGATCGCGCCGCGGCGCTCGAGAGTCTCCTGGAGCGCGAGGATGCCGGTGTGGGCCACGAACAGGTTCTTCTCGAGGTTCCCCAGGGACTCGAAGAGCGTCTTGACGGCGTCCCCGGTGCGCTTGACGACGTCCTCGAGCGTCGAGATCCGCTCGAGCAGGTGCTCGTCGAAGGGGATCTCCTCGGGGGTCTCGGCCGCGTCCTCGACGACGCCCACGCCGGAGAGGACCAGGAGCTTGGAGTGGCAGCGGGTGCAGAACTCCTCGTCGTCGGGATTGCGGGCGCCGCAGCTCTGGCAAAACATGAGGGTCAATACTCGTAAAAACCGCGGCCGGATTTCTTGCCGAGCCAGCCGGCGTCCACCATCTTCACCAGCAGCGGGCTGGGTCGGTAGCGCGGATCGCCGAAGCCGTCCTGGAGGACTCGCAGGATCGCCAGGCACGTGTCGAGGCCGACGAAGTCGGCCAGCGCCAGGGGCCCCATCGGGTGGTTCATCCCGAGCTTCATGATCCCGTCGATCGCCTCCCGGCTGGCAACGCCCTCCCGCAGGCACTCGATGGCCTCGTTGATCATTGGCATCAGGACCCGGTTGGAGACGAAGCCGGGGGAATCGTTGCAGAGGAGCGGAGTCTTGCCCAGCCTCTTCGCCAGCTCCTGCGTGGCCGAGGCGGTCTCGTCCGACGTGGCGATCCCGCGGATCACCTCGACCAGCGCCATCAAGGGGACCGGGTTCATGAAATGCATTCCGATGAACCGCTCGGGCCGCCCCGTCGTTCCGGCCAGCCGCGTGATCGAGATCGAGGAGGTGTTCGACGCGAGGATCGTCGTCGGCGGGCAGATCGAGTCGAGCTTCCGGAGCAAGTCCGCCTTGACGGCCTCGTCCTCGACGACCGCCTCGATCACGACGTCGGACTCGGCGAATCCCGAAAGGACAGTCGAGGTCGTGATACGGCCGAGCGCGGCCTCTTTGTCCCGCTCCGTTCGCTTTCCCTTCGCGACCTCGCGGTCGAGGTTCCGGGCGATCGTGCCCAAGCCCTTCTCCAGGTACGAGGTCTCGACGTCCGACAGCAGAACCTGGAAGCCGCAGGCCGCCGCGACGTGGGCGATGCCGCTGCCCATCTGGCCCGCTCCGACCACGCCGATTGTGCGGACGTTCACGCCGCGACTCTATTGCAAACCAGAAAGGCGTGGTAGAGAAGCTGCGTATCGCCGAGAGCGTCGCGACGGAAGTCCCGCCTGCTCTCTTCCGGCCGCGTCGAGCGGCCGCTACAAAACCACGCGAAAGCGTGGTGTCCCGAAACGCGAGAGCAGGGCGACGCCGACGGCGGCGACCGAGGCGGCGCTCCAGATCACGGGACCGACGAACGGAACGAGCGAGATGAGCCCGAGAACCGCCAGCCCCGAGGCTAGGGCGGCGGGGCGGCGGTCCGGAGCGACGCTGCGCACGATCTTCTGGCCGAGCAGAAGAAAGAGCGCGCTCATCCCGAAGACCTTGGCCGCGACCGCGAAAGCCCCGAGGAGGATCGCGAGGGGGACCGAGACCGAGCCGGGCAGAAGCGCCAGCGCGGCGACCGTGGCCAGCAGGATCGTCAGCACGCCGAGCGCGCCCGCCAGGAGCGTGCGCGTCCAGTCGCGCTCGGCCGAGGCGGCGGCCCGCGCAAAGGGGGAGGAGAAGAGAAAGAGCAGGACCAGGCTGACCGCGAGCCACGCCGACAGAGCGATGAGGCGGATGCCGCGGGAGAGGAGCGCCGGCGCTCCCTCGCGCCACGGCGCGCGGTGCATCTCGTCGAGGTAGAGGCGCAGCAGCGTTCCCGGTGTGGAGACCACGCCTCCCACCGCGAGCGGCCTGCCCGGAGGCGAAGCGAGGGAGCCGCCGAACACGGAGAGGTTGCCGTCCACCGATCCCGTCGGAAGCAGCGTCACGTCTCCGCCCCACACGATGACGTCTCCGGAAACCGGCGAAGCGATCCGCACGTTGGACAGGACGGCGACGACGCGGCTCGTGCGCTCCCGGACCTCGACGTCCCGGGCGAAGGCGGTGACGGCGGGCGCGGCGGTCGTGGCCGCGAAGAACAGGATCCCGGCCGGGATCACCGCCGCTCCCGGGCGACGGCGCGTCTGACGCCCCACGCGATCGGGGCGAGAAGAAGCAGACCCGCGAGCCCGAGGGCAGCCTGTCCGCGCAGGGCCAAGGAGAGCGCCTCCAGCCCGGACGGACCCGCCGCGAGGATCTCCGCCAGAGACCGCGACACGGCCCTCACCAGGGCGGCGGCCGGGGCGAGGGCGGCGGCGAAGAGCCCGGCCTGGTCCCCCGCCCTGAGCCCGGGCAGGGCCAGCAGGAGGAGGCCGGCAAAGAACAGCCCGGCGGCGGAGAGCCACGGGCCGCTCCAGAGCGACAGGTCCAGGCGCTCGCGCCGGGAGAACGGGCGAAGGCGAAGGACTCCGGATGCCAGGTCCAGCCCGTCGGCGGGCCGCTCGGAGGAGAGGCCTCCGATCCGGTCGAGGGATTCAACGAGGGCCGCGGCCTCCGAGACCGCCGCAGCGCAGGACGGGCATTCCCGGACGTGCTCACCGGCGTCGGCGGCGTAGACCGGCTCCGCCCCCGAGGCGAGCGCCTCGGCGTCGATCGGATCCAGAGGGCGGCGGCAAGCGTTCACGTCAGTTCTCCCGACAACCTGTCCTTCAATACGGCTCTGGCGCGAAAGAGTTTGTTCTTGACCGTCCCGAGCGGCATCTGCTTGATCTCGGCGATCTGCTCGTAGGAAAGCCCTCCAAAGTGCCGCAGCGTAATGAGTTCCCGGAATTCTACGGGCAGGGCCGCGATCGCCCGGGCGATCGCGCTTCCCCGCTCCACGTTGCGAAGCTCTCCGTACGGGTCCATGTCATGGCTCTTGTACTCCACAGGGGACATCTTCCCTTCCGAGTCCGGAGCCTCCAGGGGAATCGTCCGGGGCCGGCGCTTGCGGAGGTGATCGATCGCGGCGTTTCCGGCGATCCGGAAGAGCCACGTGGAGAACTTGAAGGAGGGGTTGTACCGGTCGAGCGCCCCGAAGACCTTCAGGAAGATCTCCTGCGCCAGGTCCATGGCGTCCTCGCGGCTTCCAACCATCCGGGCGACGTGGGCGACGACACGGGACTGATAACGGCGGACGAGCACCTCGAAGCATTCTTCCCGGCCGGCGAGGACGCGCGCGACCAGCTCCTCGTCGGGCAGGGGGTCCGTCCGGTCCCCCGAGGTGTCGTCGCTCAATCCATTACAATCCGGCACCCATTGTAATTGGAGCCGGGAGCTTCTCCGGCCGAGGAGGCAGCGTGACCCAGGTCGCCGAACCGAAGTTCCCCACGATCGGAAGCTCGCCCCAGGGAGTGGACTCCGCGAGCCCCTTCGAGGAGATGATGTCGCGGTTCGACGTCGCGGCCCAGAAGCTGGGGCTCGACCCCGGCCTCTACAAGGTGCTTCGCGAGCCGGTCCGGGAAACCAAGGTTTCGATCCCGGTCGTCATGGACGACGGAAGGATCGAGGTCTTCATCGGGTACCGCGTCCTCCACAACATCGCCCGCGGACCTGGCAAGGGCGGCATCCGGTACGACAAGCACGTCACCTTGGACGAGGTCCGTGCCCTGGCCGCGTGGATGACCTGGAAGTGCGCGGTCGTCAACATCCCCTTCGGCGGCGCCAAGGGAGGGGTCATCTGCGATCCCGGCTCGCTGTCGCGGGGCGAGATCGAGCGGATCACCCGCCGCTACACGGCCGAGCTGATGGACCAGTTCGGGCCGGAGAAGGACGTGCCCGCGCCGGACATGGGGACAAATCCCCAGACGATGGCGTGGGTCATGGATACCTTCTCGATGCACGCGCGGCACACGGTCACGTCGGTCGTGACCGGTAAGCCGCTGTCTCTCGGAGGGTCGCGGGGCCGGGTCGAGGCGACCGGGCGCGGACTGATGCTGATCTGTCGAGAGGCGGCCCCGCTGCGAGGGTTCACTCTCGGCTCCGCGCGCATCGTCGTGCAGGGCTTCGGCAACGTCGGCTCGATCGCGGCGCGGATGTGCAGCGACGCCGGCGCGAAGATCGTCGGCGTCTCGGACATCAACGGCGGAATCCACGACGAGAACGGGCTGGACGTTCCGGCGCTGCTCAAGCACTACGAGAAGGCCCGCTCCTTCGAGGGCTTCGACGCCCCGGAGAGAGTGACGAACGCGGAGCTGCTGGAGCTTCCCTGCGACATCCTCATCCCGGCCGCCAACGAGAACCAGATCCGCGGGCGTAATGCCGGCAACATCAAGGCGAAGATCATCGTCGAGGGCGCCAATGGTCCGACGACCCAGCGCGCCGACGAGATCCTGAATCAGAAGGGGATCCTCGTGGTCCCGGACATCCTCGCCAACGCCGGCGGCGTCACCGTGTCCTACTTCGAGTGGGTCCAGGACCGCGCAGGCTTCTTCTGGCGCGAGCAGGAGGTCAACGAGCGGCTCGAGGACATCATGGTCCAGTCCTTCACCGACGTGGCGAACATGGCGGAGAAGTATGGCGTGAGCCACCGGATCGCGGCCTACATGCTCGGGATCTCGCGCGTCGCGCACGACACGATGGTGCGCGGCCTCTACGCGTAAGAGTTAACTTTCGCCGCGCGGAACCAGCGCGGGGACGTGGCCGGGGCGGCAAGCCTCCTCCCACGCGGCGAGCGCTTTCAAGATCTCCCCCTCCGCCTCCCGCCGGTCCCCGACTCCGACGAGCGCGGTCAGACACTGCTCGAGGGCGCGCGCCATCGCCGTCGCGGCGTCGAGCCTGCGGATGATCTTGATGATGCCGTCGGATCGGAATGCGTAAATGGTCTCGCCCTGGTCCAAGGCCGTTCTCCTCGAAGCGCTTCGAAGCGCTCGATGAGCAAAGAGCAAGGACCGAGCCAAGTTGTTCTTGATTTGTGATCGGGGCGGGAAGGTTTTTATCGGAGCAGCACTTTCGGCTGAACCTCGGGGACCTCGTACGCGAGTTTCCTTTCCAGTTCCGGGAGGGTCGCTTCGACGGGTTTTTTCCAGGCTGGATCGAGGAGCTTCAGGGTGAGGCGTCGGCCGTTCAAGGCGACGGGCTCGATCTTGCGGGAGAGCGGCTCGCCGACGATGCGGTCCCACCTCGCCCGGATCCACGCCAGCGCGTTGTCGCCCTTCGCCATCCGGCGCAGCAGGCCGTCGCTCGCCGCCTCCAGGGAGACGAGAGGGCGAACCGGCCGCCGCCTCAAATCTCCGCCCTCAGCCGTTCGCGGCCGGACTCCGGCGGCACGGCGCGCACGGGCCGCTCCCCGGACAGCACCCGCCGCACGTCCTCGACGACCATCCGCGCCATTTCGCGGCGGGTCTCCAGCGTCGCGCTCCCCGCGTGGGGCATCAGCACCACGCGGTCGCTAGCGAGAAGGCCCGGATGGACGGAGGGCTCGCTCTCGAAGACGTCCAGCCCCGCCCCCGCGAGTTGCGCGGACTCGAGCGCCTGCACCAACGCCGCTTCCTCGACGATCGGCCCGCGCGACGTGTTGAGCAGCCAGCTCCCCGTCTTCATCTTCGAGAGCCGGTCGGCGTCGAAGAGGCCCCGGGTCTCGTCGTTCAGCGGGAGGTGGATGGAGACGATGTCGCTCCGGCGCAGCAGTTCGTCGAAGGAGACCCGCGGCGGATCGTCCGGATCCCCCTCGTCGCGGGGGGAGCGGCCGCAACCCAGGACCGTCATCCCGAAGGCCCGCGCCCGCCGGGTGACCGCGCGTCCGATGCGCCCGGGGCCCAGCACCCCGAAGGTCTTTCCTTTCAGGTCCGTTCCCAGCAGCAGCTCCGGCTCCCATCCGGCGAAGCGCCCTTCCCGAACCATCCGGTCGCCCTCGACGATGCGGCGCGCCAGCGCGAGGAGCAGGGCAATGGTCAGGTCCGCGGTCGCGTCGGTCAGCACGTTGGGCGTGTTGGTCACGACGATGCCGCAGGCCGCGGCCGCAGCGCGATCGATGTTGTCTACGCCGACGCCGTACTGGCCGACGATCTTGAGACGCTTGCCGGCCCGCAGCACTGCCTCGGTCACGGGGTCGGTGACGAGCGTGATCAGGGCGTCGGGGTCCGCCCGCGCGACTTCGCGCGCGAGCTGTTCCTCGTCGGGACGGTAACCGAGAACGCGGACCTCGAACTCGGGCTCGAGCGTCGAGAGCGACGGCTCGGGCAGCGCGTGCGTGACGAGGACGACACCGCCCGCGGGGAGCTCTGCGTTTTCCCGTGTGGACATATCCGTGCCCTCGGAGGCCGACGCGGAGTCTAGCAGGAATTTTTCACTTCTTCCGGAGCGCTCGGCCGAGGAAGAAGATCGCGGCGCCGACCGCGAGCAGCGCGAGCTCCAGCCTCGTGTTCCCGCCGAGCACGCCGGTGAAGAACCCGACGCCGGTGACGACGAGGCCGAGGAGCTGGAGAGCGCGAGGGACTATGGACTCTCCGTCACCGTGACCCGCGTGATGCGGTCGCCCTGCTCGATGCGGTCCACGACGTCCTGGCCCGACGCGATCTGTCCGAAGACGGTGTAGAGGGAATTCAGGTGCGGCTGCGGCGAGTGGGTCACGAACCACTGGCTGCCGCCGGTGTCGGGGCCGGACAGAGCCATCCCGACCGTTCCGCGGTCGTACGGCAGCGGGCTGAGCTCGTCGCGGATCTCGAATCCCGGCCCGCCGTTGCCCGTGCCCGTGGGATCGCCGTCCTGGATGACGAAGTTGGGAACGACGCGGTGGATGGGAACGCCGTCGAAGTACTTCGCCCGCGCGAGCTTGACGAAGTTGGCCACGGTCATCGGAGCCTCGCGGCCGGCGAAGCGAATGGTGAACTCGCCCCGGGCGGTCTCGACGCGCGCCGTGAGCGATTTGCGCGCTCCCGCCAGGGTTGCCGCGTAGTCCGCCGCCGAGCGGCCGGGCTTGTACTCCGGCGCCGGCAGCGAGGCGCGGTCGGCCCGGAACGCCAGGACGAGCGACCGGCGCGCCAGGCGCGCGACCAGGGTCTTGGGCGACTTGTAGGCCGCCTCCACGATCGCGCGAGCCGGCGCCGCGGAGCGGAGCTTCTCGCAGATCCCGATCGCCGCGATCGCAACATCCGGCGACGCGTCCGCCGCCGAGCGGGTCAGCGCGTCCGAGACGAGGGGCAGGATCGAGGCGTCGTCGAGCTGGCCCAGCGCTTCCACCGCCGCCGCGCGGACCCCGGGGTCCGGGTCCGTCAGGGCGGAGTTCACCAGGTCCCGGTTCTCCCGCACCGCCGCCGGTCCCTTCAGGTTCGAGAGGACCGCCAGGCGCACGAGGACCTCCTTGTCGCCGGCGAGCTGCTGGCGGTAAGGCCTCGCGGCCGCCGATGGAAGAAACGCGAGCGCCTCCGCCGCGGCCGCTCGGACGGTGGGATCGGGAGCCTGGGACGCCCGGTCGAGGGCCTCCTTCGCGCGCTCGCGCAGGGCCGCGATCACGGAAACGAGGGCGACCTGCCGGCGGCGCCCCTCGCCGGTCAGGGCGATGGACCAGAGCCGCTGCCGGACGTCGCGGTCCGTCGCCTCGAACTGGCGCAGCAGGACGAGAGCGGGAACGGCGAGGTTGCCGTTGGCGTCGCCGGCGAACGCGAGGATCTTCGCCTTGCGGTCGTCCGTGACGCCGGTTCCCGGGTTCTTCTCGAGGATCGCCTCGAGGGCGACCAGCGAGTTGACGACGAGGGGCGTTCTGCCGCTGTCGAGCGCGGCGCCGAGCGGCCCGATCGCCTCCTTTTTCCCGAGGATGCCCAGAGCCCGGGCCGCCATCGCGGCGGAATCGGCGTCGGTCGACGAGAGCGCCGTCGTCAGGACCGCCTGCGAGCTCTCGATCGGCTTGCGGGAGAGGGAATAGACCGCCGCCGCGCGCACCTTCGGATCGGGGTCCGAGGCGTACGGCGTGGCGGCCGCGGCGCTGGCGGAGTCCGAGTACCTCCAGAGCGACTGGAGCATCGCGGCGCGGGGCTCCGGAGAGGCGGCTTTCGGGATCGCGGCGACCAGGGCGTCCTCGCCGTCTCCGCGTTG
>DATFQY010000118.1:0-3247 GCA_035263845.1 Thermoanaerobaculia bacterium | reverse complement strand
CGACCGTCGGGTTGAAGTGGTTCTCGAGCACGAAGAGCCGCGCCCCGCTCCCGAGAGTCCTGCGGTGGACCGACTCGGCGAACGGGACGCGGCGGCGCGCGGCGTGATCGATGACCGCGGCCGCGCGGCGGGTTTCTCTCTCCCCCGAGCTCAACCCTCCTCCTCGTGCCCTTCGCTGTCCACCGGACCCGGCGGAGGTGCGGGAGCCTCGCCGCTGATCTCCTTCGGCAGGAAGACGCCGGCGGTCAGGCTGTCGTCGAGGAGGTACGTTCGTGCCACCCGCCCGACGTCTTCGACGGTGACTCGTCGGACGGCCGCCGGGTAGTCGGCGTACCACTCCCAGTCCGCGGCGGCGATCGCCTCCGACAGCGACGCGGCGACCTGGTCAGTCGAGTCGCGATCGAAGATGACCTCCGCCTCGATCTGGTTGCGCGCCTTCTCCACCTCGGCCCCGGTCGCCCCCTCCCGTCCGATCCTCGCGGCCTCCTCGCGGATCACGGATTCGACCGTCGACGGCTCGACTCCCGGCCGCACCGGAGCGAAGATGGAGAAGAGCGCCGGGTCCCGGAGCTGCCACGGAACGACCGTCACGGAGAGCGCGAGGCTCTTCTCGACGAGCGCCTGGTAGAGCCGGGACGTCAGTCCCCCGCCCAGGATGTTGCCGAGAACCGCGAGCGCGTGCGTATCGGGATGGAGGGCCTGCACCGTCCGCCACGCCAGCCCGCTCCAGGCGACCTGGCCCGTGCGGCGGACGACGAAGCGGCGCTCCCCTTCCTGCGGAGGCTCGACGGTGTGGACCCCGGGGATCGGGAGCGGCGAGCGCGGGATTGCGCCGAAGTGCCGGTCGAGCATCGCCAGCCCGTCCTCCTCCTCGAAGTCCCCGATGACGAGCGCGGTGGCGTTGTTGGGGTGGTAGAAGACGTCGTAGAACTCCTTCAACCTCTCCGTCGTCACGCCCTCGATGTCGCTTCGCCAGCCGATGGTCGGGTGGTGGTACGGGTGCTCGCGGAACGCCGTCGCGAAGGTGTGCTTGTAGAGCACCTGGAAGGGAGAGTTCTCGCCGCGCTCGAACTCGTTGCGGACGACCGTCATCTCCGGCTGCCGGTCCTCGTCGCGCAGGAGCGACCCGCGCATCCGCGAGGACTCGATCTTCATCGCGACGTCGAGCTTGGCGGAGGGGAGGGTCTCGTAGTAGTTGGTCCGGTCGAACCAGGTCGTCGCGTTGAAGCGCGCGCCCATCGCCTCGAGGACCGCCGCGATGGCGGTGCCGCTCTCTCGGTTGTAGTCGGGCGTGCCCTTGAACATGAGGTGCTCGAGAAGGTGCGTGGCGCCCGTGTGTCCGACCGCCTCGTTGCGGCTCCCGACGTGGTAGACGACGGCGAACGTCACGACGGGCGCGACCCGGTTCTGCAGCAGCAGCGCTTTCAGGCCGTTGGCGCGCAGGCGGAACTCGCGGATGCCGGCCTTCTCCTTGACGAAATCGAAGGCGTTTCGGATTTCGGATTTCGGATTTCGGATTTCGGGTTCCGGCGAGTTCGTTTCTTGGCTCAATCTATTTTCCGCCGGCGACGTCTTCGGCGCCGTCCACCCCGATGACGTTGCCGGAGATCCACCCGGCTCCGTCGGAGCAGAGGGCGACGAGCGCGCCGGCCACGTCGGCGGGAGTCGTCGTGCGGCCGGCCGGATGCATCTTGCGGACGCGTTCGATCAGCTCTTCGTTGCCGGGGATCTTGCGCAAGGCGGGCGTGTCGGTGACCCCCGCCCGCAGCGCGTTGACGGCCACCTTGTGCGGCGCGAGCTCCACGGCGAGCTGGCGGACATAGGACTCGAGCGCGGATTTCGCGGCGGAGACCGCTCCGTACGCCGGCCAGACGATGTGGTCGCCGGCGGAAGTCATCGCGAAGATCCGGGCGCCCGGCGCTAGAAGGCCGGCGTAGTGGAGGTCCTGCGCCCAGTAGACGAGCGAGTTCGCCATCACGTCGAGCGTCATCTCCAGCTGCGCCTTGGAGATCGACGCCTCGCGCGATTCGGCGAACATGGGCTTCAAGGTGCCGAACGCGAGCGAGTGGAGGAGGACCGAGACGCGGGACTCCGGGGGCGCCTCGCCGCAGGTCGTCTTGATCGCGGCGACGACCTCCGCGCGCTTGGCCTCGTCGGCCGCGTTGACGTTGAAGAACTCCGCGCGGCGGCCGGAGGAGGCGATCTCGGCGACAATCCGGTCCGCGTTGGCCTGGGTCGCCTTGCGGTCGAGGTGGACGCCGAAGATGTTCCAGCCCGCCTTCGCCAGCGCGAGCGAACACGCCTCCCCGAACCCGGAAGAAGCGCCAAGGACGACCGCCCACCGATTCCGAATCTCCGAAGACAAAGCCCGGGAATCTTACAGCAACGGGGTAGATCCTTCGCTGCGCTCAGGATGACAAGGGTCAAGTTCGTTCGTCTGAGAGAGCGTCCCCCTTGTCATCCTGAGGAGCGAAGCGACGAAGGACCTACTCCCGTCCGACGGTCAGCGATTAGACTGCCGCGAAGTGAACCCGCGTGAGCGCTGGCTCCTCTTTGCGGCCCTGCTGCTGCTTCTAGTGCCCGTGTGGACCGAGCCCGCCGGCTCCTGGCTCGCCGAGCCGGACGAGGCGCGCTACGCCGAGATCCCGCGCGAGATGCTCGCCTCCGGCGACTTCGTCACGCCGCGCCTGAACGGCATCCCGTACTTCGAGAAGCCGCCGCTCCTCTACTGGGCCAACGCCGCGTCCATGCGGCTCTTCGGCGCCACCCCATGGGCCGCGCGCCTCCCGTCGCGCCTCTTTTCCCTCGGAACCCTTCTCGTGCTCATGGTCGGAACCGCCGCCGCTTGGGGAGCCGAGATCGGACTCGCCGCCGGGATTCTCTACCTCGCCTCGCCGTGGGGATTCGTCTTCTCCCGCGTGAACCTGACGGACGCGCCGCTGACGTTCTTCTTCACCGCCACGCTTTTCCTCGCTCGAGCGACGCTGTCCCGGCGCGAGGCGCGGCACCCCTGGAAGACGCTGTCGCTTCTGACCGGCCTCGCCGCCGCGGGCGGCTTCCTGACCAAGGGATTAGTCGCCATCGTCCTGCCCGGCGGCATCCTGCTTCTCTGGTGCGCGGTCTCGCGGCGAACGCGGTTCCTCTCCGCCCTCCTGGCCGGGCCCGCACTTGCCGCGTTCCTGATCGTTTCCGCGCCGTGGTTCGTTCTCGCCGAGAAGCGCAACCCCGGGTTGCTCGACTTCTTCTT
>DATFQY010000117.1:0-52102 GCA_035263845.1 Thermoanaerobaculia bacterium | reverse complement strand
CACGTCTACGAGAAGTACGGACCGAGCGGCGCCGGCATGACGGCCAACGTCATCACGTACCGCGACCGCTCCTCCGCGCGCGAGGTCGCCAAGGCCCTGGGCTATTCGGCCGACCAGGTGGACAACCTCTCCAAGCAGCTGGGCGGCTGGAGCTTCGGAGAGATCCGCGAGCCGATCGAGGAGCTCGAAAAGGAGACTGCCGCGGCCGGCCTCGATCCCGGCGACGTCCGCGCGAGACATTTTCTTCGTCTCTTCCTCCAGATCCAGAACCTCCCGCGGCACCTGGGGCAGCACTCCGGTGGCATGGTCGTCGCGAAGGGAAGGCTCGACGAGGTCGTTCCGCTCGAGCCCGCGTCCATGCCCGGGCGCGTCGTCGTGCAGTGGGACAAGGACGACTGCGCGGACATGGAGATCGTCAAGGTGGACCTGCTCGGCCTGGGGATGCTCGCGGCGATCGAGGAGGCGATCCCGACGATCCGGACGCACGAGAACGTGGAGATCGACCTGGCGCACCTGCCGCAGGACGACCCGAA
Organism: Thermoanaerobaculia bacterium; assembly: GCA_035263845.1. Taxonomy (GTDB): domain Bacteria; phylum Acidobacteriota; class Thermoanaerobaculia; order UBA5066; family Gp7-AA6; genus JAWOLE01. The sequence goes on along the minus strand of DATFQY010000117.1, from coordinate 51,569 downwards.
GATCTACAGGATGCTGAACGAGGCGGACACCGTGGGGCTTTTCCAGGTCGAGAGCCGCGCGCAGATGGCGTCGCTGCCGAGGAACGCGCCGACGAAGTTCTACGACATCGTCGTGCAGGTCGCGATCATCCGGCCGGGCCCGATCGTGGGAGGCATGGTCCGTCCCTTCTTCGACCGGCGGCAGGGGAGAGCGCCCGTCGAGTACCCGCATCCCTGCCTCGAGCCGATCCTGAAGCGCACACTCGGCGTCCCGCTCTTCCAGGAGCAGCTGCTGCGAATCGCGATGGTCGCGGCGGGCTTCACGGGCGGCGAGGCGGAAGAGCTGCGCCGGGCGATGGGGTTCAAGCGGTCGATGGAGCGGATGTCGTCGATCGAGAAGCGGCTGCGCGCCGGGATGGAGGAGCGCGGGATCGGCCCCGAGGCGCGGGAGCAGATCGTCAAGTCCATCACTTCCTTCGCGCTCTACGGCTTTCCGGAGTCGCATGCGGCGTCCTTCGCGCTGATCGCGTACGCGAGCGCGTTTCTCAAGGCGCACCACCCGGCGGCGTTCTTCACCGCGCTCTTGAACGCGTGGCCGATGGGCTTCTATCACCCGGCGACGCTGGTGAAGGACGCGCAACGCCACGGGACGCCGGTCTTCCCGATCGACGTGGCCCGCTCGGGGTGGAAGTGCCGGTGGGAGCGCAGGGGAGTGCGGCTGGGGCTCCGCTTCGTGCTCGGCCTCGGAGAGGCGACCGGAAAGCGGATCGAGGATGAGCAGGCGGCCTCTCCTTTCTCCGACGCAGGCGACCTCGCGCGGCGCGCACGGCTCCGGCCGGGCGAGCTGACGCTGCTCGCGCAGGCCGGAGCGCTCGCCGGCTTCGGGAAGGCGAGGCGGGAAGCGCTCTGGCAGGTCGCGAAGATCGCCCGTCCGGTCGGGCCTCTCCTGGACAAGCTCCCCGCCGACGACCCCTCGCCTCTGACACCGATGACGCCGCCGGAGGAGACGGCCGCCGACTACGCCGCCACCCAGATGACGACGGGCCCCCACCTGATGGAGCACTGGCGGCGAAGGCTCTCCGCGCAGGGGATCCTCTCGGCGGCGGACCTGGCGCGGCTGCCCGACGGCAAGCGCGTCAAGACCGCCGGCGCGGTCATCGTCCGCCAGCGGCCGGGAACGGCGAAGGGCTTCGTCTTCCTCACACTGGAGGACGAGACCGGGATGTGCCAGGCGATCGTGCGGCCGGACCTCTTCCGGGAGAACCGGTCCGTCATCGTGGGGTGCGGAACGCTGATCGTGGAGGGGCGGTTACAGAAGCAGGACGGAACCCTCTCCGTCAAGGGAGAGAAGTTCTGGCCGCTGAACGAGGTGACGGCGGCAGAGCGAATGCTCCGTCGCCGTCATCCCGAGGAAAGCGAAGCGACCGAGGGATCTACGATCCCGAGTCACAACTTCCATTGACATTGTCATCCCGAGGAAAGCCAGCGACGTTGTCATCCCGAGGAAAGCGAAGCGAGTCCCGAGCGAAGCCGAGGGAAGGATCTTGGTGGAGAGGCCGCGAGAAAAGTCATCACGCGGCTCGGTCGAGTAGATCCTTCGCCGGCCTTCGGCCTCGCTCAGGATGACAGAGGGGGCGCGTTCGCGCCCCTTTTGTCACTTCTTCTTCGTCGAGGAGCTCTTCTCCGCCTTCGCCTCCACGGTGGTGGCGGTCATCCGGTACTCGATCGTCACTTTCGCGCCGACCTTCAGGTCGCCGGTGACCTTGGTGGAGGCGTCGCGGGCGATCTCCCAGCGGTCCTTCCCCTTCTGGACCGCGATCATCGTGTCGGTGACCTCGAGGACCGGGCCGGTCACCTGGTAGGTCTTGGTCGCCGCGGACACGGGGGCCGCCAGGAGCGCCAGGATCACGAGGGCGGAAACGAACGTGGTGAGCTTCTTCATGCCTACCTCCTTCTCCTTTTCCGTCAGTTTCTCACTTCGCGGAAGTCTTCTGCTTGCTCTCGCGGTAGCCGGCCTTGATGGCGTCCGCTTCGGTCATGAATTTGCCGTGCTTGGTGTTGCCGTACCAGTGGTCTCCCTCGCGGTGGAAGACTTTCGTTTCCGTGTTGACCCAGACCATCCCCTTGACGGGCGGCTGCTGGGGCGTTCCCGCGGCGGACTCGGCTGTCTTCGAGGACGTGGACGAAGCGGTCATCTTCGAGCTGGACGAGGAAGAGCTCGTCGACTTCGAAGTGTCCGTTGCCGGCGCGGCGGGCGCGGACGCGGCCGGTTTCGCCGGAGGAGCGGCTTCGGCCACGGCGGCCTTCCCCGAGACGGTGACCATGCCGCCGATCTTGTCCATCGTGGACTTGTTCACGCCGGCGCGGGACAGGTCCGACACCGACGAGTACGGCCGCCCGGCGATGATTTTCTTCGCGGTCGCGGGCCCGACGCCGGGCAGGTCCTCGAGCTCCTTCTGCGAGGCCGTGTTCAGGTCCACCTTCGCGCCCATCGCGGCGGCCGGCGCGGCCTTCTCCGTTTTCTCGGCTTTCTCTGTCTTCGCCGGCGCCGACTTCGAGGCCGTCGAGGCGGTCGAGGCCGATGAGGACATCGAAGACGTCGAGGCCGACGAGCCGCCTCCCGAGACCGTGACCTGTTTCTCGATCTTCGAGATGGTCTTCGCGGGTACCCCGGCCTTCTCGAGGTCCGAGACCGACTTGTAGGGTCGGCCGGCGATGATCTTCTTGGCCGTCGCCTCGCCGACGCCCGGGAGGTCCTCCAGCTCCTTCTGGGTTGCCGTGTTGAGATCGACGAGCGGTTTCTTGGCCTTGGCGGCGAACGCGGTCCCCTCGAAAACGAGGAGCGCCAGGGCCAGCATGGTCAGCCAGGGACCGATCCGGATCCGGTTGCTTCGCATGGTTCCCCCTCCCTTCAACTGTAAGCGCCGGTAGTGCAAGTCCGATGCCCCACCGGAAGGAGTCATACGAGCAGGTTCAGGACGAACAAGACCGTCGCGGCGCCTCCGAGCACCAGCGAGCCCGCCCAGACCGGTCGGCTCTGGGTCAATGCCGCGACGGCTCCCAGCGCGATCGCCACCTGGAAGAGGGCGACCGTGCTGGCGAAGCCGTGGTGGTGATGGAGGAGCTCGTCGGCCTCGTGGGATTTCTCGTCGCGCTGCTTCTCCTTCTCCCGCGCCTTCTCCTGGATGTCCTTCTGCTCCTCCAGGTAGCGCTTCTGCTTCTCGGCGTAGTCGGGAGGCGGCTCCTTGCCGATGGCGAGCCAGGCGGTCCGCGATGCTTCCGCGGTCGCCGCCTTGATCCCCTTGGCCTGGTAGTAAGCCCACTGGTCCGACGCTTCGCCCTGGAGCCGCGTCGCCTCGGTCTTGAGGACGAGCGCCGTGTTGACGGTGGCGCCTGCCTTCAGGGCCGCGATCGCGGCGATGGCGGCGAAGAGCGCCGTCGAGAGCGCGATCTTTCGAAGGAGTGGTGTCCCCTCGTGCTCGATCTCCTCGTGGATCTCTTCCTGGAGCTTGTCGGTCTCGATCTCGGGGCCTTCGGGCATCGCTCCGGAAGTCTATCGGGAACCGGAGTCCGAGCGCAGTGTCCTTTGCTGACAGAATGACGGACGTGTCCAAATCCGGCCGGGTCAGGTCCTACTTCCTGGTGCTCCTGCTGGCGGCGGCCTCGGGCGGGGGCGCCATCCTCACCCAGACCGCCCCGCGAAAACCGGTGAAGAATCCAGCCGAGCCGCCGAAGGGGAAGGCCGCCGCCGTGCCCGCGACCTCGTCGGACTGGGCGGAGGTGGACCGGCTGGTCTCCGAGCAGAAGCTCGCCGAGGCGCTGGCGAAGGTGGACTCGATCCTCGCGGCGGCACGCGCCCGGGGCGACGAGGAGAACTGGACTCGCGCCCTCGTCCGCCACGTCCAGATGGAGACCGCGCTCCACGGCTTCGAGTCGGCGGTCCGGTTCCTGCGGGAGGAGAAGCACCCTCAGGAAATCCTTTCCCGGGTCACGCTCGACCTGCTCTACGCCGACGCGCTGGTCAACTACTCGCGGGCGTACTCCTGGGAGATCGGCCAGCGCGAGCGCGTCGAGACGCTCTCCCCGGACCTGAAGGCGTGGACGCGCGAGCAGATCTTCGAGGAAGCTCGGAAGTCCTACCTCGACGCCTGGGAGCGCCGGGCAGAGCTCGGCGCGGTCCCGGTCGGCCGGATCTCGGAGTATCTCGAGAAGAACGACTATCCGCCGGAGATCCGGGGCACCCTGCGCGACACGGTCAGTTACCTCTTCGCCGATCTCCTGGCGGATACCTCGGGCTGGTCGCCGGCCGAGTCGGCTTCCGCCGGCCGCCTGCCGCTGGGAAAGCTCCTCGCGGCGCAGGGCCAGGCCTCGCCCGCCCTTTTGAAAGACCCGGCCGCTCATCCTTTGGAGAAGCTGGTCGCGGTCCTGGGGGACCACGAGTCGTGGCACGCGGACGAGGGCCGGCGTGAGGCGGCCCTCGAAGCCCGGCTGGAGAGGCTCCGGCGCCTCCACGCCTCCTTCACGCTCGAAGCCGATCGCGCGGCAATCCGGAAAGACCTGGAGGGCCGGCTCGCCCCGGCCCGCAACCTTCCGTGGTGGGCCATGGGAATGGCGACGCTCGCGGAGCTCCGACAGTCGAAGGACTCTCCCGACAACCTGGTCGAGGCGCTCGCGGCGGCCCGCGAGGGAGAGAGGACGTATCCGAACTCTCCCGGCGGGATCCGCTGCCGGGCGATCGCGCAGGTGATCGAGGCGCCCGATTACCAGCTCGCGGCGATGTCGCAGGACTCCCCCGGCCGGCGCTCGCTCCAGGTGACGCACAAGAACGTTCCGGCGCTGTACTTCCGCGCCTACCCGGTGGACCTCGCGCACCGCGTCGAGGCGGCGACGGACTACAACCTGCTGCCGTCTGGGCAGGAGGCGAAGCAGCTTCTCTCGACGCCTCCCGTGGACCAGTGGTCGGCCCGGCTTCCCGCGACACCCGACTACAAGCCGCACCGGACCTTCGTGACACCGCCCCTCTCGCAGCCGGGCCTCTACGTCGTCGTCGCGTCGGCGAAGGAGGATTTCTCGGCGCGGTCGAATCGGATCGTCTCGGCGAACATCCTCGTGGGCAACCTGGTCCTCGTCACCCGGCTCGAGACGCCGGCGATCGAGGCCCGCGTGCTGACCGGCGACACGGGCGAGCCCGCCGGCGGCGCCGCGGTCACGCTGTACCGTTTCGACTGGAACCGGCGCCACCAGCCGGTCGAGACGAAGACGACCGGGCCCGACGGGCTGGCGAAGTTCGACTACGCGCCCGGGCGCGAGGGCGTCTCGTACTTCCTTCTCGCCCGCAAGGGAAAGGACGCCGCGCTCGACGCCAACTACCTCTCGTTGAACGGCAGGCCTCAGCCCTCCGACGCGACGCAGTCGCTCGTCTACGCCGACCGCTCGATCTACCGCCCCGGCCAGACGATCGACTGGAAAGTCCTCGTCTTCCACGGGCGGCGCGACCTCGGCCGCTTCGAGGTCCTCACGGGCTCTTCCGTGACCGTGTCGCTCGTGGACGCCAACGGCCAGGTGGTCGAGTCGAAGGTTTCCTCGACGAATTCCTACGGCACGGCCTCCGGTGAATTCCGCGTTCCCGCGGGCAGGGTGCTCGGGGAGTGGCGGATCACGACTTCCGCGCAGGGCTCCTCGCCGGTGCGAGTCGAGGAGTACAAGCGGCCGACCTTCGAGGTCGCCTGGAAGGAGATCGAGGGGACGGCGCGCCTGAATCGCCCGGTCGTTCTCACGGGGTCCGCGCGCTACTACTTCGGCCTGCCGGTGACCCGAGGCTCGGCGATCTGGCGCGTCACGCGGGAGCCGGAGTTTCCGTGGTGGTGGATGTGGTACCGGCCTCCCGCCGCCAAAGAAGTCGTCGCGCAGGGCTCCGGGGCTCTGTCGGCCGACGGCACCTTCCAGGTCACGTTCACGCCGGCCGCCGACGAGCGGCTCGCCGGAAAGAAGGGGATCACGTACCGGTACGCCGCCGTGGCCGACGTCACGGACGAGGGGGGCGAGACGCGCTCGGACACGCGGACCTTCCGCGTGGGGTTCGTGGGAGTCGAAGCCGAGGCGCGCTCGGAGACAGCCTTCTTTCGTGAAGGGGCGCCAGTGGTCCTGACGGTCTCGCGCCACGACTTGAACGGCAGTGCGCGGCCCGGCTCCGGGACCTGGCGGGTCCTGGAGATCGCGCAGCCCGGCGCGGCGGCGCTTCCGGCCGACTTCCCGGTTTCCGTCGATCCGTCCCTCGACCGCTACACGACGCCCGGCGACCGGCAGCGCCCGCGCTGGGACAGCCAGCCGGCGCTGGAGGCGATCCTGCGCGACTGGCCGGACGGGAAGGAGCGGGGGAGCGGGACGGCGTCCCACGACGCGAAGGGCGAGGCGAAAGTGACGCTGCCGGACCTGCCGCCCGGCGCCTACCGGTTCCGCTACGAAACGTCGGACGACCTCGGCGCGACGTTCGAAATGACGAAGGACTTCGTCGTGGCCGGCCGGCGGACCCCGCTGAAGGTCGCCGGAGTCCTCCTGGCCGAAACCTCCTCGGTGCCCGCCGGCGGAGTCGCGCGGCTTCTCGCGATGTCGGGCATCCCGGGCCAGGCGGTCACGCTCGAAATCTTCCGCGACGGCGACTTAGTCGAGCGGCGCCGGCTGACGGGCTCGGAAAGCTCGATCGTCGAGATCCCGGTCGGCGAGAAGGACCGCGGCGGGTTCGGCGCGCGCCTCGCGCTGATTCGCGACCACCAGTACGTCGCGGTCACGCAGACCGTCTTCGTCCCCTGGGACGACAAGAAGCTCGACATCTCCTTCTCGACCTTCCGCGACCGGCTGCGGCCAGCAAGCCCCGAGACCTGGCGGGTGACGGTCAAGGCGCCGTCGGGCAGCTCGGCCGAAGCGGGCGCGGCGGAGCTGCTGGCGTACATGTACGACCGCAGCCTGGACTCCTTCGTCCCGCACCAGCCTCCCGATCCGCTGTCGGTGTATCCCAACCACGCTTCGATCGGCGTGGAGCGGGCGAGCGTCGGACAGGCGTTCGCGCAGTGGGTCTCGAGCGAGGACTACGGGATTGTTTCGTTGCCGCCTCCCCCGACGCCGGACCGGCTGAAGTTCCTCGAGAGCTATGGAATCGGAGGCCCGGGCCGGCGCGGTTCCGGGGGCGTGATCCTGAGGAAGGGCGCGGCCCTGGCCGAGGCTCCGGCGCCTGCCGCCGCGCGGGGATTCGTGGCCGGGGCGGTCGCGGAGCGACAGGAGGCCCTGGATGTCGCCGCGGCGCCGCCGCAGTCCGCCGCCGCCGCGACCGAGCTCCGGTCCAATTTCGCGGAGACGGCCTTCTGGATGCCCCACCTCCTGGCCGATTCGACGGGCACGGCGGCACTCGAGTTCACCGTTCCTGATTCGGTGACGTCGTGGAAAGTCTGGGTCCACGCGGTGACTCGCGACCTGAAGGCGGGGTCCGTCGAGAAGGAAGCGAAAAGCTTCAAGGACTTGATGGTGCGTCCGTACGTGCCGCGCTTCCTGCGCGAGTCCGACAGGGCTCAGCTGAAGGTGGTCGTCAACAACGCGTCGGCGACGAGGATGTCCGGCCGCGTCTCGATCGAGGTCCTCGATGCCGACACCAATGCGAGCGCGTCGGTGGAATTCGGGCTGCCGGCCGGCGGAACGTCGGCGCCGTTCACGGCGGACGCCGGAGGCGGGGCCGACGTCGCGTTCACGCTCGCGGCTCCCCGGCGCATCGGAACCTATGCGTTCAAGGTCACCGCAGTTTCCGGCGAGACCTCCGACGGCGAGCTCCGCCCGGTCCCGGTCCTTCCCGGCCGGATGCACCTGGTGCAGTCCAGGTTCGTGAGCCTGAAGGACGGGTCGCGGCGAACGATGAGCTTCGAGGACATGGCGAAGGGGGACGATCCTTCGCGGACCAACGAGCAGCTCGTCGTCACGGTGGACGCGCAGCTCTTCTACTCGGTGTTGAACGCGCTTCCTTACCTCGTCCACTACCCCTACGAGTGCACCGAGCAGACGCTCAACCGGTTCATCCCGACCGCGATCGTCTCGACGCTCTTCCGCGACTACCCGGCCGTGGCCAGGATGGCGCAGGAAATGTCGAAGCGGGAGACGCGCCTCGAGACCTTCGACTCCTTCGATCCGAACCGCAAGATGGCGCTCGAGGAGACGCCGTGGCTCCAGGAGTCGCGCGGCGGCAGGGACACCGGAGGCGAGATCGTGCGGATCCTCGATCCCCGGGCCGCCCAGGCCGAGCGCGACTCGGCCCTGGCGAAGCTGCTCAAAGCGCAGACCTCCTCCGGTGGATTCCCCTGGTGGCCCGGCGGCCCGCCGTCTCCCTACATGACGATCTACATCCTCCACGGCTTCGCCAATGCGCTGGAGTTCGGCGCGGACGCCCCGCGGGACGCCGTCGAGAGGGCGTGGGGATACGTCGCGTCCTACGTGCGCGACGACCTCGGACGGTGCATGTCCCATGGCGGGTGCTGGGAGTACGCGACGTTCGTCAACTACACGCTCTCCTCGTACCCCGACCCCGCCTGGTACGCGAAGGCGTTTTCCCCGGAGGACCGGCAGAAGCTGCTGGATTTTTCCTTCAAGCACTGGAAGGAACATTCACCGTTCTCCAAGGCGCAGCTCGCCCTGGTCCTGAAGCGGATGGGACGCGCCGCGGACTCGAAGCTCGTCTGGGACAGCGTCATGGATTCGGCGAAGACCGATCCGGACCTGGGCACCTACTGGGCCCGCGAGGACCGGTCGTGGCTCTGGTACAACGACACGATCGAGACGCAGGCGCTCGCCCTGCGCACGCTGACCGAGCTCGACCCGCGCGATTCGCGCCGGGACGGCATCGTTCAATGGCTCTTCCTGAACAAGAAGCTCAACCAGTGGAAGTCTACGAAGGCGACGGCGGAGGTCGTCGCGTCGCTGGCGCACTACCTGAAGTCCGAGGGGGCGCTTTCGGTCCGGGAGGCGGTGTCGGTGGCGGTCGGGAGCCAGAGGGTCACCTTCACGTTCGAGCCGGACCAGTACACCGGAAAGAGGAACCAGGTCGTGGTGCCCGGCGACAAGCTCGATCCGAAGACGTCCTCCACGGTCACCGTCGAGAAGGAGGGCAAGGGTCTCGCCTTCGCGTCGGCGACGTGGCACTTCTCGACCGAGAAGCTTCCGCAGGAGGAGCGGGGAGACTTCTTCTCCGTGACCCGCCGCTACTTCAAGCGCGAGAGCACCGCCTCCGGATTCGTCCTGAAACCGTGGACGGAAGGAATGACGCTCGCCGCCGGCGACGAGGTCGAGGTGCAGATCTCGCTGCGGTCGAAGCACTCCGCCGAGTACATCCACCTTCGCGACCCGCGGGCGGCGGGGCTGGAGCCCGAGAACGTCTTGTCGCGCTACCGGTGGGACCTCGGGATCTCGTGGTACGAAGAGACGCGCGATTCCGGGACGAACTTCTTCTTCGAGACCCTCCCCGCCGGCGAGTACACCTTCAAGTACCGCCTCCGAGCCAATATGGCCGGCACCTTCCGCGTGGCGCCCGCCCAAGTCGAGTCCCTCTACGCCCCGGAGTTCGCTGCCTACTCTGCCGGTGCGCTGCTCACGATCCGGTAATTGTCATTCCAACGCGGCTGACCGCCGAAGATCCTTCGGCCGCTCCGCTTCACTCAGGATGACAATGGTGCGTGCGCGGCGAAAAGACTTGTCATCCTGAGCGAGCGCGAAGCGCAGCGAAGGATCTACGTGGCTGAGCCGCGTGATTACTTGATCGCCGCCAGCGCGTGCCTCGCGTCCCTCAGGCCCGGGTCGAGGGAGAGCGCGGTGTTGTATTCCGCCTTCGCGAGGTCCCTCTCGCGCTTCTTCTCGTAGACGGCGCCAAGCCGGTAGTGCGCCCACGCGAGCGAAGGGTCCTCCGCGCCCGGCGCATGGCCGAGGTAACGCTTCAGGCACTCGACCCCGCGGTCGAGGTTCTCTCCCGAGACGCCCGCCGCGCGGCCGATCTGGTAGCAGGCGTTGAATTCGTCGGTCTTGTTCTCGACGAGCTTTTCGTACATCTGGAAGGCGGGGCCGTAGTCCTTCCGGCGCTCGTAGAAGGACGCCATCCAGTAGTACGGCTCGGTCCTTTCGGGAAAGTCTCTCAACGCCGCGGCGTACTCCGCCCGCGCCGCGTCGTACCACTTCTCGTGCTCGGCGACGCGGCCCGTGGCTCGGTGTCCCTGCAGGGCGTCGCGCTTGCGAATCTCCGCCGCCTGTTCCTGCGCTTTCGCCAGCGACCCTCCCATGACGCCGGGAGCCCGCAGGTAGAACTCGATCAGCCCGAACCGCGCCTCGAGGTTCTCGGGATCGAGCGCGCTCGCCCGCTCGAACTCGCGGCGGACCTTTCCGGCGAGCGACGGCTGCTGGAAGACGTTCGCCCGCATCGCCTTGGCGCCGTAGGCGCGCCCGAGCCAGAGGTGGTAATCGACCTGGATCCCATCGAGCGAGACGGACTTCTCCATCCATTCCACCGCCTTGTCCACCTCGTCGGCGGCGAGGAGCGCTCGTCCGAGGTAGTGGGCGGCGCGGGCGTCGGCGGGGTCCTCCCGCACCGCGGCCTCCAGGAGCGGGCGCGCCTCGGCGGTCCGGTGGGCTTCGAAGAGGCGAACAGCCTCCTCGGTTTTCGGGCTCGCACCGAAAAGGATTGAAGCCGCGCCGAGCCAAAGCAGATGCGCCGCTAGGGGACGGCGAGCCATTCTCGACATGTTTGTTTCGATCGTAATACGAGCACAACCGTGGCAGGACCCGTCCGCCCGTCCTTTACGCCATCACCTGGCGATCGGGCGCTTACGCTGCCACGGGTTTGTCGGTGACGACTCGGCCGTCGTGGATTTCGACGATGCGGGAGGCTCGGCGGGCGAGGGTCATGTCGTGGGTGATGACGATGACGGTCGCGCCCTGGTTCCAGAGGTCCGTGAAGAGCTCCATGATGTCGCCGCCCGCCGAGGAGTCGAGGTTGCCCGTCGGCTCGTCGGCCAGCAGCACATCCGGCTTCATCGCCAGGGCCCGCGCGATCGCGACGCGCTGCATCTGCCCGCCGGAGAGCTCCGTCGGCTTGTGCTCCATCCGGTCGGCCAGGCCGACCCGTCCGAGCAGCTCCTCGACCCGCAGCTTTCTCTTTTTCGGAGAGATGCCCCCGAAGACGAGGGGCATCTCCACGTTTTCGAAAGCCGAGATCTGCGGCAAAAGGTTGAACCCCTGGAAGACGAAGCCGACGCGCCGGTTTCGCACGTCCGCCAGGTCGTCGCGCCCGAACTTCGAGACGTCCTCGCCGGCCAGCCGGTACCGGCCGTCCGAGGGCGTGTCGAGGCAACCGATCAGGTTCATCAGCGTGGACTTCCCGGACCCCGAGGGCCCCACGATCGCCACGAACTCTCCCATCGTGACGAGGAGGTCGATCCCCTTCAGCGCCTCGACCTTGACCTTGCCGGTGTCGTAGACCTTCCGAATCCCTTGCATCTCGATGATCCGCGTGTCGGGTGTCATTCGTACCTCAACGTCGCGGCGGGATCGATCGCCGCGGCCCGCCTCGCGGGAAAATACCCGGCCAGGAGCCCCGCCGTTCCGAGGATGGCGACCGTGGCGGCGCCGATCGGCCAGGAGAGCGTCGGCTTGCCCATGAACTGGAGGACGCGAGCCCCTTCCTGCGGGATCAAATCCAGCAGCGTCACGATCAGGATCGCGATCGCCGCTCCCGCCAATCCGCCGACGAATGTGTAGAGCATCCCCTCGAGCAGGAACGGCCCGGTGATCCACCCGCGCCGCGCCCCCAGCGCCATCTTCACGCCGATCTCCCTCGTCCGCTCCTTGACGACGGCGTACATGATGTTGGCGACGCCGACGCACCCGATGACGAGCGTCAGCGCCCCGATGATCCCGAAGAAGATCTCCATGCCGAGCCGGATCTTGTCGCCGACCGCCTGTCCCTTGACCGTGTTCCAGATCCCCCAGACGTGGTCGTCCTTCGGGTCGTAGCCGTAGCGGGCCGCCATGACCTCGTTGGCGTGGGCGAGGACCTCTTCCATGTCCTCCGAGCGCTTCGAGTGGATGACGAGCACCCAGAGTCGGTCGCGCCCGATGACCGCCTTGTAGGTCGTGATCGGAATGACCGCGTGGTTCTTGTCCTGGCCTCCGTAGGCCGACGTCTGCGTCTTCTTCTCCATCACGCCGATGACGGTGAAGGGGGAGTTGTTGATGAGCAGCGTCTTGCCGACCGGCTCCTCCTTGCCGAAGATGTCCTCGGCGAGCTCGTAGCCCAGGAAGACGACCCGTCGCTTCTCGTCCTCGTCGCGGGCGTTCAAGAACCTTCCGCCGGGGCGCGGGAAGTGCTTGCGCGGATCGCCGTAGATCCAGTTGACGCCGGAGAGCTGACCGTTGACGGTCTTGCGGCCGTAGGTCATGTTGGTCCGGCCGGTCCGCATCTCGCCCCAGACGTCCGCCTCCGGGATCCGCTCGCGGAGCGCCGCGATGTCGTCGATGCGCGGCTGGATCGGGCGGCCTTCCGGGAGCCCCTTCCAGACCTTGGAGGTTTCGCCGGGCCAGTGGATGGCGAGGTTCTCTCCCATGGCTTTCTCGTTGGTCGAGAGCTGGCGCTTCAGGCCCTCTCCGAAGGCGAGCAGAAGCAGGATCGTGACGGTGCCCCACGCGATCGACGCGATCGTCAGCGTGGCGCGCTTCTTCTGGAGCCGCGCCGACCGCGCGAAGAGGTGGAGGACGACCTTGACGTCGCGCGGGCTCACAGCTTCATCGCCACGACGGGGTCGAGCCTCGAGGCCTCCCGCGCCGGGAAATAGCCGGCCAGCAGCCCCGTCACTCCCAGGACCACCGCGGTCAACGCCGCGACCGGCAGCGAGATCTCCGGGTCCCCGACGAACCGAGTGACACCGAACTTCGGGAAGATCGCGCAGGCGCCCCAGGAGATCGCGAAGCCGACGGCGCCGCCCATCGCGGTGATGAGGATCGTCTCCAGCAGCAGCTGCCGGAGGACCCACCGCTGGCGCGCTCCCAGCGCCATCTTGATCCCGATCTCCTTGGTGCGCTCCTCGACGACGACGTTCATGATGTTGGAGACGCCGATGCCGCCCACGACGAGCGTGAAGCAGCCGACGATCCCCAGGAAGAGCCGGAAGGAGAGGAAGAAAACGTCGAGGAACTTGAACTGCTCGGCCGTGTCCCAGACCGAGAGCGCCTCCTTGTCCTTCGGGTCGAAGCGCAGCTGCCGCGCGAGCACCTCCCGGACGTTGTCGGTGACCGCCTTCGACTGCGAGGGGGAGAGCGGCTGGTACACGATGTTGTTGACGTACTTGGCCCCGGTCAGCGCGCGGAAGGTCGAGCCCGGCATGTAGGCGCGCCCATCGTCGCGGCTGTTGTAGCTGGAGTTCTGGATCTTCGACTCGAGCACCCCGACGATCAGGAACGGCGACCCGCCGTAGATCACGGTCTTGCCGATCGCGGCGGCGGACTTGCCGAAGATCTCCTTGGCGATCTTGTCGCCGAGGAAAAGCGTGCGGCGCTGCTCCCGGTCGTCGACGGCGTTGATGAAGCGGCCGCCCGCCTCGGGAATCAGGTTGCGCATCGAGCCGAACTCGGCGGAGACGCCCGAGACGTCCACGGCGACCGTCTTCAATCCGTAGTGGAGCTTCAGCGTGTCGGAGTACTCCGAGGAGATCGCGACGATGCCGGCGGCGTCGCGGCGGACCGCGTCCACGTTCTCCTCGCGGACGCGGATGCGCCGGCCGCGCCCCAACCCTTCGTACGGCATCGAGGTCAAGCCCGGCCACGCGATCGCGATGCGGTCCCCGAGGCCGGCGGAGTTCTTGATCATCTGCTTGTGAAGCCCCTGGCCGAAGGCGCCGAGCAGCGTCACGGCGACCGTGCCCCAGACGATCCCGAACACCGTCAGAAGGGTGCGCAGCTTCTGGCTCCGCATGTCGCGGAACATTTGCCGCAGCGCGTCCTTGACGGTCAGCATTCGGATTACGAGATCTTCTTGGGCGGCCTCTCGACGACCTTGTCGCCCTTTTTCAGGCCCGAGAGGACCTCGGCGTTCATCCCGTCGGAGATCCCGATCTTGATCTCGGTCTTCTTCGGCTCGGCCTTGGGGTCGCCGCCGGGAAGCTCGACGAACGCCTTCTTGCCGCCGTCCTCGAAGGTCACGACGCGCTCCGGGACGATGACGACGTCTTTCTTCTCCCGGATGATCAGGTCGGCGTTGGCCGAGTACCCGGCGCGCAGGACGATGCCGCCCGACTTGTCGAGCTCGATCTCGACGTCGAAGAGCGTCGCGCCGTCTTTTTGCTGCGCCTGCGGCGCGATGCGCGAGACGTGCCCGGTCACGACGTCGGTGGGCAGCGCCCCGACCTTGATCCGCGCCGTCAGCCCGACCTTCAGCTTGCCGACGTCGATCTCGTCCACCGTGCCCTTGAAGATCAGGTCGCTCATGTCGGCGACGGTCGCGAGCTCGGTCCCCGGCTGGTACGAGGTCAGCGGCGTGATCGGGTCGCCCGGGTTGACGGCGCGCGTCAGGACCGTGCCCTCGGCCGGAGCACGGACGATCGACTCCATCGAGACTCCCGCTCCGGTGATCCGGCCGCGGCGGGTCAGCTCCTGGTTCTGCTGCGCCTTGGAGAGAGCGATCTTGGCCAGCTCGAAGGTCTCGCGGCGGGCGTCCATGTCCGACTTGGGCATGAGGCCCTGCCGGACGAGCTCCTGTGCGCGAGCGAAGTCCGCCTGCGCCCGGTCGTAGGAGGCGCGGGCCGAATCGAGCTGGCGGTCCACGTCGGTCAACTCCTGCGGGGTCGTGTCCGGCGCGATCTCGATCATCGGATCGCCCGCCCGGACCCGGTCTCCGACGTTGACCAGACACTTCCGGACGATCCCGGAGAGCTTGGACTTGATCGAGAACTTCTGGCGCGGCTGGATCTGGCCGACCGCGATCGCCTTCTCGGTGATCGAGCCGATGTCGACGGAGACCTGCTTCGGACCGTCCTTGTCCCCCTTGTTGGCGCGCGCCAGGGCATAGAGGGCTCCGGCGACCGCCACGAGGAATACCAGGATGATCAGAGTTTTGAAGAGTTTACGCATGCCGCCCTCCCCGGAAACCAGTCCACCACCGGCGCCTGAACGTGTGTACGCACGGGAGGGACCGAGGTTCCTGTCAAGAAAAAAACCCTCCCAGCGAGTTGGACGCTGGGAGGGGGGCTTTGGTTAGGAGGACTGTTGACTGCCGGCTTTTCTAGTCCTCGTCCTCGTCGTGGTACTTGCTGTCCTTCGCCCGCGCGATCTCCAGCGCCTTGCGGAACCGCGGATCGCCGCGGAGGTTGTCCAGGTCCTCGTCGCCCCGCAGCGTCCCGGTCGCGTCGAACCCGGCGTCGAGCGCCTTGAAGAGCCAGTCAAACGCCACATCCTTCTGGTCCAGGCGCGCGTAGCTGCACGCCAGGTTGTACATGGTCGTCGGCTTGCGGTAGTTCAGGTCGTAGGCCTTCTTGAAGCCGTCGACCGCCGCCTCCGGCCGGTCGCCCGCGAGCGAGGCGAACCCGTAGTTGAACCAGGCGCGGGCCTTCTGGGGATGGGCCTGCGCGTACTGCTCGAAGTGCTGCGCGGCCTCCCGCCACTTCGCGCGCCGCCCGGAGAGCCCCTTGAACCAGTTGTCGGTGCCGTAGCCCGGCAGCGACAGGTCGCGGGCCTCCTTCGCGATCTGCGCGAATCGCGGGTCGCTGCGGAGGTTGTCCAAGTCGTCGTCCTTGTCGAAGAGGCCCGGCTGGTCGAACCCGTTGTCGAGTGCCTTCTGGAGCGTGTCGAGAGCGGCTCGCGTCTGGTTGCCGCGGGAGAGCGCGCAGGCCTCGTTGTAGAGCGAAGTCGGAACCCGGTAGCCGCGCGCCGCCGACTCGGCGAAGGCCTTCGCGGAGAGGTCGTAGCGGCCGGCGTCGAGAAGGTCCTTGGCGACGTTGTAGTAGCCCTCGCCGTCCTTCGGGTTCTTCGCGACGAGCCGCTCGTAGCGGGCCGCCGCGGCCGCCGCCTCCCGCTCGGCGCGAGCGGAGGGACGCTGCTCGACCGCCTTCCGCAGGTCTCTCCAACGCGGGTCCGACCTCAGGTTGTCCAGGTCGTCGTCGCGCCCGAGGTACTTCTGCAGGTCGAAACCGGCGTCCATCGCCTTGTGCAGCCACTCGAAAGCTTTGTCGCGGTTTCCGAGGAGGGCGTAGCCGCAGGCGATGTTGTAGCTCGACGCATCCTCGCGGTAGCCCGCGTCGATCGCCTTCTCGAAGGCCTGGATCGCTTCCTCGTAGCGCTCGTCGTGGTGAAGGTCCATGCCCCGGCTGTACCACTCGCCGCCGCTGTGCTTGCCGGCCTTCGTGAAGCCCTGCGAGGCGCGGACGAGCCCGCCCTTGGAGTCCTTGACCTTCTCCAGGTCTTTCAGGATCGCGGGCAGCGTGCGCCCGGTCTCCGGTAGCTGCTCCTCGGACTCTTCCACCGATTCGGACGGCGACTCGGAAGACTCCACCTCGGCGGTCTGAACCGGGACGGCGGCCTTCGCCGTTTTGGCCTTCGAATTCGGGCAGGAGGAGGCCTCGTGCGAGGAGGCGGTCGCTTTCTCCGCCCTCACCGCCTTGACCGCGCGCGCCCGGGACATATCGGAATCGGCGATCGTCTCGGAGCACGAGGGCGCCCACGGCGCCACCGCGGAAACGGCCACGGCGACGGCGATCAGCGCCGCTCCGGCGAGGGCCGCACGAAACCGGGGGAACTCGCGGGTGGCGCTCTTCGGATCCAGGATCGATCGCAGCCGCCCCTCGAAGTGCGAGGGACGGGACGACGCGACGGCCGGCGCAACGACGTCCGCGGCATGGAGCGACCGGAAGATTCCCAGCAAGTGTCCCGCATAGACCGACGGCTTTGTTCCCGCCTTCAGCACCAGGTCGTCGCAGGCCTTCTCGCCGTCACGGCGGACCTGCCGGGCGAGGACCCACGCCAAGGGGTGCCACCAGTAGAAAGCGACGGCGGCTTCGGCGAGGAGCAGCCACATCCAGTCGGCGCGTTTGACGTGCGCGAGCTCGTGCAGCAGCACGACGCGCCGCCGCTCGATCGCCCACTGGCGCGCCTGCCGGCACAGGAGCAGGAACGGGCGGAAGAGGCCGGAGGTGATGGCCACGGGGACCTTACGACTCTCGAGCAGCTCGACGGAGCGGCGGACGGCGAGCTGGCGAGAAAGCTCCGCCGCCTCGTTCGTCCATTCGGCATCGCCAAGCGGCTCGGCCTCGATGCGCATCCGGCGCACCCTCCCGATCCCGACCGCGAGGCGCACCCCGACGAGGAGCGTTCCGGCGGCCCAGAGCGCGAGCGAAGCCGGAAGCCAGGGGATCCGCACCGGGTCCGGGGAGGAGATGGGCGCGGCTTCGGGAGCTTTCGCCTCGGATGCCTGGAGGACGGGCACGGCGGTCTTTTCGTTGATGTCCGAGACCGGCGTGGAGTCGTTCTCGCTCGCCAGGCGCGACCAGCGCCATTCGCGGACCGGCTTGCCCTTTGGAGAGGCGGCCGAGTGCGCTTTCGGGACGGGCGAGGGCAGCAGCGGGATCTCGACGCGCGGCAGCGCGGCCGTCAGAAGCGGGAGCGTCAGGGCGCCGAGGAGCCCGGCGGTCCCGACGAAGTGCCGGGCGGCGGCGCCGGAGCGGCGCAGGAGCGCGACGGCGGCGAGCGTGAGGGAGAAAAGGAAGGTGGCCTTGATCGCGAGGTCCGCGGCGAAGGCGATGGCGGCCGACAGCGACTCGTTCATTTCAACGTCCCTCCGTTCTGGCCTGCTCGATCAGAAACGACAGCCGGTCGAGCTCCTCGGCGGAAAGTTCCGAGCGCGAAAGGTCGAGCAGAGCGGCGACCGCCTTCTCCGCCGACCCGTCGAAGAAGGTGTCGATGACGTTCTCCAGGGCGGGCCGGCCGGCGCGCTCGCGGGGCAGGGTCGGCTTGTAGACGTAGTGGGTACCGTCGAGGACGTGGCGGAGGTGGCCCTTGTTCTCCAGCACCCGGAGCATCGCCCTCACGGCGGAGTAGCTCGGCGGATCGGGCAGCGAGGACAGCACCTCGGTGGCGGTCGCCTGGCCGGTGCGGTAGACGACGTCCATGATCTGGCGCTCCCGGCGGGAAAGGTGGGTCAGGACTCTTCGCGTCTTCATGCCGTCATCCTCCCCGGGTTTTGATGTTAGTGCTAAAAATTTAGCATGTGCTAAAAATTTAGCTGCCCGAGGATTTCTACGCGGGGCTTTTCGAAAAGTTCTGCCGGTTTCCGTTGACGCGTCCGGTCGGAGCAGGTCCCTCGCATTCGCAGGAGCTGACACGGGGGCGAGCGTGGAGCGGTAACCGGTTGATGCATAAGAAGATCCCTGTTAGTAGGCCGTGAAGTAAGCTTTCCCACGATGCAGGCGCGCCGGGTCTCGCTTGTGGCACTCGCGGTCCTTTCCTGGACGGCGCTGGCCACGGCGGCGGCGCCCTTGAAGGAGTGGAACGTCAAGAAGCCGCCCGGCCCGGGGCGGCTCTTTCCGCCCGGAGCCGAGACCGTCAAGGTCTATGTCAGCGACGAATCCGGGGAGCTGATCCAGGCGGCGGGGTTCGACGGCGCGGAGGACATGGCGAGCTTCTACGGCTTCTGGACGCGGGTCCCCAATGGCGTCCAGGACCTCTTCACTGCCGCCTCGAAGGACGCCGTCCAGGCCCTCGGGATGCAGTGGGGCGCGGAAGGCATGGTCGTCAGCGTCGCGATCCGCGGTTACCGGATCCAGGCCGCCCGGCGAACCTCGGGGCCGTACCACTTCTTCGGCTACATCCGCCTTCAGACGATGCTTCGATCGGGCGATGGGCAGGACCTGCGCTCGGCCGACTACCGGATCGCGGACTACTGCAGCGGCAACGGCCCGGACGAGGCGATCAGCGGATTCTTCACCCGGGCGGCGTGGCAGGCGACCGCGCAGATTCTCCTGGCGTTCTTTCCCCGGGCCACCGATCCCGAGGCGGTCGGACGCCTCGCGGCCGGGCTGGATTCGCCCGACCCGGCCGTTCGCGCCCGCTCGGCCTTCTGGCTCGGGATCGTCGGAGGCAACGACGCCGGCGAGCGGCTCCTCGCGGCGCTTCGCAAGGAGACGGACCTCGCGGCCTTCGGGCAGATCGCGGCCGCGCTCGCGTCGATCGGCTCTCCCGCCGCGCGCGAGGAGGTCGCCTCGATGCTCTCCGGCTCCGCGAAGGAAAAAGGCCGCGACCCCTCCAAACCCGAGGAGGCCTGGGTCCTCCTCGATTCCATGGCCCTCTTCGGCGACAAGGAGATCTCCTCGAAGACGCCTCCCGTCCGCGAGTGGCGCAACCGGCTCTCCGACCTCGCGCGGTTCGTGTCCTCGGGCGACCTTCCGGTGATGAGCCCCGCCGAGGCCGAGGCGCGCAAGGCGAGCCTCGAGTGGATCACCGGCAAGAAGAAGTGACGGCCGCCCGAACCGCCGCCGCTCCCTCGGAGCCGGCTTCCGACACCGCGCGCCTGCGGCAGGGCATCGGGCTGCTCGACGCGACGACCCTCGTCGTGGGATCCATGATCGGGTCCGGCATCTTCATCGTCTCCGCGGAGAGCGGCCGCGTCGCGGGCTCGCCGGGCTGGCTTCTCGCGGCGTGGGCGATCGCCGGGATCCTCACCATGCTCGCCTCGCTCTCCTGCGCGGAGCTCGCGGCGATGCTGCCGCACGCGGGAGGCCAGTACGTCTTCTTTCGCGAGGCCTACGGCCCCCTCTTCGGCTTCCTCTTCGGCTGGACAATGTTCCTGGTTGTCCAGACCGGGACGATCGCCGCCGTCGCGGTCGCCTTCGGGAAGTTCCTTGGGGTGTTCTGGCCGGCGATCTCGGCGAGCAACAAGCTCCTCTCGATCGGACGCTTCTCGGTCAGCGCGCTCCAGCTCGTCGGGCTCCTCGTCGTCGGAATCCTGACGGCCACCAACTCGACGGGATTGAAGGCGGGCACGCGCACGCAGAACGTCCTGACCTTCGCCAAGTTCGCCGCGCTCTTCGGCCTGACCGCGCTCGGTCTCCTGCTGGGGCACTCGGGCTCCTTCACGAGCAACTCCGCCGGCTTCTGGCGCGCGGTCTCGCAGTCGGGAGGGACACTCACCGGATTCGCGCTCGTGGCGGCGGTCGCGACCGCGATGGTCGGGCCGATGTTTTCCCAGTCGGCCTGGAACAACGTCACCTTCGCGGCTGAGGAGGTGCGCAATCCCGGCTGGACGCTGCCGAGGGCGCTGCTCGCGGGATGCGTCATCGTGACGACGATCTACGTCCTCGCCAACGTCTCTTATCTCAATGTCCTTCCGTTTTCCGGGATCCAGCACGCTCCCGAGGACCGGGTCGCGACCGCCGCGGCCACGTCCTTGTTCGGCCCGGGCGCGGCGGCGGTAATGGCGGCGGCGATCATGGTCTCCACCTTCGGGTGCGTCAACGGACTGATCCTCTCCGGCGCGCGGGTCTCCTTCGCGATGGCGCGGGACGGCCTCTTCTTCAAGGAGCTCACCCGGTTGAACCGCGCCGCGGTGCCGGCGAACGCGCTCCGGGCCCAGGCTCTCTGGGCCGCCGTGCTGGTGCTTTCGGGGAGCTACAGCGACCTGCTGAAGTACGTCATCTCCGCGGACATCCTCTTTTATGTTCTGCTCGTCCTCGCGGTCATCGTGCTGCGCGTCCGGCGGCCGGAGTGGCCGCGCCCGTTCCGCGCGCCCGGCTACCCGTGGCTTCCGCTTCTTTACGCGGCCGTCGGAATCGCGCTCATCGTCATCCTGCTCGCCGGGAATCCCCGCACGACGTGGCCGGGGTATGCGATCGTCTTGAGCGGAGTTCCGATCTACTTCCTGTGGAGGCGGCGGGCCGCGCGTTGAGTCGGGATCTGCCTCGGATCGTCCCCGTCGCGGAAGGCGCGTTCCTCGTTGAGTACCCCGAGCTTCCGGAGGACGAGGCCAACGCGGCATCCATCGCCGCCGCCCGACGGCTCTCGGCCCGGCCGCCGGCCGGGTTTCTCGACGCCATCCCCGGCGCGCGGACTCTTCTGGTCGAGTTCGACCCGACCGGTCCCGCGCGGGACCGGCTCGAGCGCGAAGTTCTCGACGGCGTCGGTCTTCCAGCCGAAGATCCCGGCCGGCGGGTTCTTCGGGTTCCGGTCTACTACGACGCGGACCCCGCCGTGGGTCCGGACCTCGCGGAGCTCGCCCGCGGCGCGGGAGTGGCCCCGCAGGAGCTCGCGCGGCGGCACGCCGCCGGCGATTACCGCGTCGCGTTTCTCGGATTCGCTCCGGGCTTCGCGTACCTGACGGGGCTCCCCCAGGAGCTGGAGGCTCCGCGCCTCTCCACGCCGCGGACCCGCGTCGCCGCCGGGAGCGTCGGAATCGCGGCCTCGTACACCGGCATCTATCCGGGCGGCACACCGGGCGGGTGGCGCCTGATCGGGCTTTCTCCCGCGCGTCTCTTCGACGAGCGACAGGACCCGCCGTCGCTCCTTCTCCCGGGCGACTCCGTGCGGTTCGCTCCGATCGGCCGCGAGGAATTCGAGAAGCTCCGAAGCGTGATCGCGGAGCCCGCGCGGGCATCCTCGCCGGAGCAGGGCGCTCCGGTCCTTCGAGTGGCCTCGCCGGGAGTCTTCACGAGCGTCCAGGGCGGACCGCGGCGCGGCTGGGGGATCTACGGCGTCCCGGCCGGCGGGGCGATGGACGTGGAGTCGCTGGCGCGCGCGAACTCGCTCGTCGGGAATCGCGCGCTCGCCGCGGGGCTGGAGATGTCTCTCGTCGGGCCGGAGCTCGAGGTCCTCTCCGACGCGGTCATCGCGCTTTCGGGAGGGGCGGTCGAGGCCTCGCGCAACGGCCGGCCGCTTCCGGCGGGAACCCCCGTCGAGGTTCGCGCCGGCGACGGGTTGAAGGTCGGACCGATTCGCGGCGTCGCCCGCGCTTACCTGGGGCTGTGTGGAGGAGTCGCGCGCCCGGATCGTCCGGAGCCGCCTCGACGGCTCAAGTCGGGAGCCGAGCTGCGCGCCGGCGCTCAACCTCCGGCCGAGCCCGAGGCCGGCTCGGCTTCCGGCGAGCCTTCCGTTACGGCCGCCGAGCTGACGGTCCGGGTGCTGCCTGGGCCGCAGCGGGAGCGTTTCGAGCCGGAAGGCCTCGCCGTGTTCCTGGGCGGCGTCTACCGGGTCTCCGCGGCGAGCGACCGGCGCGGCATCCGTCTCGAGGGGCCGGCGATCCCGAACCGGGAAAGCCCCGACATCGCTCCCGAGGGGACGACGCTGGGGGCCATCCAGGTCCCGCGTGACGGCCAGCCGATCGTGCTCGGGCCGGACCGGCCGGTGACCGGCGGATACGCTCGCATCGCGGCGGTCATCGCCGCGGACTTCCCGCTTCTGGGCCGCGCGCTCCCGGGAACGGCGATCCGCTTCGTCGAGGTGACCCTCGCCGAGGCCCTCGCCGCCCTGCCGCGGTGA
Organism: Thermoanaerobaculia bacterium; assembly: GCA_035263845.1. Taxonomy (GTDB): domain Bacteria; phylum Acidobacteriota; class Thermoanaerobaculia; order UBA5066; family Gp7-AA6; genus JAWOLE01. The sequence continues at coordinate 29,063 of DATFQY010000117.1, read as the reverse complement.
GACAGGCACTGGGGTACCATTCCGTCCCCATGCCGATGGATCTCAACGCGGACGTGGGCGAGGGGTGTGACGACGCGGCCCTTCTGCCATACCTGACCTCGGCCAACGTGGCCTGCGGGCTGCACGCCGGGGACCCGGCGGTCATGGCGAAGACGGTCGGGCTGGCGTTGGAGCGTGGCGTCCGCGTGGGCGCCCATCCCGGCTATCCCGACCGCGAGAACTTCGGCCGCATCCGCATGGACCTGGCGCCGGAGGCGATCGAGGCCCTGGTGCTCTACCAGATCGGGGCGCTCGACGCGTTCGTCCGCTCGCTCGGATCGAGCCTGGCGCATGTGAAGCCGCACGGCGCGCTCTACCACGCCGCGGGCGAGTCCCGCGAGGTGGCCGAGGCGGTCGTCTCGGGCGTCCGGCGCGCGGGAGGGGAGCTGACCGTCGTCGGGCAGGCGGGCTCGCGCCTTTTGGAGGCGGCGCAGCGCGCGGGACTGCCGCGCGCGAGGGAGGCCTTCGCCGACCGGCGCTACCGGCCGGACGGACGCCTCGTTTCGCGGACCGAGCCCGACGCCCTCCTGACCGACCCGGACGAGGCGGCCCGGCAGGCGGTCTCGCTCGCCCGCGGCGGCTTCGTGGTCGCGCGCGGGGGCGAGAGGATCGAGGTCGAGGCCGACACGATCTGCTTTCACGGCGACACGCCGGGAGCGCCCGAGATCGCGCGGCGCGTCCGGCAGGCTCTCGAGCGGGAAGGAATCGCGGTGGCGCCGCTGGACCGGGGCGCGCGAGCGGCGGTCTAACGTTATCGATGGCCGACAGAATGCCGGGCGGGCCTTCCGACGCCGAGGCCGAGACGCTTTCCCGCAAGCTCGCGGGGCTGCTCGAGGCTGGCAGCCGTCTTTTTTCAACGCGGGCGTCGCTCTTTTCCGAAGAGCTCTCCGTCAAGACGGCGTTCCTCGGAAGGGGCTGCGCGGGAGTCTCGCTGGCCGCCGCGTTCATTTTTCTGGCCCTGCTGCTCTTCACGGCGTTTCTCGCGGCCCTCTTCACCAGCCTCCTCGGAAGCGCCGTCGCGGGCATCGCCGCGGCGTTCGGCCTTCACATCCTGATCGCGGCGCTCATCGGCTGGTTCGGCGTCCGGCAGCTCTCCCGTGTCAAGCCCACGGAGTTCCCGGTGACGAAGGAAGAGATCCGCAAGGACATCGCGGCCATCCGCGCGGCCGCGTGCCCGGAGCCTCCGGTAGAGCCGCCGCTCGAAGGACGCCAGGTCCCGATTCCGTCGTCTCCGTCGTCTTCGCCGCCCGGGCCCTCCCGCCCGACGTCTTCCGACGACTTCGAGGCGCGCTTCCGGGAGGGTTCCGAATGAGCCAGAACCGGGACCGGATCGCCCTCCTCGTGCGCCAGGGCGAGTCCGAACGCGAGGACCTCGCGATGGCCGTCGCCGACGGACGCGAGGAGATCGAGCGGCGCCGCGCGCAGTGGAAGGCGGCGAGCATGATCGCCACCTCGATTGCGGTCGCGGCGAGCGTGGCCTACCGCCTCTTCGGAAAAGCCTCGCTCGCAGCGCGCCTGTCGCGAATCGCCACGGCCGCCTCGCTCGTCATCGGCCTCGCCCGCGGGCTCCGAAAAATCCGGCGTTTCTGGTAGCCGGCCAGTCCTCTTTTTCGACCGTCCTCATCCTTGAAATACCGTTAGCTTCAGAGGACACCAGCGGACGATAAGTCCTTTGTTTCCTGTCGAATGGATCTGGCACTCCCCTTGCCACAAAGAGGGGTGACCGCGGAGGTACCGCGGCAGGAGGTCAGTCATGAGAAAGATGAAGAATTGGATTCTCGCCGCCGCCGCTGCGAGCGCTCTGCTCGTCGTCGCCCCGTCGACTGCGAAGGGGCAGGTGGCGTTTCAGGGGACCTTCGGCGGACCGCACGGCCAGTTCTCGATCGGCATCGGCAGCCCGGCGTTTCCCGTCGGCGCCTACGTCCCGTATCCCTACGTGAGGCACATCTACCTGCGCCCGACCTACGGTTATGGCTTCTACTACGGTAACCAGTGGATCCCGGTCCAGGCGTACGGCAACCAGTACGTCGTTGTGCAGGCGCCGGTGGTTTACTCGCGTCCGTACTATCCGTACTACCGCCACTACCGTTATGACAACAGGCATTGGGACGGCCGTTACTGGCGATAAGTCCGGCTGAGTTCCGAACGAACGCCCCGGTTCGCCGGGGCGTTTTCTTATGGAGGAAGAAGCTGGATGACGCGGTCCGCGATCGCCTGGTGACCCGCGGCATTGGGATGGAAGTGGTCGGCGGCCAGGCGGTCCGGCCTGCCATAGAAGAGGTCGAAGGTCGGCACGACGGTCACGCCGGGAAACGCGAGCGCCGTCTCTTCGAGAAGAGAGTTCCAAGTCCGGATCACCGACGAGCCGACGCGCCCCTGCGGCCCCACGTTGCCGAAGGGATCGTAGAGGCCGACGACGTAAATCGGGGCAGAGGGATTCGCCTCGCGCAGCCGCGTCAGGATCTCCCGCAGGTTCGAGACGAACGCCGAGCGGGCGCCGGCAATGGCCTCGAGGGGCGCGGCTGCGGACGAGGCGACCCGCGGGACCGCGTGGGAGAGGTCGTTGCCTCCCGCCGAAAAGACTATCCAGTCCGCCGACGCCGCCAGGCGCGCCGAGTTGGGAGTCTTGACGACCTCGAGCACGTCACCCGATTCCGCCCCGTTGACGGCGAGGTTCGCGACGTCCGCGGGACCGCGCTTGCGGATGGCGTCGGCGACGTCGGCCGCGTAGCCCTTCCCGTTCTCGTCGCCCGTGCCGCGCGAGATCGAGTCGCCGAGGACGAGGAGGAACCGCCGGCCGCTTTTCTTGATCGGCGGGCTCTTCAGCGCGGGCGGCGGCGGCGTGTCCCCGATCGGATCGCCCCAGGACCCTCGCAGCGCGAAGACGAAGCCGACGCCGAACGCCAGCGCCGCCAGCGTCGCCACCGCCGCCGGGAGCCGCCAGAGCCAGAAGCGCGAAAGCGTGCGCCGCATGTTCCCGGATAATAAGCGCGGAGGTCGTCGTTGAATTCGAGCGGAGCCGCGATCGTTCTTTCGGCACAGGGCCTGACCAAGAGCTTCGGAAAGCGCCAGGCCGTTGCGGACGTGTCCTTCGATCTCTACGAGGGCGAGGTCTTCGGCTTCCTCGGCCCCAACGGCGCGGGCAAGACGACGACCATCCGGATGCTCGTCGGCCTCGCCCGGCCCGACCGGGGCACGGTGCGCATCCGGGGGCTCGACCTGTCGCGCGACTTCGCGAAGGCGATGGCCCACGTCGGCTCGATCGTCGAGTCGCCCGACCTCTACGGCTACCTGTCCGGGCGCGAGAACCTCCTCCACTTCGCCCGGATGCTTCCCGACGGCGCGAAGGAGCGGATCCCGGAGCTCTCACGTCTGGTGGCTCTGGAGGAGCGGCTCGACGACAAGGTCGAGACCTATTCGCTGGGGATGCGGCAGAGGCTGGGGATCGCGCAGGCCCTCCTCGGCGCGCCGGACCTGCTGATCCTGGACGAGCCGGCCAACGGGCTCGATCCGGCGGGGATCCGGGAGATCCGGCGGCTCGTGCGGCTTCTGGCCGCCGAGCGCGGCATCGCGGTCTTCGTTTCCAGCCACCTCCTTTCGGAGGTCGAGCAGATGTGCGACCGCGTCACCATCATTCACCGTGGCAAAGCGCTCGCGACCGGGCCGGTCCGGGAGCTGCTCGACCGCTCTTCCTCGGGCTGGACCCGGTGGCGGGTTCGCCCGGCGGAGCGCGCCGTCGCCGCGCTTGCGCCTTTCGCGGAGGAACCTCCGACCTCCGAGGACGGAGAGATCGTCAACGCCCGCATCCCGAACGAGCGGGTGCCCTCCGCGGTCGCCGCGCTCGCCCACGAGTCCATCGAGGTCTACTCGGTCGAACCGAGGGCCTCCTCGCTGGAGGAAGTCTTCCTCGAAGTGACCGGCGGAGAAACGGTATGAGGTTCTTCCCGCTCGTCGAGAACGAGGTCCTGAAGCTGCTCAAGCGGCGGCGCTTCCGGGTCGTGTTCCTGATCCTCGTCGCGTTGATCGGGCTGATCGTGTTCGCGCAGGTCAAGGGGAGGGAGCGGTTCCTCTCGGGCAAGGACTGGCGCGTGCGGGTGCAGGAGCGGATCGCGGGGATGCAGAACGGCGTTCGGTCCGGCCGGATGCCGAAAACCGCCGAGCGCTGGACACGCTTCGAGATCGCGAGGCTCCAGTACCACGTGGACCGCGACGTCAATCCCGACGCGATCACCGGGCCTCTCTTCGTCCGGCTCTTCGCCAACGCGTCGAGCTACCTGCTGCTGCCCCTGCTGGCCCTCGTCTTCGGCTCCGACATCGTCTCCTCGGAGTTCTCCCAGGGGACGATCAAGATCCTGCTGACGCGGCCGGTCTCGCGCGCGGCCGTCCTGGGCTCCAAGCTCCTGGCGCTGACCCTGGCGATCACGCTGATGGTCCTCTCCGGCGGGGTCGTGGCGTACCTCTTCGGTGGGACCGCCTTCGGGTTCCGCGGCTGGGGGGCCCCGGTCCTGACCGGCTTCCGGCTGACGGGGGAGGCGTTCGATGTCGCCACGGTCCGGTCGATCCCCCTCTGGAAGGAGACGCTGCTGGTGTTCGGCCTCGCGTGGTTCGCGTCGCTGACGGTCGGCGCGCTCGCGCTCTTGACGTCCGTCCTGCTGCGCTCCACGGCGGCCGCCATGGGGACGATGTTCGCCGCGCTGATCGCCGGAACGATCCTGCCGCGCGTGGCGCCCTCCTGGGAGGCGCAGAAGTACCTCTTCGTGACGAACCTTCCACTGCCGGACTACTACTCGGGCTCGCCCCCGCCGATCCCGGGGATCACGGTGGGCTTCGCCGTGGTCGTGCTCGCCCTCTGGTCCGCCGCCGCGATCCTCGCCGCCTTCCTCGTCTTCGTCCGCCGCGACGTCCTCGCCTAGCTAATCCGTAGTCCCGACCAAGGACTAAGGACCAAGGACTAAGGACCTGACTCTAAGGACCAGACTCTTCGAGGGCGCTCAGGAGCAGTGGAATGTCGACCGGCTTTTGCAGCACCGTACGGACTCCCGACTGCTCGATGCGGCGGCGGTCCTCGTCGGCAGTGACTCCGGTCAGCGCGATGACGGGGAAGGGGAGCGGCCCTTTCTTCTGCTGCTGGCGCACCCACTCCGCCCCGTCGCCGTCGGGAAGCGTGATGTCCAGGATCACGGCGTCGGGGGGCCTTCTCCGAAGGACCTCGTTGGCATCCCCGATCGACCCCGCCTCCATCACCTCGTAACCCTCCGTTTCGAGAAGGCTCTTCAAACCGTAGCGCGAGGCGGCATCGTCCTCGACGACGAGGAGCCGCCGCCCGGCCCCCGAGAGTTGCGCCGCCGCGGCGGCCTCGGGCTCCCGGGCGGGCTCCGGCGGCGGCGCGGCTTCGGCGGGCTCCACGAGGTTGGGAAGCGTGAACGTCACCCGGGTGCCCTTGCCTTCCCTGCTGTCCAGGAGCAGGTCGCCGCCCATGACCTCGACCAGCTGCTTGGAGATCGGAAGCCCCAGCCCCGTGCCCCGCCCGGACTCGGAGGAGCCGGTGCGGATCTGGCGGAAGGGCTCGAACGCGGTCGCGATCAGGTGCTCGGGGATGCCGCTGCCGGTGTCCTCGACCTCGAAGGTGATCGAGTCTTGCCACGGCGAAGCGCGCAGCGAGACCTTCCCCTTCGCCGTGTTCTTGACCGCGTTGGAAAGCAGGTTGATCAGGACGCGCGAGAGCTTCTCGCGGTCGAGGACGGCGGCCGCGGGCAGGTTGGAAGAGGGCTCGACGGACAGCTCGATCCCTTTCTCCCGCGCCACCGGCTCGAGCATGTCGCCCGTCTCGCGAAGGAAGGCCGCCAGCTCGATCCGCTGCGGGTGGAGGTCGCGCTGCCCGGCCTCGATCTTGGCGAGGTCGAGGATGTTGTTGATCATCCGCAGCAGCGTCTCCGCGCTCTCCCGGATGACGCCCAGGTCGTGGCGGCGGCGCTCCTCGTCGGAGGGGGTCGGACCGTCGCGGGCGATGACGTTGGACAGCAGGATGATCGTGTTGAGCGGCGTGCGCAGCTCGTGCGAGACCGTGGAGAGGAAGTCGGACTTCAGGCGGTCGAGCGCCGCGAGCTTCTCGTACGCCTCGGCCCGCTCCTTGATCGCGCGGCCCTGCTCCCGGATGGCCCGGCCGATGCGGATCAGGGAGCGGCACCGCGCCTTCAGCTCCGCGCTCTCCAGCGGCTTGGCGATGAAGTCGTCGGCGCCCGCGGCGTATCCGCGCTCGCGGTCGATCGTGCCGGCCGAGATCAAAAGGACCGGCAGGTACTCGGCCGAACGCGCGATCAGATCTCCCGTCAGATCGTAGCCCGAGGCGCCGCCCAGCATGACGTCCACGACGGCCAGGTCGAACTGGCTTTCCTCGGTGATCCGCTCGGCTGCCTCGGCGGCGCTCGAGGCAAGGACGACCTCGTGGCCGTCCTCCTCGAGGTTGATCCTCACGAGATCGGAGACGTCGGGCTCGTTGTCCACGATGAGGATCCGGCCCCGCGGAGGCTCGTCGTCCCTCGCGGTCACGGCGGCGGGGCCGGGCGGGCGCGTCCACTTCGCCCGGGAACGGGAGACCCAGTCCGAGACATCCTTCTCGAAGGTCTCCTCGTCGATCGGCTTGGAGAGAAATCCGTCGCAGCCCGCGGCGAGCGCGCGGTCCCGGTCGCCCTGCATGGCGTGCGCCGTCACCGCGAGGACCGTGATCGCCGAGGTCTCCGGGTCGCTCTTGATCTGCCGGGTCGCCTCCCACCCCGAGAGGACCGGGAGCGACAGGTCCATCAGGACGAGGTCGGGCTTCTCGCGGCGCGCCGTCTCGACGCCCTCGCGGCCGTCGGCGGCGAAGAAGAGATGGTGGCCGGCCGGCTCGAGCAGCATCCGGACGAGGGCCCGGATGTCCGGGGAGTCCTCGACGACCAGGATCCGCGCCATCAGGCCGCCCCTGCGCTCTGCCCCTCGATCGTCCTCAGGATCTGCTGGATCAGGAGCGACGCGTCCGATCCCTTCCTCAGGACGCGGGACGTCGAGCGCTCCAGCGCCTCCTGCTCGGAGCGGGAGAGCTCCCGCGCCGTGACCACGATGACCGGCAGGTCCGCGAGCACCGGGTCCTGCCGGATTCGGTAGAGGACTTCGAAGCCGTCGGGCGCGGGCATCGCGAGATCGAGCAGCATCGCCGCGGGCCTCTCGCGGCGCAGCATCTCCAGCGCCTCCGATCCTCCGGCCGCCGATCGCACGCGGTAACCGGCCGAGACGAGCTCCTGCTCGAGCAGCTTGCGGACGTCGGGGTCGTCGTCCACGACGAGGATCGGCCCCTTCGTCGCCAGCGCCCCGGCTCGCGCCAGCGTCAGCAGCAGGGCCGTGCGGTCCACGGGCTTGACGAGGTGGTCGAACGCCCCGAGCGAGACGCCGAAGGCGCGGTTCTCCACGACCGACAGGATGACGACGGGAATGTCGCGGGTCTCCGGGTTCTCCTTCAGTGTCCGCAGGACCTGCCAGCCGTCCACCCGGGGCATGAGCACGTCGAGGAGGATCGCGTCCGGCTTCTCCCCGACCGCGATGCGGACTCCTTGCTCGCCGTCGGCGGCCTGGAGCACGCGGACGCCGTGCGGCTTCAGCTCGAAGGAGAGCAGCTCCCGCACCCCCTCGTCGTCGTCCACGACGAGGACGCTTTTCTGCCCCGTCCGCTCCGGCACGAGCGGGAGGGGCTCCACGGGCGCCGCGACCGGCGGCTCCTTCCACTCCCGCGGCAGCAGGACCGTGAACCGCGAGCCCTTTCCCCGCGCGCTCTCGAGCCCGATCGTCCCGCCCAGGGCCTTCGCGAGCTTGCGCGCGATCGCGAGGCCGAGGCCCGTGCCCCCGCGGCCCTGGTGCTCCTCCGGCTCGCCCTGCCGGAACTCCTCGAAGATCGCCTCCTGCTCCTCCGGCGGGATCCCGATGCCCGTGTCCGCCACGACGAGGGTCCAGTGGTCGTCGTCGCGGGGCTCGGCGACTACCGTGATCGAGCCGGTGTCCGTGAACTTGAGGGCGTTGCCCACGAGGTTCGAGAGGATCTGGGTGAGCCGCGCGGGGTCGCTCGTGATCGTCTCGAGCCCCGGCGCGACGCGGGTCTCGAGCTTCAGGCCCTTGCGGACGGCCGCGTCGTAGAAGTCGGTCTCGACCTGCCGCAGGAGGCTCGCGACCTCGATCCTCTGCGGTGCGACCTCCATCTTTCCCGCCTCGATGCGGGAGATGTCCAGCACGTCGTTGATCAGGCGCAGGAGCATCCGGGCGTTGCGCTGCACCCGCTCGAGGCTCTCCTTCTGCGGCGGCGTCAGCTGCCCCTGCCCGCCGCGGAGGAGCGCCCCCGTGAACCCGAGGATGACGGTCATGGGCGTGCGCAGCTCGTGCGAGACCGACGCGAGGAAACGGTCCTTCAGCTCCGAGGCCCGCTGCAGCTCCCGGGCCGTCCGGGTAATGCGGCTGCGCTGCTCCTCGAGCAGCTCGTTCTGCTCGGCCAGACGCCGCGACTGCTCGGCGACGCGCTCGTTGGCCGAGGCGTTGGCGACGGCGACCGCGAGGGAGGGGGCGATCACGGAGAGCGCGTTGCGCGCGGGGGCCGTGAAGGCCTGCGCGGCGCCGAGCGCGAGCACGCCGACGACGTGGTCGAAGTAGACCAGCGGGATCGTGAGGCTCTCGCGCGGAAGGATCCGGCCGTCGTAGAGGTTGATCGTCGGGGTCGCCGGTTCCACCGAGACGAAGAGCGTCCGCCGCTCCTCGGCCGCTCGGCGCGCTTCTTCACGCCCCACCGCGCTCTCGGCCTCGCCGCCCCCGAGCACTGCCGCCGGCACGAAGCCGCCGTCGGGGCTGGGAAGGTAGAGGATGCCGCTCGACGCGCCGGAGACGCGCAGGACCTCCGGCAGGACCTTCGAGCCGAACCCGGCGAGGTCGTTGACCATCGCCGCCGCGGCCAGCACCGCGTTGACGGAGGCCTGGATGTCGCGCTCGGCCAGGGCGCGCGCCCGCTCCGCGTGGAGCGCGGCGGCCTTGTTGAAGTTGCGCCCCAGCTCGCCGATCTCGTCTTCGGACTGGTCGAAGAGCCTGGGCGGCGTGCGGTCCGCGGCGAGGTCTTCGAGCGCCTTCGCGGCCGCCCCGCAGGGGATCAGGACCCTTCGGTTCAGGTCCGAGAGGTGCCACAGCAGCCCCGCGAGGATCAGGATCGCGAGGACGACGAGCGCGGTGGCCGCCCCGTCGCGGCTGTTCTTCAGGCGCTCCTCGGCCAGCGACTCGTTGCGGGTGAAGAGCGCCTGGAGCTCGACTAAGACGTCGCGGAGCTTTTCCGCGGTCGGTGTGACGGTGGAGTCTCGCAGCGCCCGGGCCGCGGCGGGCTGCTCCGGCACGAAGGACCGGAGCGCCTGGTCGGCCGCCTTCGAGTAGATCTCCTCGGCCGCCTCCGCCCGCTGAACGAGCGCGCGGGAGCTCTCCGTCAGGACCCGGCGGCTCATCGCGCCGAGCGCCATGTGAAGGCTCGTGCGCCCGGAGTTGTGGCGCGAGAGGTCGTAGCCCTGTCCCGCGGAGAGGTACCGCTCGAGAGCCTCCTCCGCCTCGCCCAGCCCCGACTGGGCGTCCTGGACGCGCTCGCGCAAGTCCGTCGTCCGCTGGATCGCGACGGTCACTCCGTAGAGCGCGAGGACCGCGTTGACGGTGTAGGCGAGCCAGGCCCCGAGGATGGCGATGCCGATGAGCGCCGACAGCCGGAGCCGGGCGCGCAGAGAAGTCCGGAATCCGGCGGGCGGGACCCGTGTTTTCTGATCGCGCGTGAGCGGCCCTGGGTCAGTTGTCATACGATCACGAGGCTAAAGGGACTGTGTCGAGCAAGAAGGGTGCCGGTCCCGTCAATATGCAGAGGAATTCGGCCCATACCGCGCATCGCGACTTTCTGAGGAGATTCTTGCACGACCTCGCGACACCGCTTTCGGCGGTTTCTCTTCACCTCGAGGCCGCGGACCGCCGCGTGAGGCGCGGAGCGGACCCTTCGGAGTCCCTGGCGATCGCGCGCGCGGAGATCGCGCGGGCCTTCGATCTCTTCGACCGCGGCCGGGAGCTGCTGCTGCTCGAGCCCTCCGCCGAGGAGCCGGTCCCCTTCGACGAGCTCGTCTCCTCCGTCCTGGCCGGGTCGGGCGCCGGGGAGGCGAAGGTCGCCGGCAGGACCGGCGGGTTCGTCCGCGGCGACCGCTCCGCGCTCTCCGACATGCTCCGCGCGGTCCTGACCAACGCCCTGGAAGCGTCGCCCGCGAGCGGCCTTTCCATCGCCCTTGACCGCGCGCAGGGCGACCTCGAGGTCCGCTTCGAGAACCCCGGCCGGCTTCCGGCGGGCGATCCCGAGTCGCTCTTCTCACCGCGGGTCGCCGCGCCGGGCAAGAGCTGGGGCATGGGTCTCGCAAGGGCGCGCCTCTTGTGCGCGGCGTCGGGCGGGACGATTCGGGTGGAACAGACGGGCGACCGGGTCGCGACGACCGTCCGCATCCCGGAGGTTACGGCTTGAGAGTTCTCATCGTCGAAGACGACCTGGCCACGCGCAAGGGCCTGGAGGAGTCCATCCGGGATCTCGGCATGGAGCCGAAGTCCGTCGGCACGAGCAAGGAGGCGGCGAAGGTCGTCGAGGAGTTCGATCCGCGGCTGCTGATCGTGGACATCCACCTCCCCGACGGCGACGGGATCGAGATCCTGCGGGCCGCCCGCGAGAAGGACCCCGACCGCGAGGGCGTCGTCATCACCGGGCAGGGCTCGATCGACAACGCGATCGAGGCGCTGCGCGCCGGCGCGTTCGACTACCTGCTGAAGCCTCTGCGCCCGGCGCAGCTCGAGGTCGTCTTCAACCGGCTGGCGGACCGCCGCCGGCTGGAGACCGAGGTCGAGACGCTGCGCGCCGAGCTCCAGGAGACCGGCCGCCTGGGCGACCTCGTGGGCCGCTCCGAGCCGATGACGAAGATCTTCGAGATCGTCCGCCGCGTCGCGCGCTCCAACGCCCCGGTCCTGATCACCGGCGCCTCGGGCAGCGGCAAGGAGGTCGCGGCCCGCACGATCCACCGCCTGTCGCGGCGCGCCGGCAAGCCCTTCGTCGCGTTCAACTGCGGGGCGATCTCCCCGACCCTGATCGAGAGCGAGCTCTTCGGCCACGAGCGCGGCTCCTTCACCGGCGCCGACAAGCGCCGCGTCGGGTACTTCGAGGAGGCGATGGGCGGGACGCTCTTCCTCGACGAGATCACGGAGATGGGCTCGGAGCTCCAGGTCAAACTGCTGCGGGTCCTCGAGGACCGGACGCTTCGCCGCGTCGGCGGGTCCTCGGAGATCAAGGTGGACGTCCGCCTCGTCTCGGCGACCAACCGCGATCCGCGCGAGGCGATCCGGGAGAAGAAACTGCGCGAAGACCTCTTCTACCGGCTGAACGTGTTTCCGATCTCGCTTCCGCCGCTGATGGACCGCCGCGACGACATTCCGCTGCTGGCCGAGCACTTCCGCAAGATGATCGAGGACCAGGAGCGGGCTGGCGTGACCGGATGGGAGCCGGCGGCCCTGGAGCTCCTGAACTCCTTCGACTGGCCGGGAAATGTCCGCGAGCTGCGCAACATCGTGCACCGCGCTTACGTCATGACCGAGGGGAAGACCATCCGGGCCGAGGTCGTCGCTGCGCTGCTTCCGCCGGCCCGCGCCGCCGCGGCGAAGCGCCCGACGAGGGGGACTCGCCCCGCCGCGCCGAAGAGCTCCGCCGCCAGGGCGACCGCGCCGAAGGGAGCGGCTCACAAGAAATAGCTCCGCGCTTGTTACAAACGCCGGACGATGGGCGTTGTTACGGTATACACTCGGCGCCTTGTTAGATCCGGCGGCGCCGCTGCCGGAACCGCAATGCAGAAAGGAAGAACAATGAAGCTCACACCGGGCCAATCCCACTATGTTCTGGGCGTACTCCTCTCGTCCGGGCGGGTCCGCGAGGGCCACGTCCGCAAAACGCTGAAGAACCGCGAGGAGGAGATCCGGACGTTGAGGGAGCGACTGGCTTCTCTCGAGCAGCTTTCCGCGGCCGCGGGCCGGGCGCCTCGCGGCCGCCGCCGCGCCCGGGCCGGGAGGCCGTCGCGCAAGGCGCGCCGCGCGCCCCTGTCCCCGAGGGTGCGGGCGCTGCGCCGGCTCCAGGGGAAATACATGGGCTACGTCCGGAGGTTGAAGGCTGCAGAGAAGGCGAAGGTGCGCGCGGTCCGCGAAAAACAGGGGATGGGCGCCGCGATCAAGCTGGCGCAGTCCCTCGCCAGGTCCTGACGGCTGACCTGCCGTCCTGGCGCCGGGATCCGGCGGGAACGGGGTTCAAGGTGGGAATGAAGCGGTTCGAGGAGCCCGAGGGGTACGGCGTCAGCCATGGCTGAAAAGAAATCGGAACCGCCCCGGCGGACGAGCGACTCGGGGCGCGGCGCCCCGAGGCCACGGCCCGAGCAGTACGAGATGAAGGTGCGCTGGGAAAAGGCGCGCCGCGTCGTGGCCATCTCGCCCACGGGAGCGAAGTTCGATTTCGACACCGCGTTGAAGGTCGGCACGAAGTACCCGGTCAGCCTGAGCGCGCCGGGAGTCTCCTTCTCGTCGACCCTCGAAGTGACGAGGTGCCAGGTCACCGTCGAGCCGGGCGGGGTCCGCTACTTCCGCATCGACGGTCGGTTCTTCCCCTACCTCGAGTAAGCGAACCGGTGGGCCACGTGCCAGGAGGTCACCCGGACTTCCTTGTCGGCGGCCATTCCGTGTTTCTCCAGCCCTTTCGACAGGTCCGGGAGCTCCAGCCGGTGAGCGGCCGGAGTCTCAGGCCCGCGGACTTTCCTCATCGCGATCACGACCCATAGCACGCCGCCCGGGTCCAGCCTCCGCAGCGCCGCGTCGAGCGCCGACCTCGATCCGACGCGGCTCTCGCGCCAGAGCACGACGGCGTCGAAGGCCTCCTTGACGGAGGAGAGCTCCTCGCCGGTGGCCGCCTCGGTGACGGCCCCGGCGAAGCGCGAGGAACGAAGCAGGTCCACGAAGGCCGGCGGCGCGTCCACGAGGAGGACCCTCGGCGCGGCCGTCAGCTCGAGCCGCGCGGGAAGCTCCGCCGGGTTCTTGAGAGCCGCGCCGCTCACTTCCCGGAGAGATAGATTGGAGCAGGCATGTTGTGGACCGTCTTCGTCATTCTCCTGGTCCTGTGGCTCCTCGGTTTTTCCGTCTGGCACCTCGGCGCGCTCGTCCACCTGCTTCTCATCGCGGCCGTCGTCGTCCTGATCATCCGGCTGGTGCAGGGCCGCGCGGCGTAGGAGAACGGCCTCAGCGCCGCATCTTCTGCAGGTTCCAAAGAAGGTACCCGAGAAACGCCGCGCCCGATGCGAGCACCGCCGAGCCCGCCAGCGGCGAGAACCGGCGCAGCATGACCGACAGCAGGTAGAAGAGCACCGCGAAGACCGGGATCGACAGCAGGCCGACGACCGTCGAGACCGACTTTCCCTTTCCGGTGCGCTCCATCGGCACGACCTTCATCATCTCGAGCTTGCGCTCGGCGTCGGGAGGGATCGCGGGACGGTCCACCCACTTGAGCGCCTCGGGCTCCGGAAGCCCCTGCTTGAAGTCGGCCGGAAAAGCGAAGCCGCAGTAGACGCAGTGGTCTTTTTTCCAGGCGGCGATGCGGCGGCCGCACTCCGGGCAGGCCGGCAGGGGAGGCTGAGAGCTCATTCGCGCGGAAACGATGAACCGATCTTCTGTATGCTGTCAAGCGATCCGGCGCGCCGGAAGGGGGCGCCGCGCACGGAAAAATGAGCGACACACGAAGGAGCAAGAGGGTCCCGGTCGGCATCCTGGGAGCGACCGGGACGGTCGGGCAGAGGTTCGTCGAACGCCTCGCGGACCATCCGTGGTTCGAGATCGCGGCGGTGGCGGCGTCCGACCGCTCCCGAGGCAAGTCCTACGCGGAGGCTTCGCGCTGGCGGCTGCCCTCGAGGCTGCCGGACTCGGTCGCTTCGATGACCGTCGCGGCGGTGACCGACGAGCTGCCGTGCGCGATCGTCTTCTCGGCGCTGGACTCGGCGGTGGCTCGCGAGGTCGAGCCCCAGTGCGCGCGCCGGGGAATGCTCGTGTTCTCCAACGCCTCGTCGCACCGAATGGACGAGGACGTCCCGCTGCTCATCCCGGAGGTCAACCCGGACTCGATCGCGCTGCTGCCGAAGCAGAGACGGCAGCGAGGCTGGCGCGGGGCGATCGTGACCAACTCCAACTGCTCGACGATGTTCCTGGCGATCGCGCTCGCCCCGCTTCACCGGGAGTTCGGCGTCGAGAAGTGCTTCGTCTCGACGATGCAGGCGGTCTCCGGCGCGGGTTATCCCGGCGTGCCCTCGCTCGACATCCTCGGCAACGTCATCCCCGACATCCCGGAAGAGGGAGAAAAGCTGGAGCGCGAGGTCGTCAAGATCCTCGGCCGCACCGAGGGGGATCGCGTCGTCGCGGCGGACTTCCCCGTCTCCGCGATGACCTACCGCGTCGCGGTCGAGGACGGCCACACGGAATCCGTTTCGGTCGCGCTGACGAAGAAGCCCGGGGCCGAAGACCTCGAGGAAGCGTGGCGGGAGTTCCGCGGGGACTCCGAGGTCGCCGGCCTGCCGTCCGCCCCCGAGCGGCCGATCCACTACCTGCCCGAGACGCAACGGCCGCAGCCCCGGCGCGACGTGGACACGGAGCGGGGGATGGCGACCCTCGTGGGGGGCCTCAAGCCCTGCCGAATCTTCGACTGGAAGTTCACGGTGCTCGGCCACAACACGGTCCGCGGCGCCGCGGGGGCCTCCGTCCTCAACGCCGAGTACGCGGCGATCAAAGGGCTCCTCGACTGACTCGACGGACTCGGCTGACTTATCGGGGGACCGTCCCGTGATCGTCCAGAAGTTCGGCGGGACCTCGGTCGAGGACGCGCCCGCCCTCGAAAGGCTCGCGAAGATCGTCGCGCGCTCCGCCGGCCAGCGTCCCCTCGTGGTCGTCTCGGCGATGGGCGATACGACCGACGTCCTGCTGGAGGCCCTCGGCCGCGCGGTCGCCGGGGACGGCGCGGCCGCCCGCGAGACCCTCGAGAAGCTTGAGCGCGACACCAAGCGGGTCCTCGACGAGTTCTTCGGCCGCGAGGCCACGTCGGTCTGCGGGGAGATCGCCGGCAACTTCGAGGAGCTGCGGCGGATGGCCGCCGCGGTCGCGGTGTTGAAGTCCGTTCCCGCCGCGAGCCGCGACCACTTCCTGGCGCACGGCGAAAGGATCTCCGCGGCCGTCGCCGCCCGGGCGATGCGGCTGCGAGGGCTGCCCACCGTGGCCGTGGACTCGCGTCGCGTCGTCATCACCGACGATCACTTCGGAAGGGCTCTTCCCGACGAGGCGGAGATCGAGAAACGCGCGGGCGAGCAGCTCGTTCCGTTGACGGCCCGCGGCGAGATCCCGGTTCTGGGAGGCTTCCTCGGCTCGACGCCGCGCGGCGAAACGACGACGCTGGGCCGGGGAGGGTCCGACTGGAGCGCGGCGCTGCTGGGCGCGGCGACCGGAGCGGCCGTCGTCGAGATCTGGACGGACGTCGGCGGGATGATGACCGCCGACCCGCGGGTCGTGCCCGAGGCGAGAGTCATCGACACGATCTCCTTCGAGGAAGCCTCGGAGCTCGCCTACTTCGGCGCCCGGGTCCTCCACCCGCTGACCCTCGCGCCCGCCATCGAGAAGGGGATTCCCGTGCGGATCCGCAACTCCCGCGATCCCGATTCTCCGGGCACCGAGATCCGCCGCGACGCCCCGTCGGGCCCATCGGCCGTCCGCTCGATCGCCTCCAAGTGCGGGATCGCCACGGTGGACATCGTGACGAGCCGGATGCTCATGGCGACCGGGTTCCTGAAGACGCTCTTCGAGGTCTTCGCCCGGCACGAGACCTCGGTGGACATGATCACGACGTCGGAGGTCTCCGTCTCGGTGACCGTGGACGAGCTCTCGCGCCTCGACTCCGTGCGGCGGGACCTGGAGCAGCTGGCGGACGTCGAGGTGTCGGAGGGCCGCGCGATCGTCTGCCTCGTCGGCCAGGACCTGAAGTTCAAGGCGGGCGTCGCCGGCCGGATCTTCCGGGCCGTCGAGGGGATCAACATCCTCATGATTTCGCAGGGCGCCTCGCGCCGGAACGTCTCCTTCGTCGTGGACGAGAAGGACGCCCCCGGCGCCGTCCGCGCGCTGCATCGGGAGTTCTTCAGATAGGGCGCGTTTCCGAGGGCTTCGGCATATGCTCCCGCTCTGAGCGAGCGCCAATGCGGTTCGGCATCGTCGGGAACGGGAAGATGGGCCGCGAGATCGAGGCTGCCGCGGCTTCGCGGGGCCACGATGTCGTCTGGAGGCTCTCCTCGAAGGAGAACGAGGACGGCCGGGGGCTTACGGGCAGGCGGCTCTCCGAGGCCGACGTGGTCTTCGAGTTCACGAACCCGACCGCGGCCGTGGACAACCTCCTGGCGCTCGGCGCCGGCGGGGCCCATGCGATCTGCGGGACGACCGGGTGGAGCCGGGACCTGCCGCGGGTCACCGAGGCCTTCGTCCGCGGCGGGGGAGCGCTGGTTCACGCGGCGAACTTCTCCGTCGGCGTGCGCCACTTCTTCGAGCTCGCGACGCGGGCGGCGCGCCTCTACTCGGCGGCGGGGTACTCGGCGTACCTCGTCGAGGAGCACCACGAGCAGAAACGGGACGCGCCGTCGGGCACCGCGCGCACCATCGGCACGATCTACGAGATGGAGGCGGGCAGGCCGCTTTCCATCACCAGCGTCCGGGCGGGATCGATTCCCGGGACGCACCGGCTCGTCTTCGATTCTCCGGAGGACGAGGTCGAGATCGTCCACCGCGCCAGGAGCCGGGCGGGCTTCGCGAAGGGAGCGGTGTGGGCCGGAGAACGCATCGCCGGCCGGACCGGCGTATACGAATTTGGAGAAATCCTCAGGCAAGCATCGGAGGGAAAACAATCGTGAAGGCGAGGGTGGACTGGAAGGGCTGCGGGACGGCGCTTATCACGCCGTTCGACGACAAGGGGCGCATCGACTTCGGCGCCCTGGAGAGGTTCGTCAACTGGCAGATCGAGCGCGGGATCGACTTTCTCGTGCCGTGCGGGACGACCGGCGAGTCGGCGACGCTCTCCGGCGACGAACGCAAGGCGGTCACGGCGGCGGTCGTCAAGGCGGCGGCGGGCCGTGTGCCGGTCGTGGCGGGCGCCGGCGGGAACCACACGGCCAAGGCGGTCTTCTGGGCCCGCGACGCCGCCGACGCGGGAGCGGACGGCATCCTCTCGGTCTCGCCCATGTACAACAAGCCGGGACCGGAGGGGCTCTTCCGGCACTACTCCGCGCTGTCGGAGGCGACCGGCCTTCCGATCCTCGTCTACAACGTGCCGGGGCGCACGGGCTCGGACCTCGACGTCGAGACGATCCTTCGGCTGGCCGAGATCCCCAACATCGTCGGCTTGAAGGAGGCCTCCGGCAACTTCGGCAAGATCGCGCGGCTGATGACTGCCCTGCCCGAGGACTTCGTCGTCCTCTCCGGCGATGACTCGACCGCGCTGGCGCTCGTCGCCATGGGAGCGAAGGGGCTCATCTCGGTCGCCTCCAACGAGATCCCGCGCGAGATGACGGCGCTGGTCAAGGCCGCGCGCGAGGGAGACGGCGACGAGGCCCGCAAGCTCCAGAAGAAATGGCTGCCCCTGATGGAGATGAACTTCTGGGAGTCGAGCCCGGCGCCGGCCAAGTGCGCCCTCGCGATGATGAAGAAGTGCGGCGAGACGCTCCGGCTTCCGCTCGCCCCCGTCCGCGAAGAGACGCGGCGCCGGATCGAGAAGATGCTCGCCGGCTTCAAGCTCCTTCCCCGCAAGTCGGGCGGCCGTTGAGCCGGGACCTCGCCCGGCGCATCGAGGAGATCGCCGCCGACCCGGAAGCCCGGCCGGCCGCGGAAGTCCGCTCGGCCTTCGAGGAGCTCAAGGCGGGCTTGAACGACGGGTCCATCCGCGCGGCAAAGAAGCAGGGCGAGCGCTGGGCCGTGAACCGGTGGGTCAAGCAGGGGATCCTTCTGGGGTTCCGGATCGGCGCGTTGAAGCGCGTCGTCACGGAGGCGGGCTTTCCGTTCTTCGACAAGGACACGTTCCCGCTGAAGGACCTGCGCCTGGAGTCGAAGGTTCGCACCGTGCCCGGCGGAACGGCGATCCGCGACGGCTGCTACGTCGCGCCCGGTGTCACGCTGATGCCTCCCGCCTACGTCAACGTCGGCGCGTACCTCGACGAGGGGACGCTGATCGACTCCCACGCCCTCGTCGGCTCCTGCGCGCAGCTGGGAAAACGGGTACACCTCTCGGCCGCCGCGCAGATCGGCGGCGTGCTCGAGCCGGTCGGAGAGCTGCCCGTGATCATCGAGGACGACGTCTTGGTCGGCGGCAACTGCGGCGTCTACGAGGGAGCGATCGTGCGCGAGCGCGCGGTACTGGCCTCGGGCGTCATCCTGACGGGAGGCACGCCGGTCTACGACCTGCCGCGCGGGCTCGAGTACCGGAAGGCGCCGGGCCGTCCGCTGGAGATCCCCGCAGGCGCCGTCGTCGTTCCGGGAGCCCGCGCCGTCCGCGACGGGAAGGGGAAGGAGTGGGGGATCTCCCTCCAAACCCCCGTCATCGTGAAGTACCGCGACGCGAAGACCGACGCCTCCGCGTCCCTCGAGGACCTTCTCCGCTAGCGGGCCAGCGATCCGACGTTCTGGAAGTAGCGGGCGAACGCGGCCATTCCGCCGGACGCCTGCTCCCAGTCGAAGTTCTCGTTGGGAGCGTGGTAGCCGTGCTCGGGCAGCGAGAGCCCGAGGAAGAAGATCGGCGTGCGGAAGACCTTCTCCATCGAGAGCACCGCGCCGATCGAGCCTCCCTCGCGCACGAAGACCGGCTCCCTGCCGAAGGCGAACTTCATGGACTCCCGGATCGCGTCGGCGTAGGGCCCGGTCGTCTTTCCCGAGTAAGCCGGCAGGGCGTGCTCGGCGGAGACCTTGACATCCGGGTTTTTCGTCTTGACGAAGTCGCGGATCAACTTGACGACCTTCTTCGGACTCATGTTCGGGACCAGGCGGCAGGAGACGATCGCCGTCGCTTTCGCCGGGACGATCGTCTTGACAGCGAGTCCCTCCTCGGGCGTCGGTTGGTAACCGCCCAGAATGCCGTGGACCTCGAAGGTCGGCATCAACCAGATTCTCTTCATGACCTCCATGGGATCTTCGACTCGCAGTTTCTTGTAGAGGTGGTCCTTCTTGAACTCCTTGACCGTGAAGCCGCTCGCCTTGAGGTCTTCGAGCTCCTTCTTGTTCGGCGGAACGACGTCCGCGTAGAAACCGGGGATCTTGACCCTGCCGGTCTTCCCGTCCACGCACTCGGAGATGAGCTGGGCCATCTCGGTCAGGGGATTGCGGGCCGCGCCGCCGGCCGTTCCCGAGTGCTGATCGGTCGTCCCCGTTTCGAGGTGGAAGAAGAGGCCCTGGAGGCCGCGTAGTCCCGCCGGCTGGGCCGGTCGGGAGCGAGAGACCCAGACGGTGTCGGACACCACGACGGAGTCGGTCGCGAAATCCGACGCGTGCTCGCTGATGGTGGTCTCGAAGTGCGGGCTGCCGATCTCTTCCTCGAGCTCCCAGAGGAAGTGGATGTTCGCTCCGACGCCGTGTTCCACGGCGTAGCGCGCGCCGAAGAGCGCCGTCATCGCCGGGCCCTTGTCGTCGGTCGTCCCGCGGCCGAAGTAGCGGTTGCCGTCCTTGACGAAGTCGAAGGGCTCCGTGCGCCAGGGCTCCTTCTTCTTGCTGGCCGGCTGGACGTCCAGGTGGTTGTAGACGGTGACCGTCGGAAGATCGGGGGACCGGTCGAACCGGCCGTGCACCATCGGGTGTCCGCCGGTCTCGTAGAGCTTCGCCTTCGCGCCGAAGGACTCGAGCATCTTCAGGGCGAACTCGGCGCCGCGCCGCACGTCGGCCTTGCGCTCCGCCTGGCCCGAGACCGTGGGGATCTGGACCAGCTCGCCGAACGTCTTCTCGAACTCCGCGCGGCTCTGCGCCGCGTATTCCTTCAGGCTCTCCCTGGAGAATCCGTTGTTCATTTCCTTATCGCTCCTTCCTCGGAACCGGGGATCTTATAACCGGCCGACGCCCCGGACGATGCGAATTTCGCCAGGTTCGGACGCGGTCGTGCTCTGTTTCAGGCGACCCAGTGCCAGTGGACGAAGGCGGCCTCGCCGGCGAGCAGGAGAAGGGCCGAGCCGATCCACCAGGCCAGGCGCAGGTTCGGACGGAGGCGGAAGATCTCGGCGAGGGCGAAGAACGCCGGGTAGACGACGAGGACATAGCGGGGAAGGCTCGCGGCGATCCCGGAGGCGATCGGGATCAGCAGCGCTCCGGCCGTCCAGGCGGCGTCGGAGTAGAGGCGCCTCCTGGCCTGCCAGACGCCGATCGCGGCGAAGGCGACCAGGTGGGCGTAATCGAGCAGGAACCCGGGGTGCTCGCGCGCGTCCCCCCGGGCGATGCGCGCCGGCAGGCCTCCGAAGAAGCGGCGGACTCCTTCCAGCGGAGAAGCCCCGCGATTCCAGGCTTCCTGGACGCGGAAGTAGAGGCCGGGCTCGCCGGCGAGCCATCCGGCCCCGAAGACCCAGAGGAGGACTCCGGCGACGGGCGCCGCCCCGACGAGCGCGGCTCGCACGGAGGTTCCGCGCCGGGAGGCGCCCGTCCCGGCCGCGCGGTACGTTTCGATCGCCAACGGGACGGCGAGGGCAAGCGCTGGCAGCCGCGACGTCCCCGCGAGGAACGCGAAGACCGCAGAGGCTGCGAGCTCTCGCCGCCGCGCGAACCGGAAGGCGAGAAGCGCGAGCAGGAGGAAGAGCGACTCGGAATACGCCGCCGCGAAGAAGAACGCGGTCGGGTAGAGGAGGAGGAAGAACAGGGCCTCCCGCCCTTCCTTCTCTCCGATCCGTTCCCGGGCCTCGGAGGCGAAGAGGAGTCCCGCGCTGAAGAAGAAGAGGAGGGAGAGCAGCTGTCCCGCGGCGAAGCCGCCGATCGGAAGGATCGCCCGCGCCCCCCGAAGGAGCATCGGGTACAGGGGAAAGAAAGCGTGCGCCGAGGGCTCGCCCCGCGCCGGCGCGGCGCCGTAGCCCGTGTCGGCGATCCCGAGATACCAGCCTGAGTCGTAGCGCGCAAGCGGCGGGGCCTGCTTCTCCAGCTCCGGCGGCCAGAGGTGGCGGGGCGCGATCGGCAGCAGGTCGCGGGAAACGTAGGACCAGCCGAGGACCGCGAGGATCCAGGCCCCGAGGATTCCGGCCGTCCTGAGATTGGGATTTCGGGCTACGTCTGCGTCCTCAGCCCTTCCGGCCCGAGCGCGAGGCGGACTTGCCGGCAGCCTTCTTCTTCTTCGGGGCGGAGGTCTTCTTCGACGCGGCGGCCGCGGCTTTCTTCGGCTTCGCGGCGGGCTTGGCCGAAGCCTTCGGCCGGCCTGCGGCGGGAGCGCCGGCCTTTTCGGCGGCCCCGGCGCGGGCGCGCGCGTTCTTGCGGGCGGCGGCCGCGGCCTCCTTCTTCTGCCGAGCGCGCTCCTGCGCTTCCTTCTCGGCGTGCGTCACCCTGACCGACAGCTCCTGGTCGCTGACGACCAGCGCCTGCGGGAGGCGCTTGCCGACCACGTCGAGCCGGTCCTGCGGGACGCGCAGCAGGTACATCGCCGCGTCCCGCGTCTCCTTGGCCTTGGCGAGGTAGTCGGCGGTCTCCATGGCGTGCAAGGGCGCCTGCTCGAAGTCGATCGCGATGGCGTAGGGCTTCTCTTTCTTGGCCAGCTCGAAGAACTGCGGCCAGCGCAGCTCGCTCGCGACGATGTGCGCGCCGGTCTTGGCGAGCTTCTGGGTCCGGGAGTCGCGGTCGGGCCCGGGAAAGTCCAGGTAAAGAACGCTCATGGAGGCGGGACTGTAGCAGAGGATTCCCCGCCGCTCACGGTCCCTCGCGGTAGTGGCACCCTCGCGAAACCCGGTTCTCCGAGGCGGCCCGGTGGATTGCCAGGGCGGTCTGGACGCCGTTGCGCAGGCCCAGGAGCTCGTCGGACATCGTGCCTCGGCGGTAGAAGTCCTCGATCTCGACCTGCAGCTCTCCCAGGATCCGCCCGGCTCGGTGGAGGCGCTTCTCCGAGCGCAGCAGCCCGACGTAGTTCCACATCGTGTGGCGAACCACCATCCAGTCCTGGGCGATCAGGGCGGAATCCACGGGCTCGTTCTCCGGCTGCCAGGCGCGGACCTTCGGAAGGGACGAGCCGCGCGCCAGCGACGCGCCGGCCGCCGCGGCCCTGCCCGAGCGCCAGCCCCAGAGGAGCCCTTCCAAAAGCGACGTCGAGGCGAGCCGGTTGGCGCCGTGGACCCCGGTGCACGAGACCTCTCCCGCGGCGAAGAGGTGATCGAGCGTGGACCTGCCGTCGGAGTCCACCGCGACCCCTCCGCAGGAGTAGTGCGCCGCGGGAACAACCGGGACCGGCCCGGCCGTAAGATCGAAGCCGTACTCCTGGACTCGACGCGTCAGCGTGGGGAACCGGTCGCGGATCCACTTCGCCTCCTTGTGCGAGATGTCCAGCAGGACGTACGGCTCGTCGCGCTCGAGCATTCTCTGGTGGATCGCACGGGCCACGACGTCTCGCGGGGCGAGCTCCGCATCCGGATGAGCCTCGCGCAGGAACGGCCGGCCGGCGGCGTCGGTGATCTTCGCCCCCTCGCCTCGCAGCGCCTCGGTCAGAAGGAGCCTTCCGCGCGGGTGGAAGAGCGCCGTCGGGTGGAACTGGACGTACTCGAGGTTCAGCAGCCTCGCTCCGGCGCGTCGAGCCATCGCGATCCCGTCGCCCCGCGCGCCGTCCGGGTTGGTCGTGTGGAGGTAGACGCGGCCCAGGCCGCCCGTGGCGAGGATCGTCTCCCGCGCCAGGAACGGCTCGACCTCGCCGGTGTCGCGCTCGAGGAGGTACGCCCCGATGACGGTCGGCGCTCGGTAGCGGTCGTACGGCTCGGTCGAGTCGTGAGAGAGCGTCAGCAGGTCGACCGCGGTCGTTTTCAGCTTCCAGCGGATGCCGGGATCGCGGTGGCAGGCCTCGAGCAGCGCGCGCTCGATGGGAGCGCCCGTCTCGTCCTTGACGTGGAGGATGCGCGGGATCGAGTGGCCTCCCTCGCGCGTCCAGTCAAAGCCGGAACCGTTTCGGTCGAACGGAACGCCGAGCTCTTCGACGAGGAGCTTCTGCACGAGGTCCGGCCCCTCGCGTGCGAGCAGGTCCACGGCCTCCGGCGAGCAGATGCAGTCGCCGGCTTTCTGGATGTCGGCAGCGAGGGCCTCCGGGGTGTCGCCCGGCGGCCGCGCCACGATTCCACCCTGCGCCCAAAGCGTGTTGGAAGCCTCGGCCTGGCTTGCGCGCGTGACGATGGTGACCCGCGCCCCCTCGCGCGCCGCCGACAGCGCCGCCGCGCACCCGGCCACCCCGGTGCCGAGAATGAGGACTTCCGAGGATTCACTCATCGGGTTCGAGGTCCAGGGCGATGTCCGCCGCCGTCACGGAGTGCGTCAGCGAGCCGACGGAGACTGCGTCGGCTCCCGCCAGGGCATAGAGGCGCACGCGCTCGAGCGTCATGTTGCCGGAGGCTTCGATGAATGGCGGAGCGGCCGATTGCCGCGCGATGGCCACCCACCGGGCGAAGGTTTCGGGCGGCTGGTTGTCGATCAAGACCATCTCGACCTTCGCTTCGAGCGCCTGCCGCAGGTCGTCCTCGTCCTCGACCTCCACTTCGAGCTTCATCCCGGGCGGGGCCTCGCGTCGGATTCCCGCGATCGCGCAGGCCACCGAGCCGGCGAGCCGCCGATGGTTGTCCTTGATCAGGACCATGTCCCAGAGCCCGTCGCGGTGGTTCCACCCTCCGCCGTCGGCGACCGCCATCCGGTCGAAGACGCGAAGCCCGGGCGCCGTCTTCCGGGTGTCGAGAACCCGGCAGCTCGTCCCCTCGAGCGCGTCGGCGAACCGGCGCGTGGCGGTGGCGATGCCGCTCATCCGCTGAAGGAGGTTCAGCGCGACCCTCTCGGCGGTCATCAGGGCGCGCGCCCCGCCGGAGAGCCGGGCGAGGATCGTCCCGGGAGAGACCGCCGTCCCCGCGGCAAGCTCGCCGCTCCAAAGCAGGTTCGAATCGAGCAGCTCGAAGGTCCTCCGCGCGACCAGGAGACCGGAGACGACGCACGCGCTCCGGGCGACGAGCCTTCCCTTTGCCCGCGCACTCTCGGGCACCGTCCAAAGGCTCGTGACGTCCCCGGAGCCCACGTCCTCCGCGAGAAAGGCGCGCAGCCGGGCGTCCAGGTCGGCTTCGAGAGGCCTGTCCATGCGGGACCGGAAGGATACCGTGAGCCGCCGGATCTCCGGGGTCCGGTCATTCCGGGCACCGTTCTTGGATAAGGACATCGCCGACGACGCGAGGCTCGCCCCACTGTCATCCTGAGCGAGCGCGAAGCGCAGCGAAGGATGTTCTCACCTAGCCGCGTGAAAGCTTCTCGCGCGGCTTCTCTACCAAGATCCTTCGCTCGCTGCGGTTAGCTCAGGATGACAAGGGGGAGCGAACGCTCGAAAGGGCTGGTCAGGAGAGCTCGAGCATCCGGAGGAGGGGTTTTTCGGCGGCGGCTCGGATTTCTTCGGGGAGGATGATCTCGGGGCGCTCGTCGCGGAGGCAGAGGTAGAGCTTCTCGAGGGTGTTGAGCTTCATGAAGGGGCACTCGTTGCAGCGGCAGCCGTTGTCGGGCGGCACGGGGATGTAGGTGCGGTCCGGCGCGAGCTTCTTCATCTGATGGATGATCCCTTCCTCCGTGGCGATGAGGAAGGTCCTGCCGGACGCCGTCGTCACGTAGTTCAGGATCGATCGCGTGGAGCCGACATGGTCGGCGTGGCGCAGGATCGCCTCCGGGCACTCCGGGTGGGCGGCCAGCAGCGCGTCGGGATATTTCGCTTTGAGCTTGACGATCTCGCGCTCGGAGAACTGCTCGTGGACGATGCAGGTGCCCGGCCACAGCGTCATCGGCCGGTTGAGCTTCTTCGACAGGAAGGCGCCGAGGTGCCGGTCGGGAGCGAACAGGATCTCCTGGTCGGACGGGATCGACCGGACGATCTTCTCCGCGTTGGAGGAGGTCACGATGATGTCCGAGAGCGCTTTGACCGCCGCCGAGCAGTTGATGTACGTCAGCGAGACCGCGCCCGGGTGCTGCTCGCGCCACGCCCGGAACGCCTCCGGCGGGCAGGAGTCCTCGAGCGAGCAGCCGGCCTCGTAGTCGGGGAGGATGACCTTTCGGCCAGGGTTCAGGATCTTGGCCGTCTCGGCCATGAACCGGACGCCGGCGAAGGCGATGATGGCGGCGTCGCTCTTCTGGGCGTTCCGGGACAGGTCCAGGGAGTCTCCGACGAAATCGGCGAGCTCCTGGATTTCCTCTTCCTGGTAGTAATGGGCCAAAAGGACCGCTTTTTTTTGTCGCTTGAGGTTCTGGATTTCTTCCGTAAGGTCGAGCCGCGGATCGATCGAGGCGAGGTCCGGCGGAGCGGGCCGCCCGCCGACCCCCGGCAAAACCGTTGAAAAGGACTGGCTTGGCGCGGTCACGTTACCCCTCGGAGCATAACAACAGGAAAACGGCCTGGGATCTTCTGCCGGCCGGAGGCGTTACCCGCTCGCTGGCACGGCGGCTGCTAATGCCGCTCCCCAATGGAACCGCTGAGCACGCCCTCCCGGTCGAACCGGACGGCTTTCCTGGTCCTCCTCGCGACCCTCGCGGTGGCGGCCCTGGAAATCTGGGGAATCCGCGCCTCGCTCGGAACCCTTCTGCGCTGAAGGTATATTCGGTGGATGGCCACCGAGATCGAGTCGGGTAAGTACCACGGCCTCGACGCGGCCGCGCTGGTCGCGGCCTACCGCAACATCTACCTGTCCCGCCGGATCGACGACAAGGAGATCCAGCTCAAGCGTCAGAACAAGATCTACTTCCAGATCTCCAGCGCCGGCCACGAGGCCATCTCGACGGCCGCCGGCTTGGTCTCGCGGCCTGGGTACGACTGGTACCAGCTCTACTACCGAGACCGGGCCCTCTGCCTCCAGATCGGCGTCACTCCCTACGAGATGTTCCTGCAGGCCGTCGGAGCCCGGGAGGATCCCGCTTCCGCCGGCCGCCAGATGCCGTCGCACTGGGGCAACAAGCGCGTCAACCTGATCTCCAAGTCCTCCTGCACCGGGACGCAGTTCCTCCAGTCCGTCGGCGCGGCGGAGGCCGCGTGGCGCAAGAGTCTCGTCCCGGAGCTCGCGGCGAAGAAGGACTTCCACTCCGACGAGATCGTGATCGTCTCTGGCGGCGAGGGCCAGACCTCGGAAGGGGAGTTCTGGGAGGGGCTCTCCTCGGCCTGCACGCTGAAGCTGCCGGTCCTCTTCCTGATCGAGGACAACGGCTACGCCATCTCGGTCCCCGTCGAAGTCAACACGCCGGGCGGATCCATCTCGCGGCTCGTGCGCGGGTTCCCCGGCCTCTTCATCGCCGAGACCGACGGCTGCGACTTCCTCCAGTCCTACGACGCCCTGCGCTACGCCGCGGAGTACTGCCGCGCCCGCAAGGGCCCCGCGCTCGTCCATGCCCACGTCATCCGGCCCTACAGCCACTCGCTCTCCGACGACGAGACGCTCTACCGCACGAAGGCGGAGCGCGAGGAGGAAGCGACGCGCGACCCGATCCGGACGATGGCGGACTTCCTGGTGGGCGAGGGGATCCTCTCGGCGGAAGGCCTCGCGCGGTTGAAGGCGGAGGTGGACGCCGAGATCGACGACGCCGCCCAGCGCGCGCTCGCCGCGGAGCTCCCCAAACCGGAGTCCGCCTACGAGTTCGTCTACTCGCCCGACGTGGACCCGACCTCGAGCGCGTTCGAGACTTCGCCGCGGCCCGAGCCGGGCGCCTCGCCCACGACGATGGTGGACCTGATCAACGCCTGCCTGCGCGACGAAATGAAGCGCAACCCGGAGATTGTCGTCTTCGGTGAGGACGTCGCCGACGCCACGCGCGAGGAGGTCCTCGCCGAGTGCAAGGGCAAGGGGGGGGTCTTCAAGCTGACGGCTGGTCTCCAGAAAGCTTACGGGGCCGCCCGCGTCTTCAACTCGCCGCTCGCCGAGGCCAACATCCTGGGCCGGGCCATCGGGATGGCGATCCGCGGCTTGAAGCCGGTCGTCGAGATCCAGTTCTACGACTACATCTGGCCGGCGTACATGCAGATCCACAACGAGCTCGCCACGACGCGGTGGCGCTCGGGCAACGCCTTCTCCTGTCCGGCCGTCGTGCGGGTCGCCATAGGCGGCTACATCGGCGGCGGAGCGGTCTACCACTCGCAGTCCGGCGCGGTGCTCATGACCCACATCCCGGGCCTTCGGGTCGTGATGCCCTCCAACGCGCTCGATGCCAACGGCCTGCTTCGCACGGCGATCCGCTGTGATGACCCGGTGATGTTCCTCGAGCACAAGCACCTCTACCGGCAGACGCACAACAAGGGGATCTACCCCGGGCCCGACTACATGATCCCCTTCGGGAAGGCCTCCGTGGTCCAGGAGGGCGCCGACGTCACGATCGTCACCTACGGGGCGACCGTGTACCGCTCCCGGCAGGCCGCCCAGCGGTTCACCGAGGAGACCGGGAAGACCGTCGAGATCCTCGACCTGCGCAGTCTCTCTCCCTACGACTGGAACGCGATCTCGAAATCCGTGAAGAAGACCAGCCGCGCCGTCGTCGTCTACGAGGACTCCATTTCCTGGGGATACGGGGCGGAGATCGCCGCGCGCATCTCGACGGATCTCTTCCCGTACCTCGACGCGCCGGTCGAACGCGTGGCGGCGACGGACACCTTCGTCGCCTACCAGCCGAAGGTCGAAGACTTCATCCTTCCGCAGCCTTCCCACGTCCGCGCGGCCCTGGACAGGGTCATTTCCTTCTAGTTGTCCTCGCCGGGGGACGAGAATTTCGCTGGAAGCGACAGCGCCGCTCCGGGCGCAATGCGCAACTCGTTTCTTTCCTTGAGATTGCAAAACGGTACGGGTCGTGCAATCTCCGAAGAGCGTTGGCCTTCACGAGAGAAGAGAAGGAAGGCCGCAAGGAGAGAGCGATGTTCAAGGAACTTTTCATAACGGTGGAGGAAGTGGAAGCCAACCATCGAGCCCTTCGCCGCTGCCGGAGCTGCGGTTCCTACGAACGTCCCTACGAGGCTTACAACGGAGGAGTTCGCTGCGAGCGCTGCGCGAAGAAAGCGCGGCGCCAGCGGGAGCGCCAGACGGAAGAGTTCGAAGACTTGAACGTGAGGTTCACGGTCTGAACGACCCGGGGGGACTCGAGCCGGTGGGCTAGAATGCCCGCCGGTGAGATCCGATCACCGGGTCCCCCTGGTACGCCGCCAAGTCTTCTCTCCTTCTCTTTTCTCCGTCACCTTCCACGCTCCGCGGCTTGCCGGCTCCGTCGAGCCCGGCCAGTTCGTGATGCTCGACCTTCCCGGGCGCTCGAGGCCGTATCTTCGCCGCGCCTACTCGGTGGCCGACGCGAGAAACGATTCCGGCGAGGTCGAGTTCCTGCTGCGGCGCGTCGGAGCGGGGACGGCGCTTCTCGAGGAGATTCCTCCCGGGACGCTCGCCGGCCTCCTGGGACCTCTCGGAAACGGGTTCTCGCTCGACGGGCTTGTCCCCGGCAACCGGGTCGCCATCGTCGCCGGAGGGATCGGCGCCGCGCCGTTTCCGCTGCTCTTCGAGGCGCTGAGGCGCTCGGGACTGGACGCCGACTTCTTCCTCGGCGGCCGCAACGCCGAGGACCTCTCGCTGGCGAAGAGGTTCGCGGGGATCGTCCCCGGCGAGACCGTCCTCGCCTCCGATGACGGCTCGGCGGGGGAGCGCGGATTCGTGACGGAAGTCTTCAACCGACGCGCGGCGCCC
>DATFQY010000116.1:0-19812 GCA_035263845.1 Thermoanaerobaculia bacterium | reverse complement strand
GTCCTCGATCCCACCCTCGCCGGCGGAATCGGGTCGCCCCTGACCTCGCAGACGCTCGCCGTCGCGGGCGTGGCCAACGTCCTCCCGGCGAAGATCCGCGATTCCACGATCACCCCGACCGTCTTCACGGGGACCCCGGAGTTCTTCGCCCCGTCGGACCTCGTCACGACAGCCGACGCTCCCGGATTCCTAAGGGTGGTGTTTCCCTCGACCAACGCCTACGGCCTGGCGGTGGACGGCGGCACGATCTGGGTCGGCTCGGAGTCGCTGATCGCCAAGCTCGTCATCCAGGCGATCGGCGACGACACCAATTACACCGTCCCCGTCGCCGCGGAATTCGGAGTCTCTCCCGGCGACCGGATCTCAACCGACGCGGTCCTGTCCAACCGGGGCACGGCGAACATCTCGGGCGACATCCTCTTTCTCTACTCCCCGGCCGCCTTCGCGGCGAGCAAGACCTTCAGCGTGGACGGCGGCAAGACCATCCTGCTCTCCGACGTGCTGGGCACCGTGAGCACCAACCTCCTGGCCTTGTTCGGGCCCGTCCGAATACGAGTCCTCTCGGGAAACGCCGCGGACCTCCTCGTGACGGTGCGGACCGCGAGCGAGCCTTCTGCCGGAGGTAACTTCGGATTCTCCAGCAGGGGCGCCAGCCTCACGAACTGGCTCGGGAGCGGGTCCACCCGTGTCCTCTTCACCGGCACCCGGGACAAGGACAAGGAGGTGTCGGTCTTCGGGCTGTACTCACCCAACGGGATGACCGGCACGGCGCGGCTCTACGCCGCGGACGGGACGCTTCGCGGCCAGAGAGACTTCCGGCTCGCGATGAACATCGCTCAGGAGTTCAATCCCGCGGCCTCGGCCTTTGGAGTCTCCTCGGAGCCGGGAGACATCATCGTCTTGAACGTGGCGTCGGGCTCCGTCCAGGCGTACGTCAACATCCTCGACCTGGGGACCTCTGACGTCGCGTTCTTGCCGGCCATCGAGCCGACCGACGACGCGATCCTGCCCATCCTCGGGACGCTCCAGGGAATCGGCGACACGAGCTTCGTCTCGGATCTCTTCCTGGCCAATCCGGACTCGACGCGCCCCGCGAACCTCCAGATCTCCTTCGTCCCCCTGGGCCAGAGGTTTCCCACCAAGACGTCCACGCTGACGCTTCCTCCCTCGGGGAGCCAGATCTTCACCGACGTTCTCGGGACCCTCTTCTCCGTGACCGCGGGGCAGGGCACGATCCTCGTCTCCTCGGACGTCTTCGTCGCCGTCGCTGCGCGAATCGCGTCCCGCAAGGACGCGGGCGACTACGCCTCCTTCGTGCCCGCGTTCAACGGTGGAGAGAACGTCCAGGGGGGCCAGACGGCTACGGCGATCGGCGTTCCGCAGAACGACTCTCGGGGGACTTCCCTCTTCCTCTACAACCGCGGAGACGCCGGGACCGTGACGATCACGGGCTTCGACGGCGACGGAAACCAGATCGGCGCGCTGACGGTGCCCCTGGACAGCGGACAGGCCACCCGTGTCGATTCGGTCATGACGGCGCTCGGCTCCGGCGACATCTCCGTCGGGAAGATCACGGTGGTCCCGTCGGACGGGATGGTCCTCTTCGCCGAAGCGGCCGAGGGAGACGCGGCGACCCGCGACACGGACGTCACGAAGCTCTTCCGCTAGAGGCGCTTCTCCTCCCGGCTCCCCGGCCGCCCTCTGGCGGGTCGCTATAATTTTCCGGGTGAATCCCAGAAAAACCGTCATCCGCGGGTCGGGGATGTTCGTGCCCGAAACCGTCGTCACCAACGACAGGCTCTCCCGTCTCATGGACACCAACGACGAGTGGATCCAGCAGCGGACCGGGATCGAGGAGCGCCGCTTCGCCCGCAGGGGGGTCTCCTCCGCGGACCTGGGCTATGAGGCCGCGACGCGGGCGATCCAGGACGCCGGGCTCGGGCCGAAGGACATCGACCTGATCCTCTTCGCGACGATGACGCCGGCGCACTATTTCCCCGGCAACGGCGGTCTGCTGGCCGCGCGCCTGGGGCTCTCGACGACGCACGCGATCGACATCCGGATGCAGTGCGCGGGGTTTCTCTCCGGCCTCCACGTCGCCGACGCTTTCATCCGGTCGGGCGGGGCCAGGCGGATCCTCCTGGTGGGCTCCGAGTGCCACGCTTCCTTCTTCCCCTGGAGCGAGTCCGAGTGGGACATCCTGTTCGGCGACTCCGACGCGCCTGCCTCGCCGCAGGCCCAGGCCTGGGGCACCGCCCACCGCGACCGCGCCGTCATCTTCGGCGACGCCGGCGGGGCCTTCGTCCTCGAGGCCGACGAGTCCGGCAGCGGACGCGGCTTCCTCGGCTTCGAGATGCGCACCGACGGCGCGCACTGGGACAAGCTCTACGTCCCGGGAGGCGGCTCGGCGAGCTTCCCCTACTTCAACCCGGAGATGTTCGAGAAGAACCTCACGATCCCGATCGTCGAGGGACGCCAGGTCTTCCGCCTGGCGACGACCGCGATGCCCCAGATCGTTCGCGAGACCCTCGCCCGCCACGGCCTCGAGCTGTCGGACCTTTCGCTCCTCCTGATGCACCAGGCGAACCTGCGCATCAACGAAGCGGTCCAGAAGAGCCTCGGCCTTCCCGACGAGAAGGTGTTCAACAACATCCAGCGGTACGGCAACACGACGGCGGCGACGCTGCCGCTCGTCTTCCACGAGGCCCGGAGCCAGGGAAGGATCCGCGAAGGCGACCTCGTCTGCTTCACCGCGCTCGGCGCGGGCCTGCACTGGGGAGCCGGGCTGCTGCGCGCGTGACGACCCTCGAGCTCGCGATCGTCCTCGCCCTGTCGGGCTTTCTCGTCGTGCTTGCGGGAGCGGGCTGGTGGCGGCTGCGCAGCCGCTACCGGCGGGAGCTGGCCGACCGCGACGCCTCGTACAAGACGCTGATGGAGATCAACGTCCGGCACTACCGCGACATCGCGGAGCGCGACGCCCGGTACAAGTCGCTCCTCGAGCAGGCGCGGGAAGGAGTCGTCGCCGAGGCCGAGGGGCGGATCATCTTCGCCAACCCCGCGGCGATGCGGATGTTCGGGTGGACGCGGGACGAGGACTGGGCGGGTCGAAGCTTCCTCGACGTCGCCGCGGAAGAGTCGCAGGAGGCGCTGTCCTCGATCCTCTCGGCCGCCCCCGCGAGCGGACCCCCCGCCCGCCACGAGCTGACCGGCCGCAGGGCCGACGGCACGCTGTTCGAGATGGAGATCACGCCCGCGAGGATGCTCTTCCAGGGGAAGACCGCCCGCCAGGCGATCCTCCGCGACATCACGGACCGGAGGCGGGCCGAGCAAGCGCTTCGGGAATCCGAGGAGCGCTACCGCCTCCTCTTCGAGAACAACCCGCAGCCGATGTGGGTGTACGACCGGGAGACGCAGGCCTTCCTTGCGGTCAACGAGGCCGCGTGCCGCCACTACGGTTACTCGCGGGAGGAATTCCTTCGGATGCAGATCCAGGAGCTCGGGCCCTCCGCGCACGTCTCGGCGCTGCCGGAGAGCTTCGAATCGGAGACGCGCGAGTTCCACTGGGCGGGAGTCTGGAAGCACCGCAAGAAGGATCGCGCGACGATCGACGTCCAGATCGCCTCGCACCCCATGAACTTCGCCGGCCGGGACGCTCAGCTGATCCTGTCCAACGACGTCACCGAGAGGAAGCGCGCCGAGGAGGCGCTGCGCCAGTCCGAGCAGAGGTACCGCGACATCTTCGACTTCGCCACCCTGGGCATCTACCAGTCGCGGCGGGACGGCTCCTTCGTGACCGCGAACGCTCCGCTGGCGGAGATGCTCGGCTACGACTCGCCCGAGGAGCTGATGAAGCGCAACCTCGACGAGGTCTACGTCGTCGCCGGCGAGCGGGAGTCGCTGATCGCCCGGTACGAGACGGACCAGCCTCCGCACCGGCAGGAGGTGCGCTGGAGGCGCAAAGACGGCAAGCAGATCTGGATCGAGCTCGACGCGCGGGCCGTGCGCGGCCCGGACGGATCGACGCGCTACTTCGAGGGGTTCGTCCACGACGTCACCCAGAGGAAGCGCGGCGAGGAAGAGAAACGGCGACTCGAGGAACAGCTCACGCAGGCGCAGAAGATGGAGGCGGTCGGCCAGCTCGCCGGCGGCATCGCCCACGATTTCAACAACCTGCTGACCGCGATCTCCGGATACAGCGAGCTGCTTTTGGGAGAGCTCCCCCCCGAGGACCTGCGCCGCAGCCACGCCGACGAGATCCGGAAGGCGGGCGAGCGCGCGGCGTCGCTGACGCAGCAGCTGCTCGCGTTCTCCCGCAGGCAGGTGCTGGAGCCCAAGATCCTCGACGTCAATACCGTCGTCTCCGACATCGAGAGAATGCTGCGGCGCCTGATCGGCGAGCACATCGACCTGAAGACCCGCAAGGCGCCGGACCTCTGGAAGGTGAAGGCCGATCCCGGCCAGATCGAGCAGGCGATCCTGAACCTCGTCCTGAACGCCCGCGACGCGATGCCCTCCGGCGGGACCCTCTCGGTCGAGACTTCCAACGCCGACCTCGACGAGGCGTTCTCCGCGAGCCACGTCCCGACTCCCCCGGGTCCCTACGTCTGCGTCGCGGTCACGGACACCGGGATCGGCATCAGCGACGAGATCAAGGCGCGCCTCTTCGAGCCTTTTTTCACGACGAAGGAGCGGGGCAAGGGGACGGGCCTCGGCCTCTCCACGACCTACGGGATCATCAAGCAGAGCGGCGGATACCTCTGGTGCGAAAGCGAGGTCGGCCGGGGCACGACGTTCCGCGTCTTCCTGCCGCGCGTCGAGGAGCCGGTCGCGGAGGTCGTCGAGAGGAAGACGCCGGCTCCCCTCCATCCGGGAGACGAAACGGTCCTCCTCGTCGAGGACGAGCCCGAGGTCCGCTCTCTCGTCCAGCGGATCCTGAAAACCCAGGGGTACACCGTCGTGACCGCCGCCAACCCCGACGAGGCGGTCGCCGTCGCCCGCGAATTCAAGGGGACGATCCAGCTCATGGTCACCGATGTGGTCATGCCGGGGATGAGCGGGATCCAGCTCGCCGACCGCCTGCAGCCGACGAGGCCCTCGATGCGGGTGCTCTTCGTCTCCGGATACACCGACGACGCGATGGGGCCGCACGGGATCCTCGAACCCGGCAAGGCGTTCCTCCAGAAACCGTTCACGCCGGTCGCGCTCGCCCGGAAGGTCCGCGAAATCCTCGACGCGGACCGCCGCCCTTCCGACCTCAAGAATCCGTAAAGGCGGCGGACGCCCCCGGCCCGCCGCTATACTCCGCGGGCCATGCGCTCCTATCGCCGGATCCTCTCCGCCGCGCTGATCGCCGCCGCCGCGGCGGGCGCGTTCGCCCAGGAGAAAGAGAAGCCCGACGCCGCGACGCCGAAGGCGGAGGCCCCGCCGGAGATGGCGGAAACCGGGCCGGAGCCGTTCCGCCCGCCGGAGGGGTCGATCATCATCAATCTCCCCTCGGCCGAGGTGAACCCGCTGCGCA
Organism: Thermoanaerobaculia bacterium; assembly: GCA_035263845.1. Classification (GTDB taxonomy): domain Bacteria; phylum Acidobacteriota; class Thermoanaerobaculia; order UBA5066; family Gp7-AA6; genus JAWOLE01. Next base: position 14,294 of record DATFQY010000116.1, on the reverse strand, counting down.
ACCTGCAACTCCACTTCACTCACCGGTTCTCCGAGCCGCTCAACGACAGCAACTTCCACGACCTCTTCTCCTTCGATTCGGGGGCCGACGTCGGGATCGGGCTGTCGTACGTTCCGGTCAAGGACCTGGAGGTCGGATTCCTCCGCTACCGCTCCCTCGAAGACTGGGAGACGTGGGCCAAGTACCGGTTCCTCTCGGCGTCCCAGGGCGCGAGCCCGGTGGACGCGGCTCTGCGCGTCGGTGGAAACTTCCGCGCCGCGAAAACTCCCGACATCTGCGAGGAGTCGCCGCGGCCGCCCGGGTGTTCCTTCGCGGACCACAAGAACAGCTTCTTCGCGCAGGCAATCGCCGGGATCACGTTCTTCGGCCGCGTCCGGGTGACGGTCGTGCCGACCTACATCACCTACTCGGCGCAGCAGCCCTTCGTCGTGACCGAGTCGGTGCACTCGGACGTCTTCAACGTCCCCTTCGCCGTGGCCATCGCGGTGACCCACTCGATCAACATCCAGGCCGAGGTCGTGCCGCGCCGGTCCAGCGCGCAGGCCGGCGGCGTCGGCTACATCACGGCCATCGAGAAGACGCTCCTCCGCCACCGTTTCGCGTTCACGATCGGCAACATCCGCCCGACGACGGTGGACCAGTACATCGGACCAGACTTCCGGGGCCAGCCGAACAACTACTACATCGGCTTCAACCTGACGCGTCTCTGGAAGCTCTGAGGAGCACGACCGGGCGGGAGGGGCCCTCCCCTACGACGCCAGAACGAGGTACCCGAATCTCGCCGGCACATGGAAATCGGCCGGCTCCGCCAACGTCGGGCTCCACGCCGTGTACTCGTCCACCTCGCCCCGATCGACCCGGTAGAAATTCGCCCGCCATACTCCCGTTGGCTCGCCCATCGGTGTGAGCGGAATCTTCAGCAGCGCGGACCAGCGTCCCTCGCGCCGGCGCACGCGCGCCGAAAGCCCGGGACAGTTCCACGACACATCCACCCGCATCGTCTCCCTCCGCCCATCCGGCGATTCGACTCGCGCGTCGAAGAGCGCTCCGAGCGGATTGACCTCGAACTCGTAGTACACGAGGGGCGGATCGTACGGCGACAGGAAAACCTCGAAGACGTCCTCCTTCCAGAGCGGGTCGTCCCGCTTCGTCAGCGTCGCGACGACCTCGCGGTCCCGACCGTCGAAGCGCACCAGAATCGCCTCGTCGCGAATCCCGACCCGGACCGCCGTCGAGAGGCGCGGCGCGCTCCCGTCGCGCGCGTCCGCCAGGGAAAGCGGATCGAGCTCGACCAGCCGGTCCGTCGCCGCCAGGCGCGGCACTTCGCACCGCGGCCCGATCACCCGATCGGCTTCCGGAAGGGAATCCCGATCGCGGCGAGCCACCTCTGCGCGCGCTCGAGAGCCTGGTGCTCCTTGAACCGGAAGAACCGCTCCTCCTCCTTGGGGTACTTCAGCAGCGTCTCGCGGTACCGCGTCGCGAAATCGGGAGCGGCGAGCGAAGCCTCGAGGCCTTTCCGGCACGCGGCGTCCTCGCACTTGCCCAGGAACTCCTCGAGGTCGCCCCGTTTCCTCTCCCCCTCGTCGCGCGGCAGAGCGGCGTAGCGAGGGTCGCGGCTCATCGCCTCGTGGCGCGCGGCGTCCTTCTCGAGGACCTGCTCCACGTCGCCGGTCTCGCGGTCGAAGAAGTGCGTGATCTGCTTCGAGCGGCTCTCGAAGCCGACGATCAGGCCTTCCCAGTCGATCCGAAGCTGTCCGGGCATAACCGCTATGATAGAGACGTTGGGGAGACTATGAAAAAGATCGCGACGTTCGACGACTGGATCGACGCGTTCCGCGCCTGGCAGCGGGACATCAGCCTGCGCCTGCCGCCGGCCTTCGCGAACTTCCAGTTCGAAGCCAAGTACGGGGATCTGAAGACCGAGGAGATCGAGTACGGCGACTTCCGGGGCGAAAAGAAGTGGGACCGGGTGACGAGGATCCCCCACCAGCCCATCCGGGACGCCCTCCTGAACCTGATCGTCTACCAGGGTGACACGGAGTTCGCTTCCGTCGAGCAGCAGCGCCACCTGATGGAGACCTCCCCCTCCGACTACGACACGGAGAGCGTCTCGCGGATCATGGTCGAGGAGATGCGGCACGGCTGGCAGATGTGCCACCTCCTCGTCAACCACTTCGGCGAGACCGGGAAGATCGAGGCGCGCAAGCTCCTGGAGCGGCGGTCGTGGCAGAACACGAGGCTGCTCGGTTCCTTCAACGTGGACGTGGACAACTGGGTGGACTTCTTCACGTACACCGAGTTCGTGGACCGGGACGGGAAGTTCCAGCTGAACATGCTCTCGACCTCCGGGTTCGCGCCGCTGGCCCGCTCGATGGGCCCGATGCTCAAGGAGGAAGGCTTTCACATGGGCACCGGCCACATGGGCCTGCAGCGGATCGCGCGCGGCGGCCGGGTCTCGCGCGACCTGCTCCAGAAGTACGTCAACAAGTGGCTCTCGACCGCCTACGACCTCTTCGGCAAGGACTCCTCTTCGTCGGCCGAGTGGTTCTACGTCTGGGGGCTCAAGGGACGGTACGACGAGGCGCGTCAGCCGGCCAACCCCGACAAGGCGCACCTGAACGAGCTCTCCCGCGAGATGTACCACGCCGAGGTCGTCAAGCTGCTGGAGTCCATCAGCAAGCACTTCCCCGCGGGGACGCCACCGCTGACGGCGCCGGACCTCAAGTTTCACCGGGCGATCGGAGAGTTCGCGGGCAAGACCTACTCGACGACCGGCGAGCTCCTCACGCCCGAGGCGTACGAGAAGCACGCCGCGGAGAACCTCCCCAACGAGGAGGAGAAGAAGTTCGTCGCCGACCTGATGCGGGAGCCCGGCTGGATCGCGCCGCGGGACCAGGTCTCCGGCTCGCCCTCCTGAGGGACCGCATCTCGCCCGGAGCGCTGCGCGGAAAGCTCCTCGCCTGGTCGCGGCGCCAGGATCGCAAGCTGCCCTGGAGGGGCACGAAGGATCCCTACCGCATCTGGGTTTCGGAGGTCATGCTCCAGCAGACGACCTTCGGTGCGGTCGCCCCGCGCTTCGAAGGGTTCCTGACGCGTTTTCCGGATCTCGGTTCGCTGGCGAGGGCGCGGGAGGATTCCGTGCTCGCCGCCTGGTCGGGGCTGGGTTACTACCGGCGCGCTCGCAACCTGAGGGCGGCCGCGCGGAAGATCGTCCGCGAGCACGGCGGGGAGTTCCCACGCGATCCGGTAATGCTGCGTCGTCTGCCAGGTTTCGGCGAATACACGGCCGCGGCGGTCGCGGCGCTGGCGTTCGGGTCGCGGCGGCCGGCCGCGGACGCCAACGTGACCCGCGTGCTCTCGCGCCTCTATGGAATCGAGGGCGTTGCCGGAACGAAGGAACACCGGGAAGCGGTCGCCGCTCGAGCGGAAGCTCTGCTCGCCTCCGGCGACCCGGGCCGGATGACGGCCGCGCTGATGGACCTGGGGCAGCTCCTCTGCTCCGCTCGGGATCCCTCCTGCGGCGTGTGCCCCGTCGCCGGGGAATGCGCGGCGCTTCGCCGTGGTGACCCGGAAAGGATTCCGTTGCGGGCGGGCAAGCCGAAGCCGGTACGCGTCTATCTCGCGGCGGCGTGCGCGCGGCGAAATGGAACGGTCCTGCTCGTCCGGAGGCGTTCGAGCTTCCTCGACGGGCTCTGGGAGTTCCCATCCGCTGAAGCGACAACCCGGAACGCAGCGCGTGAAATCCTAGCGTCGAAGGCCCAGGCGCTTCGTTTGAGTTTGGATCCGGGTCCGCTGGGTACCGCGCGGCACACGGTGGTCAACCGTCGGATTACGATCGAAGTGTTTTCGGCGCGCCCCAATCCTAAATCCAAAATCCAAGATCCAAAATCGCGCTGGTTCACCGCCAGTCAGCTCCAGAGAGCCGCGATTCCGACTCTCACGCGAAAAATCGCGCGCGCGGCCTCCTTCGTCTGACCGGAACGTCTAGCTCGAAGCGACGCCGGAGTCGGGGGTGTGGGATTCGGTTTCTTCGGCGGAGCCGTCGGTACGGTCCAGGAGGCGGTAGAGGGTCGCACGGCTGATCTGGAGAGCGCGGGCGGCGCGCACGCGGTTGCCTCCCTGCTCGCGCAGGACCTGCTGGAGCCGCTCCGGCGAGATCTCCTGGGCGATCGGGCGCGTCCGCGTTCGCCGCAGGCCCGCGGCCGCGGTGACCCCGGTCGCGCGGGTTCGCGCGAACGGGAAGTCCTCCGGGCGCAGGAAGCCGTCCTGCGACAGGATGCCGGCGTGCTCGATCGCGTAGCGCAGCTCCCGGATGTTGCCCGGATACGTGTAGCTCTTGAGAAGCTCGAGGGTCCCCGGCGCGAACACGCGGAGCTTGCGGTGCCGGCGCACCGACTCCGCCAGGAAAAGACGCGCCAGAGGCTCGATGTCCTCGGGCCGCTTGCGAAGCGGGGGAACGACCAACGTCACGACCGAGACCCTGTAGAAGAGGTCTTCCCGGAACTCGCCCGAGGCGACGAGGCTGTCGAGGTCGCGGTTGGTGGCGACGACCAGCCGGACGTCCACCTTGATCGGCCGCTTCTCGCCGAGCCGCCGGACGGCCCCATCGTCCAGCACCCGGAGCAGGTTCGTCTGCGCTGGCAGCGCCATCGATCCGATCTCGTCGAGGAAGAGCGTTCCGCCGTGCGCCTCCTCGAAGAGCCCGGCCTTCCACGTGTGGGCCCCGGGGAAGGCGCCGCGCGCGTGCCCGAAGAGCTCGCTCTCGAAGAGGTTCTCCGGGACCGCGGCGCAGTTCAGCGTCAGGTAGATCTTGTCGGCGCGTGGGCCGGTGGACTGGATGTAGCGCGCGATGACGTCCTTCCCGATCCCCGTCTCCCCGAGGATGAGCACCGTCGAGGAGGACGAGGCGGCCTTGCGCGCCCTCGCCAGGAAGTCCTGCATGATCGGGCTCTCGCCGATGGGCGGGGCGAGGCCGTGCCGGCGCCGCACTTCCCCCGAAAACGAGCGGGACTCGCGCTTCAACTTGCGAACCTCGAGCGCGAGACCGATGCGGTGGACCAGCTCGCGAGGGTCCACGGGCTTGGAGATGTAATCGAAAGCGCCGAGACGCGTGGCTTCCAGCGCGGCGCCGACCGAGCTCTGGCCGGCGAGCAGGAGGACCGCCGGCGGGTCGGGAACGGCCCGGCAGGCCTTCAGCACGTCGGCCGCCTCGGTCCCCTCCATCGGGAAGTCCGTGACGACCACCTCGAAGTTCGAGGCGGACTCCGAGCCCAGGAAGTCCTCGGCGCTTTCGAAGACCTCCGGCGGATATCCGCCCCGCGAGAGCATGCCCGTGAGGGCGCTCCTCAGGTCGGATTCATTTTCGATCAGGGCAAGACGCACCATACAACTCCCTCACCAAGTATTTCGGGCTCTGCCGGGTACGGCGAGCTTCCCGTTAGACCATCCTGACTCCATCGACCGTCTCGGGGCAAGCGATCCTGTGCCGTTCCTCGAGATTTCCTCTGGCTCGGGCTGATCCCCCGCGGGCGACCGCGCCCGAAGCGAACGAGCAACCGGAGGCCAGGATCACGCTTTGGAAAAAACCGCGACGTTCTGGACTGATGTCTGTTTTCCGGATCTCAACGGTTTCGTCCTCCGAACGCCGCGACGCCAGATTAAGAGTTAGAAGACCGGAACCCTGACTTTAGTCTAAGCCCTGCACAGTCTCGATACAAGCCGGGCCGTCACACAGCGATCTTCCTCTTCCAGCAACTCGCTTGGTTTGAGAGATTTGAACGGTTATGATCGCCGCATATGGATCTCGAGTGGAAGAGTCAGACTGTCCGGATCCGTGAGTTTGGACAGGGACCGAGCGTGCTCCTGGTGCACGGGTACCCTCTGGACGGCGCCATGTGGTCGGGGGTCGCCCGGAGCCTATCGGAGCGGTTCCGAGTCTTCAAACTGGACCTGCCCGGACATGGGGAGAACCCGGCCCCGGCCGGCGGGACGATGGAGGATTACGCCGGGTTCCTGGAGGCGGTCCTGACCCAGGTGAAGGGGCCGGCGGGGATCGCCGCCTTCTCGATGGGGGGCTATGCCCTCCTGTCCCTGTTGAGGCGGTCCCCTTCCAACGCAGCGGCCCTGGCTCTGGTGGACACGCGGGCCAGAGCCGACGACGAAGCGGGCCGGACCGGCCGCGAGGCCGCCATCCAGGCCGTCCGGGCGGGCGGCGCCGCGGGCATCGTGGACGCGATGGTGGAAAAACTGCTCTCGGCCGCGGGCCGGAGCAACGAGGGGCTCGTCGAGAGGCTCCGCCGGATCATCCTCCGGCAGAAGCCGGAAGCCCTCGAATCGGACCTGGCGGCGATGAGAGACCGGCCGGATTCGGTGGACTTGCTTCCGGGGATCTCCGTGCCGACTCTCGTGATCACGGGCGAAGCCGACGTCATCACTCCCCCGTCGGAAGGCGAGAGCATGGCGAGCGCGATTCCCGGCGCCCGCTACCTCCAGATCCCGGGAGCGGGTCACTTGACCCCCATGGAACGCCCCGGCGCCGTCGCGGCGTCGCTCGCCGAGCACTTCGCGGCTACCCTTTCGTAAGCCCGGGTGCTTCGCAGCGCATAGACTGGCGGTCCTGGCGATGCGTCCCTTCCACGTCATCCTCGACCTGACGTCCCGGTGCAACCTGAAGTGTGTCATGTGCTACTTCGCCGGGACCGACCGGTTGAACTTCCTCCCCTTCGACACGGGCCCCGCTGACGGCAACATGCCGGTCGAGGTCTTCGAGAAGATCGCCTCGGAGCTCTTCCCGAAGGCGCGCCGGGTGGCGCTGGGGTGCGCCGCCGAGCCGATGATCCATCCCAGGTTCCGGGAGATCCTCGCGATCGCCGGCCGGTACGGCGTTCCGGACCTCTGGTTCCCGACGAACCTGCTCGCACTGACGGACGCGACGGCCGGCGTGATCCGCGACGCCGGGGTCCGCACGGTCGCCGCCTCGATCGACGGAGTGACGAAGGAGACCTACGAGAAGATCCGCGTGCCCGCGAAGTGGGAGCAACTCCTCTCCCGCCTGGAGATCCTGCGGCGCGCGCGGCGCTCCGGCGCCCCGCGGCTACGGATCATCTTCACGTGGATGAAATCCAACCGGGGCGAGCTGGTGAAGCTGCCCGAGTTCGCCGAAAAGTGGGGCGCCGCCGAGATCGACGTCCGGTTCGTGTCGCCCACGGTCGGTGTGGACGTTTCGGGCGAGCTCCTCAACGGCGAGGACCCTGGGAGCCTGAACGCCGAGCTGGCGTCAGCCGCGCGGGATGCCGTCGCCCGCGGACTTCGCCTGACCTCCTACCCCGACTTCGAGACCGGGCAGGACATGCCGAAGACCCTGGCCGGCCGCCTCGCGCGGCGGCTCTGGCGGATCCGGGCCGGCATCGACCGCGTGGACCTCCTCCGCTACGCGCTTCGCAAGAGGATCCACGGCTGCGCCTATCCCGACCGCGACTTCGTGATCCGTCCCAACGGTGCGGTCTCGCCGTGCATCTACTGGGAGAAGGAGCCTCTCGGGATCTACCCTGCGGACGGCCTCGCCGCGATCCGAGCGGGCGCTCCGCTGCAGCGGATCCGCGACGGGCTCCACAGCGGGCAGCCAATCGGCACCTGCGCGAGCTGCGGCGAGCGCCGCGAGGCGCTCTACAAACTGAGGGAGACCCGCGGCGTCATTCCGCCTTCCAGAGCGTAAGGTCCGCCTTGCCGCCGATCCTGGTCCAGTTTCCGGGAAGGTGCTCCCGGAACTGGTCCACTTCGAAGGGGGCCAGCAGGGCGTAGATCGTACGGCCGCGGGCGCGGGCGTGCTCGAGGACCGTCTTCCCCTGCGAGGCGTCAAGCCAGTCCCAGCGCACGCAGAGGAGCCGCGTGTAGAAGTGGATGGCGCCGCTCATCTGCATCGAGACGATGAAGGAGCCGGCCGGGACCTGCGATTCCGCCCAACGGCTGGCCTCCCCGTACTTTCTTTCGCCTTCCCCGATCCCGAGGACTCCGAACCGCACGATTCCTCGCTGCTCCACAAGCAGGACGACCGCCAGGACAAGCGCCGCGATCACGCGCCGCGCGGGCGCCCACCGATCGCTTCGAGTCACCGCGAGGCCGTCGCGCGTGACGAGGAGCGCGGCCAGGATCAGCGCGGAGACGCCCGGCAGGAGGTACCTCGTGTACCACCACGCCCCGTCCACGTCCCAGAAGCAGTAGAAGAGAAAGAAGCCGAGAAACCAGAGGAGAAGCAGCACTCGGTCTCGCAGCGCCACGCGGCGGTCCGCGGGAACCAGGAGCCACCCGATCGGCACGATCGGCGAGAGAAGGTTGAAGAGCGAGCCGGTATAGGACTTCAGGTGCCCCACGAAGGCGCTCGAGGCGAGGCCGTCGGTCGGCGAGTACCCGCTGCCGAAGGGACTCCCGTACGCCGCCCGGTTCCAGATCGCCAGCCCGGCCGCGAAGGGAAGCCCCCCCGCCGCGAAGAGAAGGAAGACGCGGAGCCGCGGCGCCAGCGCCACGGCCAGGGGCAGGACGAGGAGGAAGTCGGCCGGGCGCACCAGCACCGCCACGGCGAACGAGGCTCCGGCGGCGAGCGCCCACGAGTCGCGCCGCCTCGACTTGAGCGCGAAGAGCACCGCAGCCAGGCACCACAGCGTCGCCGCGACGTCGCCCATCGGCTGCTCCGCCTGGATGAGGAAGACCGGGCAGAGCGCCAGGACGGCCGCTCCCGCGGCCGAGAAGAGGCGCGATAAGCCGAGCTCCCGGGCGACGAGATACATCAGAAGGAGGCAGAGCAGCGCGGCCAACGGGCTGACGAGGAAGGGGCCGTAGTTCCATCCTCCGATGAGCGCCCCGAACGCGATGTGGAGAGGGAAGCCGGGCGGATAGTACGGCGACATGGTCCGCGGCGAAGGGCCGGCCACGAAGCCGAGCGGAATGAAGGCCTGGAGGAAACTGTCGGGCAGGTCGAGCTGCTCGAGTCCCTCGACCTCGGCGACCGCCCGCCCCGAGGTCATCAGCCGGGCGGTATTCGCGTACCCGGAGCTGTCCGACCCGCCCACCGCGAACGAGGCGTGCCAGAGGAGCAGGCGCGCGTAGGCAAGAAAACCGATGGCGACCGTGAGGGTCAACACCGCGGTCCTCGCCCTGCGTCCGAACCGGCGAGGCTGCGGCGCTTCACGCACGCCGGCGAGTTTATCCGGCGGGCCGCCTCACTTCACGATGCGGGCCGAGACGACCGCCACGAGGGCGCGGTCGCGGACCGTGGAGGTCCCGAGGACCACCTTTTCTCCCTCCTTTACGGTCGCGTCGGTCTTCAGCTGCGCGCGCCCGTCGCCCACGAGGACCAGCGTGAACCCGTCGAGCCGGACCATCGCCGGTCCGCCGGCGGGCTGATCGAGAGAGAGCTGGTTGACCCGGTACTCGAGCTGCATCGTCCGGTTCGCCTTGAGGTTGGGGGTCGGCCCGACTTCCGTCACCCCCTCTCCCGAGAGCCCGCGCGCTCCGTCGCGGACGCGCTGGACGAAGCTTCCGGCCAGGGAATAGTTCCTGTACGAAAGCGTAGACTTGAGCGCGGAGACCGCTTCCTTCAGCTCGTCGGGGAACGGTGCGCCTCCGCCTCCACCCGCATCGCTCGATCCGACGAGCACCCACAGGTGGAGCTCCACGTCCGCGCGGGCGGCCTCGGGAACATCGAGGCGCTTCAAGGCGGCTTCGATCGCGGCGACGTTCTCCGGGAAGTCGCGGATCGAGATCGTGCGGAACTGGTAATTGGCCAGGACCGTCGATCCACGGAACCCGCTCCCGAGCGGGCGCACCACGGCGGCGAGATCGTTGGGGTCGCGATGCTTGACCTCCACGATGCGGCTGGCAAAACCCTTCTCGGTGGCGTAGGACTCCTCCGGCGCTTCCGCGGCCTTCGGCGCCGGAGCGGGGGTCTTCTGGGCGGCGGCCGGCGACGCGACGAGGCTCGCCGCGAGAATCAGAACCGGGAACGCGAAGCGTGAGCCGTTCATGAGACCTCCTCGGTACGACCCGCCGGCATCGAAGAGGACTTTTCCTCTCCCTTCCGGACGAGCCAGATGATGCGAACGTTCGGGTTGGCGGTACGAAACTCGATCCTCTCGACGGCGGAGTCGCCGGCCGGCGCGACCGGACGGCGACGGGCCGAACGGGGCGGCCTGGAGACCGCGACACGGACCGGCTCGGCGGCGTGGGCCGGAGAGGGCGCGGGGCCCGCGGACGAAACCGTCGGGTTCGGCGGGGCCGGCGGCGGCTCGACGACGGCGGGTCGGGCGCTCGCCACCGGAGATTCCTGCGGGCTCTTACGAGCCAGGAGGAAAAGCGACAGGACCGCCGCGAGGAGCCCGGCGGCCGCGAGGACGAGCCGGCCTGCGCCGAACGAAGAACTTCTCGCTCCCCGGCCCGACTCGATCCGCCGCCAGACCTCCCGGCGCATCGCGGCGTAGTCGGCCTCCGAAATCACGGGCTCGGCGGCAGATCGCATCCAAGCCACGGCGAGCGCCAGCTCTTCGGAGAACGCCCGGCAGCGCCTGCACACTTCGAGGTGACTCGCCAAAGCCCGGTCGCGCGCTCCCGGCAAATCGCCTCCCGACTCGAGGGCCAGGAGCTTCCGCGCTTCTTCACATCTCATGGCAGGGCCTCCCTTCCGCCGATCAGGGCGACGCAGAAGTTCCGGATTCGCAGGCGCGCCGAGGCAATCTGGCCGCGCACCGTCGCCGCGCGCGAGCCGAGGAGGCGGGCGACCTGCTCGCTGGTGAGTCCCTCGAGGTCGCGAAGGACGAGCGCAGCCCTCTCTTTCGGAGGCAGGCTCGCCAGCGCCTCGAGCAGGAGATTCCAGCGCTCCGCGCCGAGCAGGTCCTCCTCCGCCTCGGGAGGGCGCGATGGCTCGACCGGGAAAGCCGGCGCCGGAGGGTTCCTCCGCCGCCGCCGGATGGAGTCCCGGCAGACGTTGACGGTGATTCGGTAAAGCCAGGCGTGGAAGTCCTCTCCGGCCCGGAAGCGCCCGAGGTGACGGAAGACGCGAAGGTAGACCTCCTGGCTGGCGTCCCGGGCTTCCTCGCGGGAGCCGAGAAGTCTCCAGGCCAGGCCCATGACCCTTTCCTGGGTTTCGACCATCAGGCGATCGAAGGCACGGCCGTCCCCCTCGCGGGCCCGCTCGACCAGTGCCGCGATTGGCGACGTGGCGCCTTCTCCCGGAGGGGCTTCTCGCCCGGTGCGGGCCTCGCCCGTCAAGAGCGCCGGGGCCAGGCTCGACATCCGGGTGTCCTCTCCATGCCTTGTTCTACTCGGACCGCGGAGGAACTGTTGGGCCGGACGGGCGGCGGATTGCCGGGGTGGCCGGAAAAATGCAGGATAGCGGTTCAATGGACTGGGAGGAAGGTCGGGAAAGCGAGAACGTCGAAGACCGGCGTGGCTTCCCGATCGGCGTCCGGGGAGGGTCGCTCGGATGCGGAGGGCTGATTCTCCTGCTGCTCATCTCCTGGATCACGGGCGTCAACCCGCTCCAGCTCCTCAACATGGTGCAGGGAGACTCACAGCCGCAGGTCTCCGCCCCGTCTTCGTCCCAGGAGTCCCGGCCGCAGGGGTCTCGGCCGCAGGGCTCGGCGCCGGGAGACAGGCTGGGCCGCTTCGCCTCGGTCGTCCTCGCCTCGACCGAGGACGTCTGGACGGAGATCTTCGCCCGCAACGGGCGGACCTACGAGAAGCCGAAGCTCGTCCTCTTCACGAACGCGGCCGAGTCCGCCTGCGGGCTCGCCTCGACGGCGGTCGGCCCCTTCTACTGCGAGCAGGACCGCAAGGTCTACCTCGACCTCTCGTTCTTCCAGGAGCTTTCCCAGCGCTTCGGGGCCTCCGGCGATTTCGCGGACGCCTACGTCATCGCGCACGAGATCGGGCACCACGTGCAGAACCAGCTCGGCCTCTTCGACCGCGTCGGCGGCTCGCGGCGCGACAACGCGGTCTCGGTGCGCATCGAGCTCCAGGCCGACTGCTACGCCGGAGTCTGGGGAGCCAACGCCAACCGCAAAAGCCACATGATCGACCCCGGAGACTTTGAGGAAGGGCTCCGGGCCGCCGCCGCCATCGGTGACGACCGCCTCCAGAGGATGCAGCGGGGCACGGTCAACCCCGAATCGTTCACACACGGTTCCTCGCAGGACCGCCAGGGCTGGCTGCGCCGGGGCCTCGAGACGGGCGACCCCAGCCGCTGCAACACTTTCGGCCAGCGTTCCGATTAGGGCGCCGGCCTCCTCAGGAGCCCGATCGCAAGGATCGCCAGCGCGATCGCCAGGAGCGCCTGTGCGCGCGGTCCCAGGGTCGGAACGACGACCGCCGTACCGGGGGTCGGCGTGCGAGTCGGCGTGGAGACGCCCACCGGCGTCCCCGTCGGCGCCGGCGTCTGCGTCTGCGCCAGAGTCGGCGTCAAAGTGGGCGTCAACGTGGGGAGCATCGTGAGAGTCGAGCTCGGAGTTGGAGTCGTCGTCGTCGTCCCGACGACGGTCGCCGTAAAGCACGCCGAAAACTCCGAGGTGTCTCCGAGGGAGTCCGTCGCCGTCCCTGTGATGATCGTCTGGCCGGCCGGGATCGCCAGCGAGGTGCTGAAGGAGCCGTTGCACGTGCCGTCCGTCGAGGCCGGCACCGAGCCGAGGTAGGTCAGGCCTTCGCCGTTTCCCGACTGGTTGCAGGCGGTGTTCGAAAACAGGTCGATCGAGAAGTTCGAGCCGGCGGTACTGTTGAGCGTGCCCCCGATCGTCACGCTCGTGCCGTTGATGACCGCCGAGGTGATCACCGGAAAATTCTGAAACCCGTTGGGTCCCGTGTCCGCGTCGCACGAGTCGTTGGGCGTGACGCCGTCTCCAAAGAGGTCGATTCCGAGACCGATCCCGGTTCCGCTCGTGATGATGGAGTTGCCTCGAATCGTCGCCGGGGCCGAGCCCTCCGCATCGATCCCGGGGAAATCCTTGAGGTGGAAAATGCGGTTGCCCTCTCCCGCGCCGGTTCCCCCGATCGCCACGCTGCCGTTGTTCGTCTCGATGCTCGTGACCCCGTTGGCCAGCGGCGTGGATCCGTCCGGCTGCAGGCCGATCAGGTTTCCCTGGATCGTGCCGCCCGCCCCTCCGACGAACCGGATGCCCCACCTCGCGTTGCCCGAGATGACGTTGCCGGCCCCGGCGGCGGACCCGCCGATCGCGATGGACGCTCCGTTGCCGGCGACGGTGATGCCGTTGCCGCCGTTCAAGCCGACCGTTCCCGTGATGTCGGTCCCGATGTAGTTGCCCTGGACGACGAGATTGATCCCGCCGGCGTCGTCGATCGCATCCTTGATGATCGCCGGCCCCCCGGAAATGATGTTGCGCGCGGCGGCGCTGGTTCCTCCGACGAGGATCGTCCCTCGGGGTCCCGCGTTGAAGTTGGCGATCCCGCCGCCCCCGTTGGGCAGGCTCGCCGTTCCCGTCGCGTCCAGGCCGATGATGTTCCCCTGGATGGTGACGTCGCCGATCGCCCCCGTGTTCGAGCCTTCCACCTTGATGCCGACGTCTGTGACCTGGCCGGAGATCAAGTTGCCCGCGCCGGCCGCGGTTCCTCCGATCGTGACGCTGCCGACCGTCGTCGCTCCGGCGGGGCCGACGAGGACCCCGATCGTGTTTCCGACCGACGCCGTCCCGGAAGCGTCGGTGCCGATATAGTTGCCCTGAATCAGGGTACCGTCGCCGCCGAGCAGGACGTTCACGCCGACGCCGGATGCGACGGCGAGACCGAAGTCCCACGTGCCGGAGATCAGGTTGCGTTGAGCGGGGGCGGTCCCGCCGACGCGCGTGTTCGAGCCGCCGTTGATGAGGATCCCCAGCCCGGTCGGGACGGCGTTGGTTCCCGCCGCGTCGGTGCCGATGAAGTTCCCCTCGATGGCGACGTTGGCCGACCGGACCTCGATCGCCGCGGAGCCCGGATCGACGTCGTTGATCACGAGTCCCTTGACGAGAGAGTTGGCGGAACCGGAGAGGAACCGAAGGCCGGCGGCTCCGAAAACTTTGTTCCCGTCGATCACGATGGTGAGGGTCGCATTGTCGCCGACCGTCAGCGTGTTCACTTTCGCGCCGGTCTGCGTATAGCCGTCGATCGTCACGGCGTCGGTGATGTCCGGCAGCGCGGAGAGAAGCGTGATCGTCTTCACACCGGTCCCGGTGATCGCGAAGTTGATGACGTCGGCGCCCGACGCTCCGTTGGCGTCGAGGATCGCCTGCCGCAGCGTGCCGGCGCCCGAGTCGCCA
>DATFQY010000115.1:0-2052 GCA_035263845.1 Thermoanaerobaculia bacterium | reverse complement strand
TCCATGAAGAAGCCGGCCCCGCCGTTGGCCGCGGTGAGGAGGCCGCAGGAAGTTACGTCGCCTCCGGTGTAATTGACGCAGGAAGGTTTGTTGACGACGCCGGCACCGTTGCCGAAGTCGTACGCATGCCCGGTGAACGTGAGGGCTTCCGCGGAAGCTTGCGCCCACGAATCGAATCCGTCGTAGGAGTGCTTGCTGGACTGCGTGTACGAGAAGCCGACGAGCAGGGTGTTGTCGCCGCTGACGAGGCCCGACGTGATGAGGAGCCGCTGCGGGGTGGACATGCCCTCGAAGATCGTCGAGTTCGACGAGTTCAGGTTACCGTTGGTCCACGAGCAGGTGCCCGTGGCGGGGGAACCGTTGGCGCACTGGTCGAACGAATTGCCCAGGTTCAACAGCCGATTGACGACCGGAGGAACTCGCGCCGGACCGGCCGGATTCCGCTGCGGCCGCGCCTGCGCGACCACAACCGCGGGCGCGCGCTCGGCGGCGGGGGCGGGGGCGGGCTCCGCTCCCAGGGCGCGCGTGATCTGTGGATAGAAATTCGCCGGGTTCACGCCGGCCGCCAGTGCCAGCACACCCACGGCGAGAAAAACGACCAGGCCGGCGAGGACAAAGACAGTCTTCGGCCTTCTGACAAGTTTCTTGACCATCACGCGCTCCCTTCCTCCCTTTCTTCCGGTAGCTTACACGAAGGTACCGGAAGCCCTTACACGCAACTCAGACCCGACCCGAACCAGTGGATTCCAGGAAACAACAAGAATTATAAGCTGGCAGCATAAAACATAAACATCAATCTAGATGCAAGGAATGTTTAGCTGTTGCACCTTAGTTCATCCCCAACCGGCGGTACCGTCCAGCCGGAGAGCACAAGAGCCTGGTTGAGACACTAAACCTCTAGAAGACGCTGAAGATCCTGGCAAACCCCAGCCGGCGGACAGATGTCTTGACACGAGTGTCCGCGGATCTCACGCGACGGTCTGGAGTTTCGCGCTCTCCCAGGCCGTCATGCCGCCGACGACGTTGGTGATCTTCCGGAAACCCTGCTGCTCCAGAAGGGACGTGGCGATCGAGGAGCGGTAGCCGCCGGCGCAGATCGCGGTCACCGGCGCCGATCGATCGAGCTCCGAGGCGCGCGTGGGAAGGTCGTTCAACGGAAGGTGCCGCGCCTCCGGAATGTGCCCGGCCTTCCACTCCATCGGACGCCGGACGTCCACGAGCTGCGGGACGCCTTTCTCGGCGAGGCGCTGGCTGAGCTCGTCCACCGTGATCTGCTCGGTCGTCGCCAGGGGCAGTCCCGCTTCGTGCCAGGCGAGGACGCCGCCGGCGAGGTACCCGGCCACGTTCTCGAGGCCGACCCGGGCGAGCCGGGTCCGCGCCTCGGAGACGTTCTCCGCGTCCTCCGTCACGAGGAGGATCGGGGTCTCGGGAGCGAGGAACGCGCCGGACCAGGACGCGAACTGGCCGCCCAGCCCGATGTTCCAGGAGCCGGGGACGTGGCCGTGGCCGAAGTCGAGGTTGGCGCGCGTGTCGAGCACGGCCGCTCCGGAGCGCTGGAGCTTCTCGAACTGCGCGGGGGAGAGCGCGGGAGGCTCCGGAAGCTCGGCGAGGCTTCCCGCCCCCTCGCGGTTGATTCGGACGTCGCGGCTGAAGTACGACGGTGCCTCGGGCAGGTCCGTCGTCATCATCCGGACGAACTCCTCCCGCGGCATCGGCTGCAGCGCGTAGTTGAAGCGCCGCTGCTGGCCGATCGAGGAGGAGGTTTCGCTGGAGATGTTGCGCCCGCAGAGCGACCCCGCGCCGTGCGCAGGGTAGACGGCGACGGTGTCCGGCAGCGCGAGGAGCTTCTCGTGGAGGGAGTCGTAGAGCATCCCGGCGAGCTCCTGCGCGCTCATCTTCGTGCCGAGCAGGTCCGGCCTCCCGACGTCGCCGATGAAGAGCGTGTCGCCGGTCAGGACCGCCTGCGGCTCGGGCCCCAGGGACCGGTCGAAGACGAGCACCGACACGGACTCCGGCGTGTGGCCCGGGGTCTCCAGGAAGCGCAGCGTGACG
>DATFQY010000114.1:0-33887 GCA_035263845.1 Thermoanaerobaculia bacterium | reverse complement strand
GGACGAGCCGTCCTTCTCGCCCGACGGGAAGTTTCTAGCGTACACGACGGATGAGCGGGGCAACCTCGACGTCGTCGTGCTGCCTCTCTCGGGCGGCGAGCCGATCCGCATCGCCGACAGCGACGCGGACGAGGCACAGCCAGCCTGGTCGCCGGACGGATCCAAGGTCGCTTTCGTTTCGGCGCGCGATCATGGCGGCCGGCTCGGCGTCGGACTAAACCTCACTACGATCCCGCAGTACCTGAACACCAGGCTTGGGGACGTCTTTCTTGCGCCGGCCCTGGGCGGCTCCCCGACCAAGCTCGTTGAGGACGGCTACTATCCGGCGTGGTCACCCGACGGCAGGAGGATTGTCTTCGGCTCGCAGCGAGAGGGCCAGCCCGACCTCTGGACGATTTCGGCGGAGGGAGGCTCTCCCTCCCGCCTGACCAATGATCCCGAAATCGACTTCCAGCCGTCCTGGTCTCCCAACGGGAATTGGATCGTTTACGCGTCTAAACCGATCGGGATTGGTTCATTCAACCTGCGAGTGATCGCCGCGGGCGGCGGCAATCCGCGAGTCTTAACGAAGGACTTCGGATCCCTCATGCGTCCCGGGTGGTCGCCGGACGGTGGAACGATCTTTTTTTCCGGAGAGCGGGACGGGATCCTTAGTCTCTGGAGGATTCCTTTCTCCGATGGTGCCGGCGCTGCGCCTTCACGAGTGACCGTCGGGCAAGGTCAGGACGTCAATGTCTCCGTCAGTCGGGATGGCAAGAAGATCGCGTTCGCCGTTGTACGAAACGACCCGAACATCTGGGAACTCACCGTCGAAAGCGGGCAGCTACGGGCCGTTACATCGGGAGCCGGCAGCCCCGATTATCCGCGGCTCTCTCCCGACGGCAGAACACTGCTCGTGACGTCGAATCGAACCGGCGGGCAGGCGGCGTGGACGGTTGATCTTTCAGGGAAGTTCCTGTCTCAACTCACGCCAGCCCAGGGCTCCGATGAGCCCCTGGCTCAATGGTCCCCCGACGGGCGGCAAATTGCATATGCGCACGACGGCAGAGTCTGGATCCAGACCGTCGGAGGGATGAACGCCCGAGACACGGGAGTGCATGGCAGCTTCGTGGCCTGGTCTCCCGACGGGAAGACAATCGCCTTTGCGGGATGCGAGCCGTCTCAGCGCGAAATCTGCGTTCTCTCCCTGGAGGAAGGGAAGGCGAGGCCGATCACCTCTCTGAAAAAGAGCGCCAACAATCCAACCTGGTCCCCTGACGGCAAGCAGATCGCCTTCTACACCGGGCGCGGCGCGATCCGCGAGCTATGGGTCGTGCCGTCCACGGGCGGGGCGCCCCGGCAGCTGACGAGCGACTCCGAGGACTCTCATCCGGACTGGTCGCCCAAGAATCCCGACGAGATTCTTTTCCTGCGCGACCACAAGCGGCTGGCGATTCTTTCCGTCTCGACGGGAAGAGTCCGGTTTCTTCCCGGCTATTCCGAAGGCAACTTCATGCTCGACTATCCGAGCTGGTCGCCCGACGGAAAGCGCGTCTACTTCTCGGTATTCCGCAAGTCTGGCGACATCTACGTCCTCGAAGGGTTTTGATCCGACTCTGCTCGATCGCCGCGAGAATCTCGTCGGTCCCAAGCGAGTCCCGGACGCGAGCGCCATCCGAATCGCGGAAAGTCTGCGCCTGCTGTCTGCCATGAGGAGGGCAGGTGGGGCCGATCACGGGTGCGAAAATGTTTCCGAATGCGGACCCAAGAAAACCCTCAAAAACCAAGAGTGGGGAAATTGCCCGGTCCCGCGAAACCTCACGAAACGTTCGGAAACGGCGAGGGTTAGGTTTTGAGCGCCCTGGTTTTCTCTGGATTTCTTTGGTCGGGACGGCGGGATTCGAACCTGGCGGAACTCCGCAAATTCCCCGGGAAGTCCAGCACTTGTCCGAAAGCGTGCTCTAGGCTTTGCGAGATTCCGCCAGGTACAGGATTCGCGACAGGGCTCCCCGTCGGGTCAGTTCGGCCACAGCTTCGAGATAGCGGCGGAGGCGCTCGAACCCGCCGGTTCCGGTGAGTCTCTCCAGCTCGACGCGGTGGGCCATCATCGCCGTCAAACGCCCCGTCGCATTCTTCAGCACGCTGGAGGTTCGGTCTTCCGTTTCGAGTAACTGAAATCCCGCGGACTTGAGGCTTCGCTCGTTGAAGCCCGGAGCGACAAACTGGATATCCCCGTAAACGCTTCGATCGAGTGAACGTCGGGTACGGCCTCGAGCCGCCCTGGCAGCGCATCCCGAGGATCGTCGACGACTACTGACCGCCGAGGCATCGCCTCAATTCCGAGAGCCGCAGGCTTTCGAGAGCCTTCCTTCGCCGGGAGATCGGCCGCGTCAACCCCTTGCCGCGTCGATTGGCAACGTCACGCTGAACTGCGTTTGCCCGGGGCGGGAATCGACTTCGATCTCTCCACGGTGCCGGAGCACGAGCCGCCGGGCGATGTCGAGGCCGAGGCCGGTGCCCTGGCCCACCGGCTTCGTCGTGAAGAAGGGATCGAAGATGCGCTCGCGAATCTCCGGAGGGATTCCCGCTCCATCATCGACGATCCGCACGACGACGGATTGGCCGTGACGGCCGGCCGCCACGCTGACGCGACTCTTCGCCGCATCCAGCGCGTTGTCGACAAGGTTCGCCCACACCTGGTTGAGCTCGCCGCCGAACGCCTGGATGCGCGGAAGGTCGGCCTCCACCTCGAGGCTCATGTCCAGGGACTTTCCGCGCGCCTTGGCGTTGAGCACTGCCAGGGTATCGGCCAGCCCCTGGCTGACATCCACCGGCTTGGGCATGGTCGACTGGTCCATGTACGTGAAGCCCTTCACCGCCGCGACGAGCTTATGGATCCTGGACGCGGCCGCTTCGATCTCCGATGCCAGCCGTGACGTCGAGCAACCGGCCATCAGCCACTCAAGGGTCGCGAGCAGCGCCTCGCCATCGAGCGCTTCCGCGAGCCGGTCGAGCGCGTCGAGCGTGACCGCTGACTCCGCCAGCGCTTCCGCGGCGATGACATCGGCCCCGTGGCGCGCGAGCCAGTCGGCGATGGCGTCTTCCCGGTCTGCCCGCTCGACGGGGGAGAGCCCGAAAGCGGCGCCGGGCGCGGCAAGGCAAAGCCCCCGTGCCCGGTCGACCGCCGCCTGCTGGGTCTCGGTCAGTCGTGCCGCGCCGAGCGCGCGCGACGCCGCTTCGACCTCGGACAACCGGAGAGCGAGCTCTTTGGCGCTGCGCGCGACTGCCGAAGCGGGGTTATTCAACTCATGCGCCAGGCCTGCCGCCAGTCTGCCGAGGGAGGACATCTTCTCTTCCAGAAGGTCGCTCGACGTGAAGTGGCGGGTGCGGTCGAGCATGACATGCACGAAAATCGAAGTGAGCTCGTAGCAGTCGCGGATCAGATCCGGTAACTGCTCGCGAGGGATCAAGAGGACCTCGGTCGGCGCCTCGGCCTTGACATCGCCCGGCGGAGCTACCAGACGCGAATACGGCAGCAGCCCCGTCACATCGCCTGCCCCCCACTCCATGACCTTGTGCGGTCCGGCGCCCCGGTCGATGTGAATCGACAGGTGGCCGGAGAGGACGATGTACAAACCGAGCACCGGCCCGGTCTTTGGCGTGAGAACGACCCCGGTCTCCAACTGGACCAGGCGGCCGCGGGCGGCGAGCCAGGCGAGCTGCTCGGGCGGCGCGCCGGCAAGCAGCCTGTGTGCCGCCAAGCGATCTTGAAGCGAGCCCGATCTCGTCGGCGCCATTCGAATCGCGGAGTTTACGCCCTCAGATGACGACAGGTTACCGGCGGAGCCCGTTCCGACGCTGACGCGGGGGAGGGTTACAAACAGGTTCTCGTCGCGGGCTCGCGACGCCGGGATTTCGGTTCCCGCGTCCGTGACGGAGACCGACGCCGGCGTGGTCCTGTTCGGTGGAGGGGCTGCCGATACCGGGCGCCGCGGCTTCCGGCTTCAGTGGTCTTGCGGCCCCAGGGCGGTCGCGGCTTCGCGCCGGAAGCGCTCGTTCGCTTCCGCGAAGGTCTGCTTCACGCGTTCGACGTCGTAGGGGCGCTCTACCAGAGTCTCGGGATCCCACTCGCTTCGGGGCGTGCCGAAGAAGTCGCCGCCGTAAACGTGGATCGCGCCGGTGAACTGCTTCCAGGGGTTCGTGACCGAGTGGATGACCGTCTTTCCGAGCAGGACCGTGTCCCTGGCCTCGAGCTGGCGCTCCCCGGCGCTCACCAACCCGTCCTTGGAGCGGCGGAAGAAGACGTTGTCCTCTCGTCCGCCATAGAGCCCGATCACGGCCCACATCCGGTGGTCATGCGGGTAGAGGGACATGCATGGCGCCCAGACGAGGTTCAGGATCGTGAGATCGGGGGCGTGATAGATCGTGTCGAGCCCCGCCGATTCCGGCGTCCCGACGGCTCTTTCCACCTCTCCCGGGCGAGACATCGCCCGCTCGACCACGTCCTTGACCGCGGAATGGGGTGTCGAGTCTTTCAACGCCTTCCGACAGTCCTCGACAAAACGCTCGAGATCGAACATGGTCACCGGACCCCTGGCCGTGGCGATTCCCGGTCTTTCCGTGCCTTGCCCGAACTTCCCTTCGCCCTCGGGCTCGCGAGCATCATACGCCGTTGGCGCCGCCTTTCGACCGATGCCGTCGTGCGTCCTCATCGGCATCCGCACTACGCCCGAATGCGCTCCTCCGCTGGTCGTGGACCGCCGCAAAGTGCCATGATTTTGGGCCAAAAGGAGGCCTCCCATGGCACCCACCCGGTCGAGCCGCCTCGCTTCAGCATTCGCTGCGTCTGCCCTGGTCGTCCTGCTCGGAGCTTCGAGCGCCCTCTTCGGAGTCTGCGGCCCTTTCACCGACACCGCCGCTGACGCGTTCTGTCCGTTTGTCCTGGAGATCTTCTACCTGGGGATCACCACCGGGACCACTGCGACGACCTACGATCCGACAGGCAACGTCACCCGTCTTCAGATGGCGGCGTTTCTGTCGCGTTCGGTGGATGGAGTCTTGAAGCGAGGCAGCCGTCGGGCCGCGCTTGACCAGTCCTGGACGACGCAGAACGCGACCGTCCTCGGCCTGACGACGGTAGGAGCCACTCCTGTTCTTCTCGCGTCCGATGGCGCGGATGTCTGGGTGGCCAATTTCGGCGGCGCCGGCAGCGTGTCGCGCGTGCGGGCGAGCGACGGCAGGCTGCTGGAGACGTGGACGGGAGCCACGAGCGCTTGGGGAATCCTCGTCGCAATGGGCACGGTCCTTGTGACGGGGCAGACGAGCCCCGGCAACCTCTACCAGATTGAACCCGGCCAGGCGGCCGGGGCGGTGACCACGGTCGCGAGCAGTCTGGGAAACCTGCCCGAAGGCATCGCCTTCGACGGAGCCCGTGTCTGGACCGCCAACGTCGGCACTCCCTCCGTCTCGATTGTCACTCCCGGCGCGTCGGTTCCCTGGACGGTCACGACCGTGACGAGCGGATTCTCGGGCCCCAAAGGCGCGCTCTACGATGGAGCGAACGTCTGGGTCACGGACGCCACCGCCGGAACGCTCCTGAAGCTCGATTCCGCCGGCGCCATCCTCCAGACCGTGACGATTGGCAGCTCCCCTTTCTTCCCCGCGTTCGACGGGACGAACCTGTGGATCCCCAACGCCGGTTCGAGCACGGTCTCAGTGGTTCGGGCCTCGAGCGGGGCGGTCCTGCAGACCTTGACCGGCAACGGACTGAACGGCCCGAACGGGGCGGCATTCGACGGTCAACGCGTCCTGGTGACGAACATCAACGGCGACAGCGTCTCGCTCTGGAAGGCGGCGGACCTGACTTCTCTGGGATCGTTCGGGACGGGCACAAGCACAAGCCCCCAGAGTGCCTGCAGCGACGGGGTCAACTTCTGGATCACGCTGCAGTCCACGGCCAAGCTCGCGCGGTTCTAACTGGCGCTGGAAGAGAACAGAAGCAATGAGGACCTCATCAGTCTAGAGCGCGAGACCACGGGTGCGAAAATGTGTCCGAATCCGGACCCTCAGAATTCCTCAAATTTCCAAAAGTGGGGACCGACGGGGGGCTCGAAAAACCTCGCGAATCCTTCGGAAACAGCGAGGGTTAGGTCTTGAGGGTTCTGGTTTCTTGAGGATTCTCTTGGTCGGGACGCCGGGATTCGAACTCGGCGTGGCCTGATCGCCGATCTCGACGCTGCCCTGTCACACTCACGTCACACTGGAAGACAGGGAAGTCCGGTGCGAGAGCCGGGATGCCTTACCGACGAGGGCTTCCGCGCTCCGCGACTCTCGGGAATCGAGGGTTCGATTCCACCTCCCACAACCGTTCTCCCGTTGAGCCCGGCAACTCCGTGCAAGCGGGCTCGTCTCGCTCCCTCGGCTGGGCAACGGGCTTTTGTCCGAGTGTGCCGCGCTTTGCACCCCGACGCGTCACACTGGGACGTCACACCGTGAGCCGTGCCCGATGAGGGAACATTGGCATTCCCACCGGCTTGGGCGCGGGCGATCTCATGACCGGAACCACTCCCGCAAACGAAGGTCAACAGATCAACAGGTTTGACTCGGGCAAAGTCGCGTCTGACGCCAAGGCGCACGCTTCACTGGTGCTGGTGCCGGTCCCGGTCGCGCGCGGGGTCGTGAAAACCGGGGTTCGATCCGACCGATCGCCCTATTCGTCCCTAGCCGAGCCGGCCTCGTTCCTGCTTCAAAAATTCAGTTTCGAATCCGGGCTTCCGTTTCCCGGTTCAAGAATTCGTGCTGGCCAACCCAACGTGACGAGATCTCGACCGCAGGTAACTCGAGCATCGGGAAGGATTTCTCGGCGATTCACCGGTAACGCGTCGTCGAGGGTCGTTTGGCGCGACCGTTGCTCATCCTCTTTCCGGTTTGGTAGCAAGTGAATGGAATCAGGGGGCCGGAGCAGGCAACCAAGCCGTAACCGTTGAGGTCTTGGCCCCGCAACAACGAATTCCCTACGGCGCCATAGGATGCTACCCCTGGCTCGGCGATCGGCGATTCACGCAATCACGACCAACGATCCGTGTTCGCGAGACCCCGTCCCCAACCTCGGACCCACAGCCGATCTTCGAAGGCGGCGATGAAGGTTCGCTTCCCACCCGGCCCCTTCCCACCATTGCCGATTCGGCTTCCCAGATGGCGCGCAGAAACGCAGGAGAGATCCGATGAACAACAGAATCACGCGGAGTGTCGTCGGAGGAATGGCTCTCAGTCAGAGCCTTACGAGAGGAGAACAATGACTGATCAACGAAAGGCTGTGGGCTTTCTCGTCTCAACCGTCCTTGGTGCATTGATCTCGAGTGGTCTGGTTAACTCGCAGACCCCTCAAACCGCGTATCCCGTGATGGCTCCTCTCGAGCAGTACATGCCCGCAAGCCAGGCCGCCGAGATCGCGCTGGCGCGTAGCGCAGGACCCGCCGCGGTCTCGGACAAGGCCGAAGTCCTGGTGCTCGGTACCCACGGCTACGAGACGGCGGTGAAGGGAAGCAATGGCTTTGTATGTTACGTGGAGAGGTCGTGGGGGAAGGACTTCGACCAACCCGAGTTTTGGAACCCCAAGATCCACACTCCGCAATGCTGGAATGCGGCTGCCGCGAGTTCGCTACTCCCCGAGTATCTCAAGCGCACTCAATGGGTGCTCGCAGGAGTCTCCAAGGAGGAAATGCTGACCCGGACGAAGGCGGCGTTGGCGGCCCATAAGATCGGCACACCCGCTCCGGGGTCCATGGCTTACATGTTGTCGAAGGACCAGTACATAAATGACCCGCAGCCGGGTGCGGAGTCACGTTGGTATCCCCATGTCATGTTCTTCGTGCCCGCTACCGAGGCCTCGAACTGGGGCGCCAATGGTCGTGGCGGGCCGGTCTTCTCGACCACAAGCGATCTGGAACCGATCACGACCTTCTTCGTGGTGGTGCCGAGATGGTCCGATGGGAGCCTGGGTCCCTACGTCCCGGTCACGACTGCAACTACGGCGAAATCCGAAACCCACCGTTGACAGAACACTGCGTGCACCCACTTGCTCGCTGGCCAGGCCATGCTCATCCCGAGTAAGCGCGCCGGCGACGCAACCAGGCCTCTCGGAGCGCCCCTAGATCCCGCAGGAACTGGACTCAAGACCCTTATGGGGTACTCCCCGGACTGGAACCCTGTCCCTAGCCGATGGCCTCTCTAAGTACCCATGTCCGGAAGACCTCAGCCTGGGGCATTCCGCGCCTTCGGCTTCGCACCTTGCCCTGATGTAACCGAGAGCATTGCCTATCCGAATGGATTCTCCTGCCTAGAAAACTCTCAGTACGATCTTGCCGGGCAGGTGCGGCGCGCCCCCGAGCATCTCGTGTGCCCGACGGGCCTCTGCTAGAGGCAATACCGAGCCGACGCGTGCTGAGATTCCGCCGCTCTCGAAGAGCGCGGTGAGGGTCCGCAGCCGTGCGGTCGTTACCTCTGCGTAAAAAAAAGATGGCCTGTCTGTCCTTACGTTGAGGCAGAGGTTGGGCGGAAACGGTCGAGACAAGCCTGCCTCCGTATTTCAATGGGTTGACGCACCGGTCGAGTGTGGCGCCGCCCACGGTGTCGAGGATGGAGTCGACCTGCGGCAGGTGCTTCTCGAAGTCGCGCACGGTCGAATCGATAACGCTCCCCGCGCCGAGTTTGCGAAGCATCTCCCTGTCTCCCGCCCGTCCTACCGCGACCACGCGCATTCCGGTGTTCACGGCCATCTGAACGGCGTAAGCCCCGACGTTTCCGGCGGCTCCGACGATCATGACGGCGTCGCCGGTTCCAGCCTGCGCGTACTCGAACAGCATCTGCCACCCTGTTACGGCGATAACCGGGGCCGACGCGGCCTCGAGATAGTTGAGGGAAGGCGGCTTGAGAGCAATCATGCCGGCCGAGGCGACGGCATACTCCGCCTGAGCACCGCAGAACTGTGGATTCGTGACGCCGTAGACTTCGTCCCCAACCTTGAACTCGCTGACGTCTGTACCCAGAGCCTCGACGACGCCCACGAGATCCGAGCCGAGTGTCAGCGGCGGCTGCGGGCTTACCTTGCTTCCGCCCTCGCGAATCAGCGCATCCCACGGCCCAACGCCAGCCGCGGCCACGCTTACCAGCACTTGATGGGGACCAGGCGACGGCGCCTGCATGTCCTCGACGACGACAACCTCGGGCGGACCAAAGCGATGAATCCGGACAGCCTGCATATGCACCTCAGAGGCGCTTCGATTCCCTTCCGCCTGGAGGGGTATCGGATGTCGGATGCAAAACGTGCTCCAGCATTCGGCACGACCGAAGGGGAGGCGTTGCCTTGACCTTTCGGGCATACCACGAGGGAGTTTGCGGCTGGCACCTTGGATCCCTGCCCGGGACGAGGCGCGGTCGGCGCCCGCGTTCCAGCGTCCCCCGGCAGAAGCGAATCGGCGCGAGCCAGCCCGAAGTCAAGAATCTTGACCGTGCCGTCGCTCGTCAGGAAGATGTTCGACGGCTTCAGGTCGCGATGCACGATTCCCCGCGCATGGGCGGAGGCGAGCCCGTCGGCGACGGCGGCGCCGATCTGGAGGGCTTTCTTCCACGGCAGGTTTTCCCGGGCGAGCCTCCGGTCGAGCGACTCACCCCCGAGAAGCTCCGTGACCGCGAAGACGATTCCGTCCGCGTGGCCGAAATCGTGGATCGCGAGGATGTTCGGGTGAGAAAGCGCCGCGACGGCGCGTGCCTCCTGCTCGAACCTGCCTAGCGCCTGGGCGTCGTCGGCGAAGCGCTCTGGCAGGATCTTGATCGCGACATCGCGGCCGAGCCGGGTGTCTCGCGCGCGGAAGACCTCGCCCATCCCTCACGCGCCGAGAGGCGAGAGAACCTCGTAGCGCCCGAGGCGAGTCCCGGGTGTGAGGGCCATGCGAATCGCGGAAGTCTACGCCTTCGGTGTGGCGTTGGCTGGGCAGATAGTTCCGACCAAGAGTGCGAGATCGTGTCCGAATCCGGACCCAAGAAAAAACCAAAAATCCAAGAGTGGGGAGATCGGTCGTTCCGGCGAATCTCTCAAAACGTTCGGAAACAGGGAGGGTTAGGTTTTGAGGGCTTTGGCTTCTTGAGGATTCTCTTGGTCGGGACGCCGGGATTCGAACCTCCCGGAAACCCGCAAATTCCCTAGGAAATCCCCTACGTGTCCGAAGATGTGTCCGAAGCCTGAGGGCGGGTTGACGTCCTCCTTCCCCGGAGATTCGGCAGAGCCTGTGAACCCGGTACCTCGGCCGACGGCTGCGAGAGGTGGCCCAGCCGCTTCCAATGACAGAAAAGAACCGCATCGTCATCCCCGCTTTGCCTTTTGCCACCGGCGGATCAAGGCTTCTAAGCCGGATCGACGCTATCCCACTCTGCTTCAAAGCCTTGGAGACCTCATCCGCAAGCGACGGTTGGACGAACGGCCAGAGGACTCTCCATCCAGGCGCTGGCCCGCCTCCTCCGCCTCGATACGACTACCGTCTGGAAGTGGGAGGAGGGGCGGCATCGGCCGAGCCGGCGGCTACGTCGACGTCTCGACGACTTTTTGCAAGTTACCCCTATTCATGCCTGACCCCGAGCGCTCTCTCCAGTCGCGGTGGACGATGTCGATAGCCTACTGATTGTTCAAGCGAGCCAGGGTGAAGATGATCCACGCGTACAGCGCGATGATGAAGAGGCTTACACCGGCGATTACCCAGGGTCGGGCCTTGACGGGGACTCTCGGCCAGATAGAACGCACGGCGGCGAGGGCGATGCCGATAATGAAGAGGATCGCCTGGAGCGGCGGGAAGCGTTCAATGCCGGGCACTCAGGCTTTCCGTTGGACCCGCGCTCGCAGCTTCCCGGCGAGCTCGCGATGTCCTTTTTGCTAGAGGATCTCCGCGGCGAACCCCTTCGCGGACGTGCGCTCCTGGGCCACCTCGACGGTGCCGGTCCCAGGCAGCCAGGTGTCCCGAGCGTTTCGAGCCTTCAGTCGCCAGCCCTCCCGAAACCGTCTGAGGGGACCGTCGGCTCCCATCGCGTCGCCGCCGACGACCTAGCGATCCTATCCCTCTGCTCCCTTCGCCGCCTTCTCGATGAGATCCGCGACCGACTTTGGGTTTGAGACGTAGATCGCGTGGCTCCCGCCGACCTCGACCACCGTCGAGCCGGCGCGCTTCGCCATGAGCCGCTGTGCAGCGATCGGAATCATCTTGTCGTCAGTAACGAGGAGGTACCAACTTGGCTTGTGCTTCCACGCGGGATCGGTGATCTTCCCGCCCAACGCCTCGAGACCCCACGGCACCTGGGAGTCGGCCATGAACTGGGCCTGCTCCTTTCCAACGTCGCCCGCGAACGATGCCGGGAACTTCTCTCGGTCGAGGAAGAGGTATCCGTTCACCGGCGGCAGGATCGGGGGCACCGGCGCTCCTGGGGGCGGGTCCTTGATGAGCGACTCCACGGACTCGCCATTGTCGGGGGCGAAGGCGGTGATGTAGACGAGAGCGATTACCTTCGGATCGGTTCCGGCTTCAGTGATGACAGCACCGCCGTAGGAGTGGCCTACGAGGATCACAGGACTCTTCTGCGCTGCGATCACCTGTTTCGTGGTCGCGACATCGTCGGCAAGCGACTTCGTCGCGTTCTGCACAACGCCGACGGTGTAGCCGTCCTTCTTGAGGATCTTGTAGACACCCTCCCAGCCCGAGCCGTCGACGAAGCCGCCGTGGACGAGAACGATTGACGGAGCCATGCTTATCCCCTCTCGCCCAGATACTACTTCGGTCGTCTGGAGACGAGACCGTCAAAAACTGGAGGCCGTGCTGCGGGCAACCGGCGTGAAGTTGTTCGCCCTCGTCGATCACAGCGGCGAGGCAGAAACCGCTGGCCTCCACGTGCGACCCAGTCGACCCGGTCCATTAGCGGCCCCGACATCTTGCGGGTATAGCGGAGTCGCTCGCGAGCGTCGCACGTGCACATGCGCCGGTTGTCGCCGAGGTAGCCACACATGCATCCTCGCGTTGCCTTTCTGCCACTTGCGGCTGGAGTCTGCCAAGCCAGATGGGCGTTATCCTGTTGAACTACATCGATTCGGAAACAGCGAGGGTTAGGTTTTGAGGGTTTTGGCTTCTTGAGGATTCTCTTGGTCGGGACGCCGGGATTCGAACCCGGCGTCTGGTCGAATTCGGGATCGTTTGCCAGCGCAAGGCACGTGGTGTCCGTAGCGTGCCGCCCCAAAGGGGAGCGGTGGGGAGCAGTCCTCTCGGCGCTTGTCGGATGCTTCGGAAACGACTTGGGCCGCGGAGTCTGGTTCTCGTTTAATCGTTCTCTTCAATTCCGTTAAAACGTTCTTCATCGCTTTCGCTTCGTGGTCGCTCTCTTGCAGTGAACCGCGTCGCCATGGGCATTACCCTGCCGGAGGCATCAACATTTCCGTTCGGAGAAAGGAGAGACCATATGAATGTCCTATTAAAGCGAATCCGTGTCCTCGTGAAGAGACCGATGATGCGCAGAACGACGGGAGCGGCATTGGTTGTCTTCGCCGCTTCGATCGCGACGGCCGTCGCGCAGGTCGGTAGTGAGCCACCGTTCGACTTCTCCAACGCGCACTACATGGCGAACGGGATCAATCCTGCCAACATCGTGATGCACGTCAATGGAACGTGTCCTGCGAGCGACAAGCCCTCGTGCTCCGTCGTGGACACCTCCAACACTGATCCCGACCGTAGCGACATCCGAGTCCTTTCGACCACGGGAGGGTTCGACCGCGAGGGCAATCCCCTCTACTACAACATCTACGGCATGGTGATGCCGAACACCTTCACGAACGACGCCGCCGGCGCGAATGCCACGGCCATCGCGAATTCCTTCGAGGCCTACATTTTTCCCAAGGCGAGCGGCAACCCCTTGAGCCCGGAGCTCTCGAACCGCCGGCAAGACAACCTCTTCGACACCGGCAGCGGCTACTTCGTGGCGAATCCCCTCGGACTCTGGTCCGCCGTCTTCGTCAGCTATACCCCGGCCGCCTTTACGCCGGATGGTCAAAGGGTCCTGGCGACTCTGGCCGCGCGGAATGGCACGGACCTCGACGGGACGCCGATCATCCGACACGTGAAGGAAATAGACTTCCTGGAGCGCATGGGCCTTGCTATGGAACAGAGGCGTGCCGCCGATGGATCGCAAGGTCCTCCATGGATTATTTGACCCTCCCTCAAGGATCCCCGTGGGGGAGCCATCAAGCCCGATGCGTTCCTGGAGCTCGTCCGGAAGCCGGACAATACGCCGCTCGTTCCGGAGACTCTGATTCAGTTCCTGTGCCTCCAGTCGACCGGCGACTTCTGTAAGTAGCGGGACTCCTGACTCCTCCGGCAGGGAACTAAGGATCAGGCTTGTCGCGCCGGCGTCGCGGTGAAACTCCGAACTCGCGTCGTAACCCCGTTACGGGCCTGATCCTCGGCCCTCTTATGGCCGGTCCGGCGAAACCTCTCGAAACGTTCGGAAACGGCGAGGGTTGGGTTTTGAGCGCCTTGGTTTTCTTTGGATTTCTTTGGTCGGGACGCCGGGATTCGAACCCGGGACCCCCTGAACCCCATTCAGGTACGCTACCAGACTGCGCCACGTCCCGACCGGAAGGGCGGATTTGAACAGGTGCCGGTGGCCGTGTCAAATCGGGCGCGGCGATTTTCCCGGCAGCGTCACGGCGAACGTCGTCGAGCCTTCGGCGGTCAGAATGTCGATCTTTCCGCCGTGCGACCGGACGATCTCGCGCGTGATGAAGAGCCCGAGGCCAAGCCCGCGCGGATGCGTCGATCGGCTGCGCTCGGCGCGCTTGAACGGCTCGTAGAGGGACGCAACCGCGGCCGGGTCGATCGTTCCACGGCTGGTGACCTCGAGACGCACGGAGCCGTTGATCGGCTGGAGCCGCACCGAGACCGTCTCGCCGGCGCTGCCGTGGTGGATCGCATTGACGACGAGATTGGAGACGACCTGCGAGAGCCGGTCCGCGTCCCAGTCGCCGCTGAACTCGCCCTGGCAGTCGAAGCGGACGCGGCTCGGGTGCTGCGCCTCGATCTCCTCGAGGACGCCGGAGCAGATGTGGCGGAGGTCGCCCGGCGCGGGCCGGATCGGGATGCCGGAGCCGAGCCTCGCCCGCGTGAAGTCGAGGAGCTGGTCGATCATCCGGCCCATTCGCTGGGCGCTCGACTTGATCCGCCCCAGTGCGTTGCGCGACGTGTCGTCCGGGGCGCGCTTCTCCAGGACCTGCGCCGACGCGAGGATCGTCGAGAGAGGCGTCCCGAGGTCGTGGCCGAGGGTGCCGACGAAGAGCTCGCGGGCGCGGTCCCGGTCTTCCTCGGCCTTGCGCTGCTCCGTCACGTCCAGGAAGAAGACGGCGATCCCCTCGTGCGTGGGGAATGCCCGCGTGGAGAAGCAGGTGCCCCGGACCGGATCGCGGGAGTCGTACTCGACGGGGACACGATCCTCCATCGCGCGCTTCAGGTGCGCGAAGGAGGAGTCCTGGATGGGCAGTGCGTCGCGTAGTCCGCGGTTGATCATGTCTTCGCGGCGCACCCCGAGGATGCGCTCGGCTTCCGGGTTGACGTAGAGGATCGTCCAGTCGCGGCCGAGCACGCCGAAACCCGCCCGGATCCGCTCGAGAATCTCCCGGTGGCGCCGCGAGGAGTCCTCGGCCTCCCGGCGGGCTCTGCGAGAGATTTCCACCGTCAAGGTCAGGAAGCCGCAGACGATGAGAAAGAGGGGAACCGTCCACCAGATCCGCGGATCGGCGGCGGCGAGCCCGCCCTCGGGCGGGGGAAGAAGGACGGCGAGAAACCCCGAAGCCAGAGAAGCGACGATGGCCGGGCCCATGCCGCCGAGCCACGCCACTCCGACGACGGCCGGGTAGTAGTAGAGAAACGGAGAGCGGTCGCCGACGAAAGGCCGGGCGAGCGCGCAAAGGGCGGCGCACGGGCCGACGAAGAGGGGCACCAGCGCCCAGCGCGCCCAGCCGGGCAAACGCTCCATCCTCGACATGAGGCTGTCTGCCAGGAGTCCTCCGATGAATTGGCGGTGCTGCGGTTCGAGTCTACTGCCGCGGCGCGAGGTCCGATGCGCTAATCTCTCTGCATGAAGGTGCGACTTGTGTCCTCCTCGCACTTCTCGGCAGC
This sequence comes from Thermoanaerobaculia bacterium, assembly GCA_035263845.1. Lineage (GTDB taxonomy): Bacteria > Acidobacteriota > Thermoanaerobaculia > UBA5066 > Gp7-AA6 > JAWOLE01. Next base: position 18,708 of record DATFQY010000114.1, on the reverse strand, counting down.
GCACCGCCTGCACCGCGATGACTGGGACGAGGAGAAGAACCGCCGGATCTTCGACAAGTGCAACAACCCGCACGGCCACGGTCACACCTACGGCCTAGAAGTCACCGTCGAAGGGGAGATCGACCCGGAGACCGGCTACGTCATGGACTTCGGGGCCTTGAAGCGGACCGTCCACGAGCACGTCATCCGGCTGGTGAACCGGAAGAACCTGAACTTCGACGTGGAGTTCCTGGCAGGAATCAACCCGACGGCCGAGAACATCGCCGCCGGGATCTGGCGGCGCCTGGAGGGCCGGGTCGCGCCGGCGCGGCTGGTGCGGATCGCCCTCGACGAAACGGAGAAGAACCGGGTGGTGTACGAAGGAGGAGAGCGGTGAGCAGCCAGCCGCCTCCCGGGCGCCGCCGGCTCACCCGCTCGCGACGCTACAAGCTGATCGCCGGCGTTTGCGGCGGCCTCGCCGAGTACTTCGAGATGGACCCGACGGTCGTGCGCGTCGCCTATGTCCTGATCTCGATCGTCTCCGCGGTGTTTCCCGGAATCCTCGCCTACATCATCCTGATGTTCGTGATGCCGCCTCCCGAGGATCCAGCGCCGTGACGCGGCCGCGGGTCCTCGTCACCAACGACGACGGGGTCTTCTCGGAGGGGATCGAGCGGCTGGCCGAGGCGCTCGCCTCCGTCGGGGAGGTGTTCACCGTCGCGCCGGACCAGGAGAAGAGCGCCGCCGGGCACTCCCTGACGCTCCAGAGCCCGCTGCGCGCCAAGCTCATCGGCCCCAACCGCTGGTCCGTGGACGGCACGCCCACCGATTGCGTCAACTGGGGGGTGCTGCACCTGATGAAGGACGACAAGCCGAAGCTCGTCGTCTCGGGGATCAACCTCGGGTTGAACCTCGGCGACGACGTCACCTACTCGGGCACGGTCTCCGCGGCCTTCGAGGGGACGCTCCTCGGGATTCCCTCGGTCGCGATGTCGCAGGAGATCGAGACGGGCTTTACCTTCGACGCCGCGGCGCGGTTCGCGGAGCGACTGGCGCGCCGGCTGCTCGAGGAGCCCCTGCCGCCGGGGACGCTCGTCAACGTCAACGTGCCGGCAGGGGAGCCGCAGGGAGTGCGGGTCGCACGGCTCGGGAAGCGACGCTACGGGGAGACGGTCATCGAGAAGACGGATCCGCGGGGCCGGCCTTACTACTGGATCGGCTCGACGATCCCCGCCGGGGAGCTGGAAGAGGGGACCGATATCACGGCGGTGGCGGAGAAGCACATCTCGATGACGCCGCTGCACCTGGACCTGACGGACTATCGGTCCATGGAGGTCCTCGACGGAATCGCGAAAGGCATGGTGTCGCTGGTTCCGTAACCGCGGACGCGGTGGACGACCGCGAGGATTCTCCGCCAAAGAAAAAAGGGCTCCGATCCGCCCGGACCGGAGCCCAACTCTGGGAAGGGAGGAGATCTACTCCTCGGAGGAGCTGTGGAACATGTGGCCGCCCTTGCCCTGCGCGTCGAGGCAGCTCTGGACCGTGGACTGCTGGCTCTGGTCCAGTTTGCCCAGGATCTGGGTCTGGACGGCCTGCCCGTCGTCCTTCAGCTTCTGTCCAGCCGCGCGGACGGCGACGTAGTCGGCCCCGAGGACGGACTTGTCGGCGCCGGCGTCGAAGTCGGCGTTCAACTTCTGATGGGCGGCCTTGATCGCCTGGACGTCGGCCTCGAAGGTCGGCTTCGCGGCGTCGAAGATCGCCTTGATATCGGCCTTCTGGCTGTCGCTCAGGTTGGCCTGCCGCAGGCACCGGAGAAGACCGCCCGCGTGGCGTCCCATTCGGGCGCCCGGTCCCATTCCTCCGTGCTCCTGGCCGAGAAGGGGCAAGGACAACACGCCGGCAAGCGCCGCGAGACTCACTGTGCGAAAGAAACGTTTCATGGTGTTTCTGGCTCCTTTTCGGATCGACCGGCCCATTATGCCGATCTTCCGTAATAAGAGACGATTGGGGGTGTCTCGGGATTACAGGATCAGTAGGCCAGGACTTTCCGGGCGGCGGCCAGGACCTTTTCGGTGTTTGGGAGGATTGCCCGCTCGAGGATCCGGTTGAACCCGACCGGGGTGAACTCCGAGCCGACCCGCCCGATCGGAGCGTCCAGAAACGGGAACGCTGATTCCTGGATTTGGGACGCGATCTCGCCACCAAAGCCGGCGTGGACCTTGTCCTCGTGCGCGACGAGGACGCGGGAGGTCTTCCGAACCGAATTCCGGATCGCCTCGATGTCCATCGGAACAAGCGACCGCAGGTCGAGGACCTCGACGCTCTTGCCCTCGCCCTCGAGCGTCTTGGCCGCTTCGAGCGCGAAGTGGACCGGCGTGCCGTAGGCGACGATCGTCAGGTCGCTCCCTTCGCGGCGACGTCTGGCCTTCCCGAACGGCACAGCGAACTCCCTGGGCACCTTCGCCCGGGCCATCGGGTTGTTGTAGAGGAACTTTGGCTCGAGGTAGACCGTCATCCCGCGCGATCGCATGGCCGTCCGGAGCAGCCCCGCCGCGTCGTCGGCGAAGGCCGGGCAGACGATCCGGATGCCCGGCAGGCTGGTCAGCCAGGCCTCGATGTTCTGGGAGTGGTAGAGGCCGCCGCCGATGTACCCGCCGGAGGCCAGGCGGACCGTGACGTTGGGCACGAACTTGCCGTTGGTCCGCCAGTACTCGTGGGACATCTCGACCATCTGCTCTGCCGCCGGCCAGAAGTAGTCGGCGAACTCCGCTCCCTCGACGACGACGCGGATCTTCTCGTTCAGCCGCGAGAACCCGTCGGCCGTCCCCAGGATGTAGTCCTCGGCGAGCGGCCCGTTGAAGACCCGCTTGGGCCCGAACTCCTGCTGCATTCCCTTGGTGACGTTGAAGACTCCGCCCTTGTCGCGGTAGGCGACGTCCTGTCCCCAGATGTAGGTGTCGGGATTGGCGCGGAACTCTTCCTTGAGCGTGGAGTTGATCGCCTGGACGAGCGTCTCCGGTTCCCCTGAGCCGTCGGGCAGGCCTTCCGGCCAGTCCGGCGGAGTCCAGGGCTTCGGAGCGACGAAGTCGTGGATCGTCGCCGGATTCGGGTCCGGCGCCTGGCGCGCGCGATCCGCCGCGGCGTCGTAGATCTGCTGGTTGCGGGTCTCGATCGCGACGAGCTCCTCCTCGCCGACGAGTCCGTTCTCGACGAGCGTGCGGCGAAAGCGCGGGAGCGGGTCGGCGGCGCGGGCGGCCTCGAGCTCCTCGGGCGTGCGGTAGAGCTCGTGACGGTCGGAGTTGGAGTGCGAGTGGATCCGCACGCACGTCGCGTGGACGATCGCGCATCCCGCGCCCGAGCGGACGTACTCGACGGCCTCGCGCATCGCGCGGAAGGAGTCGAAGACGTCGAGCCCGTCGCAGTGGAGGACTCGGACGTTGCCCATCCCTGTGAAGTTGTCGGACACGTAGAGGTTGGCCGTCTGGTCGGACTTGGGCACGGAGATGCCGTAGCCGTTGTCCTGGACGACGAACACGACGGGGAGCTTCTCGCGGCTCGACCCGTTGACGGCCTCGTAGAAGTAGCCCTCGGAGGCCGAGGATTCGCCGATCGAGCAGAAGACGATCGAGTCCTTGTCGTAGGTCTTGATCGCGCGCGCCAGGCCGGCGGCGTGCTGCGCGTGGTTGGCGACGCAGGAGGAGACGTTCTGGATTCCGATCTCCGGCTTGGCGAAGTGGTTGGACATGTGCCGCCCGCCCGAGGCCACGTCGGTCGCCTTGGACATCCCGTTCAGGAGGATCTCCTCGGCAGTCAGCCCGGCGGCAACGCAGGTCGCCAGGTCCCGGTAGTAGGGGAAGAGGTAGTCCCGGTTGGGCCGGAACGTCATCCCCAGGGCGAGTTGGATGGCGTCATGCCCGGCGCATGGCGCGTGGTAGCTCCAGCCCAGTCCCTGCTTGAGATAGTTGGGCGCCTTGTCGTCGAGCACCCGGGCCAGGTGCATCAGCCCGTACCACTTCTTCAGCTCCTCGCGCGAAACGTCCGGAAGTCCGGACACCCGGGTCAGCTCTGCGGTTTCCTGCGGCGTCAATCCTCCTCCTCGAGTGTGAACCGCATTCTAACGCGCCCGATTTCCTCGGCATTCCACCGGCCCCCGGGCCGGGTTTGCGCAGGGGCGGGCGACGGGAGTAGCGTTGGACGATTCGCGGGCCCTCCTGGGTCGGAAGGAAGGGGAACGCCAATGAGGAATACCCGGCCGCTCCGCGCCGGAAGCCCGTTCGCGATTGCCGCGGTTTTGAACGGCGGCGCTTCCACCATTCCCGGCAACCGCGGGCCTTTCAGAGTCGTGGCCGCGGACGCCTTCCGCTCGTTCGCATTTAGCCGGATCGCCCGGTTCTGAGCGCCGGGCTCCGGCAAGGAGGTATGCATGCGACTTCATCGGGGCATTCGCCAGGTTTCTCGAATGGTCTTTGCGGCGGCCTTGTCCCTCGCGGCGGGAGGAGCGTGGAGCCTGCTCGCCACGTGCGGCCCGTTCACGGACGTCGTTGCCGACGTCTTCTGCCCTTTCGTGCTGGAAATCTTCTACCTTGAGATCACGACGGGGACGACGGCAACGACCTACGATCCGACGAGCAACGTCAGCCGCCTTCAGATGGCGGCGTTTCTTTCCCGCACTGTGGACCGGACCCTTCTCCGAGGGAGCCGGCGGGCCGCCCTGAACCAGTTCTGGACCGTCCGGGGCGAGGTCAACCTGGGGGTCACGAACGTCGGCACCGATCCGTTCAACCTTGCCGCCGACGGAGCGGACATCTGGGTCGCCAACAACGTCTCGGGGACCGTTTCCCGGGTCCGGGCGAGCGACGGCCTCCTGCTTCAGACGTGGACCGGCGCGGGAGCCGCCTTCGACCTCGTCGCGGCGATGGGGCACGTCTTCGTCACGGGCAACCTGACCCCCGGCAAGCTCTACCAGATCGACCCGGCTCCCGCGGGCGGCTCCGTGACGACGGTGGCGACGAACCTCGGCGGCGACGCCCGGGGAATCACCTTCGACGGCGCACGGCTCTGGACGGCCAACCGGGGCAGCAGCTCCGTCTCCATCATCAGCCCGCAGCCCGCCCCGCCGTACATCGTCCAGACGGTCACCGCGGGCTTCAGCGGGCCCTTCGACACTCTGTACGACGGCACCAACATCTGGATCACGGACTTCACCGCGGGCTCTCTCCTGAAGCTCGACGGCAACGGGGGCGTTCTCCAGACGGTCACCGTGGGCGCGTTTCCGACGAGCGCCGTGTTCGACGGCAACAACATCTGGGTGCCGAACAACGGCTCCAACTCGGTGAGCGTCGTCCGCCCGGCCACCGGCGCCGTCCTGGCCACGCTGACGGGCAACGGGCTGAACTCGCCGAACACAGTCTCGTTCGACGGACAGCGGGTGCTCGTGACCAACAGCGCGCTCGGTTTCGAGGGAGCTTCCATCTGGAAGGCTGCCGATTTCACCCCGATTGTCTTCATCTCGACACCGATGAGCTCCTCGCCGGCCGGGACCTGCAGCGACGGGATCCATTTCTGGGTCGCTCTCGCGAGTACGAATCAGATCATCCGGTTCTGACCGCGTTCCGGTAAAATGTCCTTCCGGGATGCCCCTCAAAACCGAGCGGACGGGACCGGGAGAGCGGGAGGCCGCCGCCCGGTTCGAGATGGTGGCTCGCTACGTCGAGCCCCGCGGCGTGGACGACCCGAGGGTCCTCGACGCCATGCGGCGCGTCCCGCGGCACCTCTTCGTCCCCGAGCCGCTGCGGGCGAAGGCCTACGGCGATCACTCGTTGCCGATCGGCCACGGCCAGACGATCTCGCAGCCTTACGTGGTCGGCCTGATGACGCAGCGCCTGGCGCTCGATCCCGCGCACAAGGTCCTCGAGATCGGCACGGGGTCCGGCTACCAGACCGCGGTGCTCTCTCAGCTGGCGCGGACGGTGTACTCCCTCGAGAGGATCGACGACCTGGCCCGCTCGGCGGCCTCGGTCCTGCGCTCGATCAACTGTCACAACGTCTCGGTCAAGGCGTTCGACGGGACGTACGGCTACCCCGCCTCGGCGCCGTATGACCGCATCCTCGTGACCGCGGGATGCGCTGTCGTTCCCGAGCCGCTCTTAGAGCAGCTCGCGGTCGGAGGACGCCTGGTCCTGCCGGTCGGTCCCCCGCAGCGCCAGAGGATCCGCGTGATCCGTAAGCGCAAGGACCACTTCGGGCAGGAGGACGGCGAGGAGGTCGTTTTCGTCCCGCTGCTCGGCCGCTTCGGCCGAGAGATGGCCTAGCGCCGCATGGCAGACTAGCCCGGATGGGAGAGAAGGTCGCGCGCCGGGCGGTCGTGTCGGGACGCGTGCAGGGTGTGGGGTTCCGGTTCTTCGCCGAGCGAGCAGCCAGAGCCTCGGGCGTCTCCGGCTGGGTTCGGAACCGCCCCGACGGGACGGTCGAGACCGTGGCCGAAGGGGAGCGCGAGGCGGTCGCGCGCTACCTGGAGATGCTCCGCTCGGGCCCCGCCGGCAGCCGGGTCGCGTCCCTCGTGGACGAGGAGGCCGAGCCGGGCCAGTTCTCCTCCTTCGAGATCACGCGATGAACGCGGCGGATTTCAGGTCGCTCATTCGCGACGTCCCCGACTTTCCCACGCCGGGGATCCTCTTCCGGGACATCACACCGCTTCTGGCCTCGCCGGCCGCCTTCGAGGCCGCGGTCGGAGCGATGGCGGAGCCCTTCCGGGGTTCTCCGCCGGAGAAGGTCCTCGGGATCGAGGCGAGAGGGTTCATGTTCGGGGCGGCGATCGCCCGCGAGCTGGGCATCGGGTTCGTTCCCGTCCGCAAGCCGGGCAAGCTTCCCAGGCAAACCCTTCGGGTCAGCTACGGCCTCGAGTACGGCAAGGACAGCCTGGAGATCCACACCGACGCCTGCCGGAAGGGGGAGCGGGTGCTGATCGTGGACGACGTCCTGGCCACGGGAGGCACGGCGCAGGCCGCCGGGGAGCTCGCCGACCGGCTGGGCGCCGAGGTGGCAGGGATGGCGTTCTTCATCGAGCTCGAGGCGCTGAAGGGGCGCTCCCGGCTGGCCTCCCGCCGGCTGCACTCGGTTCTTCTCCTCTAGCGGCGGTCCCTGCTACAATAGGTCAACTCTGCCAAATCCTTGAAAGGAAGGCGGGTTTCGCGACACCGGGTACCGGGTATGAGTGTGTATGTCCGCTGAGAAAATCCTCATTGTTGACGACGACGACGACATACTGCTGATCGTCCAGACAATCCTCACCTCGGCGGGCTACACGACTTTCTCCGCCCGCAACGGGCGCGAGGGCGTGGACATGGCCCTCCAGCTCCAGCCCGACCTGATCCTGCTCGACGTGATGATGCCGGAGCTCTCGGGGTGGGAGGTCTGCACGACCCTGAAGAACGCCCCGGAGACCAGGCAGATCCCGGTCGCGATGCTGACGGTCAAGAGCGAGATCCGCGACCTGATCACTGGCATGCAGGTCGGCGCTGACGACTACGTCACCAAGCCCTTCACGAGGCGCCGCCTCCTCTCGACGGTCCGTAAGCTGATCGACGAGCGGGGCGATACCGCCGCCCCCGCGTACCTGCCGTCGGAGAACGAGGACGTGCGGTTCCGCAACCTCCTCTTCGATCCGATCACGGAGCTGCCCACCGTCCCGGTCATCATCGACGCTCTTCGCGACCGGCTGCTCGACAGCCGCGACCTCGGGGTCCTCGTCGTGGACGTGGAGCAGTACAGCCACATCGAGGACACCTACGGCTGGGAGGTCTTCGACAGCCTGCTGCGCGCGACCGGCAAGGCCCTGCGGCGGATGCTCGGGACCGTCTTTGCCACCGAAGACTTCGTCGCGGTCAACCGCGCGGGCGGATCCGACTTCTATGTCTTCACGACGCTGGAGACGGCCGAGGACGCCCTGACCCGCTTCCAGCGCAAGGCCCGGCAGGTCGAGGAGTCCCTGCGCGGGATCCTCGACGAGTCCTTCGGCTCGCGCATCCACAAGCGGATCGGCGTCTTCGTGGGGCACACCGTCATCCAGTCCAACCCGCAGATGCGCGTGGAGAGGCTGGTGTACCGGGCGCTGCGGCAGGCGATCGTCATCGCTTCGACCAAGGAAGGGGAGCGGCAGTCGCGCCTGCGCGAGACCTTCAAGGAGATCCTGCGGCGCCGCCGCATCCGGACGGTCTTCCAGCCGATCTTCGACCTGACGACGATGGCGGTCTACGGCCACGAGGCCCTGACCCGCGGGCCGGTGGACACCGCATTCGAGAGCCCGGAGCTGCTCTTCGACTTCGCCGGCGAGCACGAGGCGACGTGGGACCTCGAGCAGCTCTGCATCGAGTCCTCGGCCGGCCATTACAAGGGGCGGGAATCCGGCCTGCTGTTCTTGAACGTCGAAGCCGACTCGGTGATGGCGCTGGCGTCGCGGCCCTCGGCCCTCGCGCCGCTGAATCACTTGAAGCAGCGAGTGATCCTGGAAGTCACCGAGCGGTCCGCGATCCGCGACGTGCCGATCTTCCGCGACGCGCTGTCGGCTCTGCGGCAGCAGGGATTCCGGATCGCGATCGACGACGCGGGGTCTGGTTACGCGTCGCTGCAATCCATCGCCGAGCTGCGGCCGAACTTCCTCAAGGTCGCCAACACGCTGGTCACCGGCCTTCACGCCGACACGATCAAACGCGACGTCGTCGAGATGCTGGTCAACCTCGCGCGCCGCATCGACGCGGTTTGCGTCGCCGAAGGCATCGAGACGCCTGAGGACCTGGAAGAGTGCCGCCGCCTGGGAGTCCCCTACGGCCAGGGGTTTTTCCTGGGCGTTCCGGAAGAGATCCCCGCCTCGGCGCCCGCCCGCGTGTTCGTCAGCGAGCGAATGCGCGCTCGCGAGATGTAGCCTCCACCGGCGGCGCAAGCTGCGTCGGGCCCCGATCGTGGTAAAGCATCCCCGGGGGGTAGTCCACCTTGGGAACCGGTACGCCCGCGGCCACACGGAAGTGGTGGCAGAGAAAACCGATGCAGGCGTCGGGGATCGTGCGGGTGCGCACGAAGGAACTCCGCCGTCTCGGTAAGGACACGGACCGGCGCAAGCTGCCCCGGCCGCCGCTGGCCTTGAACCTCTTCCTGCTGGTCGTCGGAGTCCTCGGCGGGCTCGGCGCCTACGCGCACCGACGCGCGGTGGACGCGCGGCTCGCCGCTGCCCTGAAGCAGGACTCCGGGGCACCGTTCCAGATCAAGAAGATCCGCCGGGAGCTCGCCGACCTCGAGACCGACGAAGCGACGCTCTCCCGGGAGCTGGACGCGCGGCTCGCTTACGCGCGAGCGCAGAAAGCGCAGGAGTTCTATCTCGTGCTGGACAGGTCGGACCGGCGCTTCGCCTTCAAGTATGCCGACCGCGTCGTCCGCGATGGGTGCTTCGACATCGGCGCGCCCGACACCATCACCGCCCGCGGCCGGCAGTGGACCTTCCCGCCGCTGACGGGCGCGTTCTCCGTGCAGGAGAAGCTCGAGCAGCCGGCCTGGAAGGTCCCCGAATGGGTCTACGCGGTCAACCGCGAGCCGCGGCCGCGCGAGCTGCCCACGGTCCCGGGCGGGCTGGGGCGCTACGTCCTCCTATTCGCCGACGGGTACGCCCTCCACTCTCCACCGCCCTCCGACAGCCCGCTGAAGGGCGCCCGGCCCGGTTCCTTCATGATGTCCGAGCAGGACCTCGGCGCGATCTGGCGCCGCATCCTTCCCGGCACGCGCATCTACATCCTGCCGTGAGCCTCTCGATCTATCGCCTCGGATTCCTTGGCGCGTGGGCGCTCTTCGTGATCGCGGCGGGGCTGGCCTCGCTCGCGGCTGCGGGGGAGTGGGAGAACTCCCGCGACTCTGAGAGGCTGAAGAGGCTCGACCGGATCGACCGGATGATTGCCGAGAAGCTCGGCGCCAAGCTCGAGGAGCTGCGGGAGATCTCCGACGAGAAAGGGGGGCACGTCGAGAAGCTGCGCTCCGACGTCGCGAGCGCCACCCTCGACCTGGACGAAACGAAGGAACCCGAGCAGACGATCATCGTCTCGACCGCTGAAAACCGCCTGCGCGTGCGCCGGGGCGGCCACACGATCTTCGAAGCCGTGTGCTCGACAGGCAAGGGGACCAGCCTGGAGATCGCCGGCCGGAAGATGGTTTTCGATACGCCGACCGGCCGCTTCCGCATCCAGTCGAAGGAGGAAAACCCCGTCTGGGTGCCGCCGGACTGGCACTTCGTCGAGGAAGCCCGGAAAAAGAACCTCGAGGTCGTCCACTTGAATCCGGGAGACGCAATCGACGCCGCCACCGGGGAGCCCGTCTCCGCGCCTGCCTCGGGCGTCTGGTCCTTCCTGAAGGCGTCGAAGTCCCCGGCCCGCGTCCTCAAGGTGAAGGGCACCGAGGTCGTCGAGGTCTCCGCGGACGGGTCCGAAAGACCTCTTCCCCCGGGAGAGTTGATCCGCGCGGGCAAGACGATCGTGGTCCCGCCTCCCGGCTCCTCGCAGCGGAAATTCGACAAAGTTCTCGGGCACTTCCGCCTCAACATCGGCAACGGCTACGCGCTGCACGGCACCACGGCCACGCGAGAACTCGGCCGGAGCGTCTCCCACGGCTGCGTGAGGCTCTCGGATCCGGACATCGAGAAGCTCTTCGCCATGGCGAAGGTGGGGGACCAAGTCGTCATCTATTGAGACTCGGTCTCAACAAACTCCTTGACTTCGGAAACATTGTCCCTACAATGGACAGTCTCTCGTGGGACACAAACTCCGTACTGCCGCGCTGGCGGGGCTTTCTTTTTGGGCGCTCCTGGGACCCCTCGCCGGCAATCCATCCGGTCTCCCGATCGCGCCCATGGCGGGCTTCTCGGGCAAGCTGCGGGCCTTTTTCGCGCTTCCCGGCGACCCGGTCACGCCGGGAGATTCGGCCGTCCGGATCAACCTGGTTCCCTTCTCCGCCAAGGTCAAGGGGAAGATCGGCACCTACGTGCTGGGCAACTGGCCGTCGGAGAAGCGTGAGCTTTCGAACCCGGCCTATGCCAATCCGAAGGGCTTCATCCAGGTGACGCAGGACAACCTCTCGACCCGCATCTCCGAGCACTTCACGCTCGGCCAGTTCCTGACCAAGGACCAGCTCTCGATCTGGCCGAAATACGTGGTCCTCCAGTCCCGCCTCCTCGACAAGCTCGAACTGACGATTCAGGAGCTTCGCAAGGAGGGCCATCCGGTCCGCGGCCTGTTCGTCATGAGCGGCTTCCGCACCCCCGCCTACAACGAGAAGGGGGTCGGCGCCGGAGGACGCTCGGAAGTCTCGCGACACCAGTACGGCGACGCCGCCGACGTTTATCCCGACGACGGCGCAACCGGGAGGATGGACGATTTGAACGGCGACGGGCGCGTGGATCTGAAGGATGCCCGCATCCTGGCGGCGGCGGCCGATGCGGTCGAACGCCAGCACCCGGAGCTCGTCGGCGGCATCGGCATCTACCCGGCCACGAGCGCTCACGGTCCCTTCGTCCACATCGACGCCCGCGGCACCCGCGCCCGTTGGGGCGCATAAAACACCCCGATCAATCGAGCGGCCTCCGCCTGTCTTTAAGAGAGGACGGTTCGGCCCTTTCCGGTGCGTTTCGTCCCTTTCCTCGGGACGGTAAGTCCTTTGTCTGGAATAACCTTCGGTGGCTCTAGAATTGCTCCGCTTCGTGCCTCGGAGGGTTCAATGAAGACGGTTCTGATCCGGTCGCTCTGGGTTGCTCTGATCCTGGCCTTCCTCGTGGCTTTGACCTCCGTGGCGGTCGGAGCGGACCAGGCTTATGTGGGTCTGGCCAAGCAGCTGGTCGGGCATTACGACGGAGTGGCCGGACCCGGCAACAAGGTGAGGGTGATCGTTCAGCCGGCGCGGCCGTTCGTGGACGAGCAGCGCCTGACCGTGACGGTGCAGGGCAAGTACAACGGCACCAACGTCCGCTTCGAGGGGCTTCTTTCGCTCCAGCCGCAGGGCGACTCCGCGAGATTGATCTGGGTGATGCGCCGCGGCAGCGAGTGCCAGGTGGACATCCATCCCGAGGGAGACGGCTTCATCGGCGTCACCGTCGCCGGGACGTGCCAGACCGCCTTCCAGAATCCCACGCCGGGGAAGTGGGAGTTCCAGACCGAGCCCGGCTCCTTCCGAGTCCGCAGCGTCGAGACCGGCGAGACCCTTCGCTTCCGCAAAATCCAGGGCCTCGAGAAGAAGAAGGAGTAGCGCTCACTCACGTGGTGGGGGCGGGCGGACTCGAACCGCCGACTCAGATTTCGGAAATCCCTGCAACTCGAGGAGTCCAGATCCAAGATCGAACGCTCGCGGCCCTTGGTCGCGCGGTTCGGGGCCGCAAGCGTACTCGTTTCAAGGACATAGAAGGGGGTCCGAAGTCTTCGCAGGGGACCGGTGTCCGGCCGGCGAAACATTCAAGAAGGCCCGGGATCGCGAGTGACACCGAGTTCAGAGGCATCGGCCCGTTGCTTTCGGTCCGCTTTTCGTGTATCCGTTGCCTCCAGACAGGAGCGTTCGGCTGCGGCTGTTCTTCGGCCCGTGAACAAGTCCTCGTCGCGCGTCGGACCGACATTTCACTGAGGAAAGCTGTGCTTCGAAAGGCGGGGTTTCCTCTGCTCTTCGTCATTCTCCAGACATTTGTATTCGCCGTTTCGCTTGCCGATGCCCAAACGGCTGACATCGGGCGGTACTCGCGCCCCCGCATCGTGCAGAACATAGACGAAGAAAAACTCGTCACGCTTGCAGGCAACACGCGCCACGAAACGAAGGTCGGAAACGATCGCGGCGCGGTTGCAGACGATTCTCGCCTCGAGCACATGCTGCTCCAGTTGCACCGCTCTCCCGAGCAGGAGCAAGCCCTTGAGCAGTTCATCGAGGAGCTCCACAATCCCGAGTCCCAGAACTTTCACAAGTGGCTCACGGCGCGGGAATTCGGAGACCGATTCGGTGTCGCGCAGCAGGATCTCGACACCCTGACGAGCTGGCTCGAGTCGAAGGGTTTTCATGTCAACCTCGTCTATCCCGGCGGTATGGTCATTGACTTTTCCGGTAACGCGAGCCAGGTCCGAAAGGCTTTTCGGACGGAGATCCACCACCTCGAGGTCGGGGGCGAGAAGCACATTGCCAACGTGAGCGATCCGCGGATTCCAGCCGCGCTCGCTCCGGTGGTGATCGGCCTCGTCTCTCTGCACGATTTCCGGCCGGGAAGCATGCACAAAATGCGTAGGCCGCGCCCGAGTTTCACAGTCGGCTCCCTCCTTGGCGATGTCTTTGTGATGGCGCCGCCAGACCTGGCGAACATTTACAACCTGAATCCTCTCCTTAACGCGGGTTATTCGGGGCAGGGCCAGACGATCGTGGTCATCGAAGACAGCGACGTGTTCCGTATGGCGGACTGGAGCGACTTCCGTTCCACGTTCGGGCTTTCCGGCTACACGTCCGGCTCGTTTTCGCAGCTCCACCCGCCGCCTCCGAGCGGCCCGAACAACTGCGCAAGCCCCGGAGCCTTTGCTCCCAATAGTGCGGAAGCGATCCTGGATGCGGAGTGGGCCAGCGCCGCGGCTCCGAGCGCCGCCATCGAGCTGGCCGCCTGCGCGGACACGAGCACGACGTTCGGGGGCCTGATTGCGATCGAGAACTTGATCAACGCCAGCGGACAGCCGCCGGCGATCATGAGCGTCAGCTACGGAGAGTGTGAGACCGTCAACGGTGCGGCGGCCAACGCAGCCTACACCGCGGCGTACCAGCAAGCCGTCGCGGAGGGCATCTCCATCTTCGTCGCCTCGGGCGACAGCGGCGCTGCTGGCTGCGACAACAGCGCAACGGAGGCGACGCACGGCATCGGCGCCAACGCGCTTGCGTCCACGGCTTACAACGTTGCAGTGGGCGGCACGGACTTCAGCGACACCTATTCCGGCACCAACGACGTTTATTGGAACTCGACGAACAGCGCCTCCTTCGGCTCCGCAAAGTCGTACATTCCGGAGATACCGTGGAACGACTCCTGCGCGGGGCAGCTCCTCTCGAGCTATTTCGGCTTCGGCCCAGCCTACGGGTCCGGCAGCCTCTGCAATGACCCCGATTTCGGCGCACTTTTTCAAACCACCGTTGCGGGCGGCGGCAGCCCCAGCGGCTGCGCGACGGGGACACCGTCGAGCGACGGAGTCGTTGGTGGGACCTGCCAGGGATGGCCCAAGCCGTCCTGGCAGTCGGTGCTGGGCAACCCGAGCGACGGGGTGCGCGACACCCCGGATGTTTCCCTGTTCGCCGCCGACGGCCTCTGGAGTCACTATTACGTGTTTTGTTGGTCGGATATTTCCAATGGAGGTGCTCCCTGCACAGGCGATCCCAGCAGCTGGTCCGGAGCGGGGGGAACATCGTTTTCGGCACCGATCCTGGCCGGCATCCAGGCACTCGTCAATCAAAAGACAGGCGCGCGCCAGGGTAATCCAAACCCGGTCTATTACCAGCTCGCGGCGACCGAATACGGGTCGACCGGCAGCAGCGACTGCAACTCGGCAAACGGCAACGGAGTGGCCGTCAACTGCATTTTCTACGACGTGAGCCAGGGCGACATGGATGTGAATTGCACGGGCGGGAACGACTGCTACAACTCCTCCGGGCCGAACACGGTGGGCGTCCTTTCTACCTCCAATTCCTCATTTGTCCCGGCTTATGGCGCCACGGCAGGCTGGGACTTCGCCACGGGAATCGGAACCCTCAACGCCACCAATCTGGTCATTAACTGGCCGACCGGAGAGCCGAGTCCGAACTTTACGCTTTCGGCCTCGCCAGCCAGCCTCACCGTCGTGCTGGGAGCGAGCGGGACGAGCACGGTCACGATCACTCCGCAGAACGGCTTTAGCGGCAGCGTCGCCCTGTCCGTGTCGGGTCTGCCCAGCGGTGTGACGGGGTCGTTCAATCCCACTCCGGCGACGGCGACGAGCACTCTGACGCTTTCGGCCAGCGGCACGGCGATCACGGGAACGGCCACGGTGACGATCACGGGGACATCGGGCATCTTGACGAATCTGACCTCCATCTCCCTCACCGTGACTCCGCCGCCCAACTTCACGCTTTCGGCGTCGCCGACCAGTCTGGTGATGGCGCAGGGGGGCGGCGGGATGAGCACGATCACGATCACTCCGCAGTTTGGTTTTGCCGGCAGCGTCGCCCTGTCCGTGTCGGGTCTGCCCAGCGGTGTGACGGGGTCGTTCAATCCCACTCCGGCGACGGCGACGAGCACTCTGACGCTTTCGGCCAGCGGCACGGCGACCACGGGAACGGCCACGGTGACGATCACGGGGACCTCCGGCAGCTTGACGAACACGACGACGATCACCCTGAACATCAACAACGCGCCAAACGTCCCCCCCGGATGGCTGGACACGGATGTGGGTGCGGTCGGGACGCCGGGCAGCGCCAGTTACGCCAACGGGACCTTCACGGTGAAGGCTTCCGGGAAGTGGATCTACGACGTGGCCGACGGGATGCATTTCGTCTACCAGGCTCTGTCGGGCGACAAGGTCATCGTGGCGCGGGTCCTCAGCGTGGTCGGCAGCGCCTTGCCCGAGGCCGGGGTGATGATCCGCGAGTCTCTCACCACCAACTCCATCCACGCCTACTCGACCTACGAGCCGTATCAGGGGCCGTCGATCTACTTCTATTCCCGGTCAACCACGGGAGGCACGACGGCATCGCAACGCAACGCGATCCCCGGAGTGCCCTACTGGGTCAAGCTGGTACGCAGCGGAAACGACTTCAGCTCCTACGCCTCGCCCGACGGGATCAACTGGACGCAGGTGGGATCGACGCGCACCATCACCATGTCCCAGAACACCTACGTCGGCCTGGCCGTCAGCGCCAACGACAACACGGCCGTGGCCACCGCCACCTTCGACAACGTCTCCATCACCACACCCACGCCGTAACGTTTCTCGGCGTCGTCAGGCATCCGAGCATGGCAGTCATGGGTTCGACTGGTGGGGCCGGGCGGACTCGAACCGCCGACCTAGAGTTTAGGAAACTCTTGCTCTATCCACCTGAGCTACGGCCCCACGGACGGGCTAGCTTACAAGGTCCGGAGGCCACTCTCGCGATCAGCCGCTCGTGACGTTGACCACTCCAGTGGCCTGGCCCGATCCCGCGGGAGAGGTGCAGGAGACGTCGATCTTGTTGGTGGGACCGTGGTCGGAGGACTCGTTCGTCAGCGTGCAGTTGATCGCGACGCCCCGGTCCTTCTTCGATACGAGGTTGACGGAGTAGATGCCATCGCTGAGCTCGTTGATCGCGCCCTCGCCGGCGTCTTCGACCGCTCGAGGCCAGCTCGTTCGGTTTTGAGCGGCCCGGTCTCTAGGCCTTTCCGAGCAGCCTCGTCCAGCCGTCGGCGCGCGCTGCGAGCGGCGAGAGAAGGCGCTTCCAGAAACGGGGCGCGTAGAAACGGCGGAGCCACTCGCGCGGATCGGGGGCGCGGCGCAGCGCTCT
Organism: Thermoanaerobaculia bacterium; assembly: GCA_035263845.1. Taxonomy (GTDB): domain Bacteria; phylum Acidobacteriota; class Thermoanaerobaculia; order UBA5066; family Gp7-AA6; genus JAWOLE01. Next base: position 2,184 of record DATFQY010000114.1, on the reverse strand, counting down.
CATGAGCCAGCGATAGCCCGGGTGCCCCATGCGCCCGTAGAAGTACCGGTTGACGAAGGAGGTCCGCAAGAGCCCTCCGAACCGCTTTTTCCAGAGCCGGTCGTAGTCCTCCCGGCGGCCCGCCGCGAGGGCCCGCGCGGCGAGGTGGCCCGAGAGGATCGCGTAGCGGATCCCGAAGCCCCAAAGCGCATCCTGGAACCCGGCGGCCTCGCCGGCAAGCAAGACTCCTCCCCGGAGCGCGCTGCCCGGCGGGAAGACCTGACCGGTCCCGCCGAAGAGGCGAGGGTTGCTCATCCGGAGCCCCGCCCGTCTCTCGAAGAAGTCCACGGTGCGGTGGAGGTAGTCCTTCTGGCCGCGGAAGTCCCTGAAGAGGCAGGTCGCCACCGTTCCGAGGCCGCCGCTCACGAGCAGGTAGGAATAGCCCTTCGGCGCGAGCTCGTCGGAGAGCACGCCGAAAACGGAGTCGGGCATCGCCGTCTCGAAGACGTATCCCACGGCGACGGCCGCGCAGCCCCTCGGCCCGTGGGACACGATCGCCGGCTGGTCGGAGGCGCCGGTCCGGTCGCCGAGGCGGATCTGGGCGCCGCAGGCCAGCGCCTGCTCCTTCAGCGCGGTGTCGAGCGTCCCCCGGCCGCAGCCGCGGCGGACGAGGTAGAAGAACGGGTCGGGGGAGCGGAGGGAAAACTCGCGCCCCGAGGGATCGAAGAAGAGTCCCTCGCGGAACGCAGTGTGGTCGAAGGTCGGCTCGACGCCGATCCGCGAGAGCTCCTCGAGGACGTCGCCACGCGTCGTCCAGTTCTCGATGCCCTGGAGGTCGCCATGGAAGCGGCCTCCCACGTCGGTGCGCAGCTCGCGGACGACAACCGGGATGCCGACGCGTGCCAGCGTGATCGCGGCGGAGAGACCGGCGGGCCCCGCCCCCGAGATCGAGACCGGCGCGCGATCCGAGCGCGCGCGCAGCTCCAGCGCGGCGAATTCCGTGGACTCCCGCGCGACGCTCAGGTCTCGGCCTCCTCCTCCGTGGGGGGCCTAGTCTAACAAGCCGGTCGAGGGCGGTCCCCCGGCTCAGAGAAGCTGCTTGCTTCGGAGGTCCTTGAAGACCTGGATGGTGAAGAGGATGAAGCCGAGCCCCAGGAGCGGCTGCCCCAGGAACATGAACAGAACGAACGTCGTCGGCGTCTCCAGGACCGCGAGCGGGAGGCAGAAGAGGACGCCGATGGCGGTCGCCAGGAAGGAATAGCGAACGAGTTGGGGAGCGCGGCGCTCGACGTTCATCGCGAAGCCTTCTTCTCCGCCTCCTGCGGGGCGTGGGCGGGGCCGTGGCAATCGATGCAGGCGTTCTTGCCGGAGATCAGGTCCGCCATGTCCTCCTTGGGGTGCTTCGCGGGATCCAGGAACTTCTGCGAAGCGCCGTGGCAGCTCAGGCAACGGAGGTTCGGATACGGCCGCGCGATCTTGATCGGCTTCTCGTAATGCCCGGTCGTGTTGTGGAGGATGTGTCCGAGCCCCTCCATCTTGGCCGAGATCGTTCCGAACATGCCGTAGTCGGAGTGGCACGTGTAGCAGTGGTTCTCCTGGATGTAGCGGTTCTTGAAGTGGACGGCGGCGAGCGTGTCGCTCTTGGGGTTCTGGAGGTCGCCGACCCAGTGATCCATGACGTGGCAGGCGCCGCAAGCCTCCACTTTCTCGGACGCGGGAATGGCGTAGGAGTACGCGAAGAAGACGAGCGCCAGCGGAACGACCCCGACCGAGAGGAACATGAGTTGCTTGCCGGCGCTGGTCAAGCCGTTGCGCCGGACGGAGCGGAAAGTCGTGGCGAGGAGGATCAGGTTCAGGACGCAGAACCCGATCGCGAGCGCGTGGGCCCACTCGTCCACGTTCCCGATCCAACCCTTCGGACGGGGAAACTCCTCCGCCCCGACTGCAACGACCGCCAGAGCGAACAGAAGAACCGCCAGCGAGGCCCGGCCCGTGCTTTGTCGTTTCTTCATGCGCCGGGCGACATTATTCTGCCGTTTTCTCCGCGCCGGCAGGTTTCCTTATTGCCCTTTGGTCTGACTGGCGGGGGTTCCGGGGGACCAGCGGAGGTAGATCCCGTAGCGGTTGGCGTCGTAGGCGCCGCGAGCGCCGGTGTTCTGGAGAGCATCGTTGTACTTGTCGCGCCACCACTCGCCGATGAAGGCG
>DATFQY010000113.1:0-2496 GCA_035263845.1 Thermoanaerobaculia bacterium | reverse complement strand
AAGAGAAGTTCGAAGCCGTCGCGAAGGCGTCGATCGTCAAGAAGGATTCTTAGCCGCCTCGGCGGGCGCCGAAGCGGGTGCCGCAGCCGGAGCGGCGGCCGGTTCGACGCCGGGCGCGAACGGCGGCGGCTCTTTCTCCAGAAACTCCGTAAGCTCCTTCCTCGCGCGGAACCGAAGCGAATTGCCGGTGGCTTCGTACGCGTGCGCCCGCTGCTGGAGGATCGGAGTGCGCCAGGGGACGTTGGGCTCCATCTCCGAGACGGTGGAAGCGTACTTGTTGACGTCGAGGCGAGACGCGAGCTCGAGACGGACCAGGTTGCGCTCCTCGTTCAGGACGGCAACCGAGAAAGGCTGCGTCAGCGCGGCGTCGAGGCGCTGCGCCGCGGCCGGATCCTTCGCAGCCAGGTCGAGCACGATCGCGAACGCGTTCTTCACGAGGATCGGCATCGCCCAGGGATCCTGCCGGTAGAGCGTGAACGCCTTCTCGAGAGCCTGCATGGCCTCTTCTGTCTTCCCCTGTCGCCACCGCAGCCTCGCCGTCAGGATCTCCGCCTCGACCGGGTGCCACGGCTGCAGCCTCTGCGCGAGGACGAGCGCCTGGTCGTCTCCCCCCTGAGCCATCGCTTCCCCGAGCACGACCTCCTCGACCGAGCCGATCGGCTGCCACGGCTGCGCCCGCCAGTTGGTGTACACCGTCTCCGGACGCCCCTCGAGGAAGCTTCTTTGCGCCATCGTCATTCGAAGTTCCTCGACGGTGAGATCCGGGCGGAGGACCGGCTTCGCCGCGGCCGCCGTCGCGGCGCTGACCCGCCACCGGTTCACCAGCAGCCAGTCCACGTCCCCGGCGATCTTTGGCGAGTCCTCGTGGCGCGCGCGGGCCACGCGGCGCATCTCGTTGACGTCGAAGTAGCTGTCCCGCCCGAGGCTCCTCGCGAAGGCGAACTCGACGACGTTGCGGTCGTCGGTGTTGCGGGGAACGTCGCGGCCGGCGAGCGCCCGCGACAGCGAAGCGCGGGCGACGTAATGCGAGAGAAAACCCTCGAGCCCCCGGGCGCGCCACGCCTTCTCCATCGCGGAGGCGTAGGGCTCCTGCGCGACGCGCTCCCGGATCTTCGCCGCGTCGTACGCGATCGGCTCCGCCGTCGCGCCCAGGACCAGGTCGTCCTGCTTCGTGTACCAGGTCTCGACCTCGGGGAAGGCGGCCGAAAGCGTCGCGTAAACCGTCTGGACCGTCAGGCTGTCCACCTCGTACGCCTGGAGCCACTGGAGAAAGATCCCTCCCGGCGCCAGCCGTGACCGCGCGGCGCGGTAGAAGTCCTCGGTGAAGAGGCTGGAGATGCCGGCGCGGTAGGGGTTGGAAGGCTCCGAGAAGATCACGTCGTACTTCTCGCGCGATGTCAGCAGGTACTCGCGCGCGTCACCCACGTGGATGCGGACCTTCGGGTTGTTGAGGACGTCGCCGTTGACGGGCGCGCAGTCGGCGGCGACCCGCAGGATCGCCGGCTCGAGCTCCACGACGTCCACGCGGTCGATCGAGGGGACGAGTCCCAGCCAGCCGCCGGTGGACCCGGTCCCGAGCCCGACGACGAGGGCGCGCCTGGGGTTGGGATGGACGGCGGCGCCGATCAACCCGCTCATCACCTGCGTCGCGGCGTCGCCGCGCGAGCTGCCGTCGATCTTGCCGGAAATGACGAAGGCGTAGCCGTCGCTCGCCTTTCTGAGCGCCACGCTCGACTCGACGCCGTCCTGCTGCCAGGCGAGGCTGCGGCGCCGCTCGCGGAGCCAGTCCCGGACGGTATTGGGGGACGCCTTGCCCAGGTCCACGCGGCCCGCCCCGATGGGGCTGTGCCGCCAGGCCGCCGTCGGGCCCGTCGCGGCGAGCAGCAGGACGACGCTCGCAGCCGTGGCTCCGGACGCGAGCGCGATCTGTCCGCGTCCGCGCGGCAGCTTCAGCGACATCAGGAGAGCGACGATGCCGAGGGAGCCGAGGAGGGCGGCGACGAAAACCCAGGTCCCCGTGGCCGACAGGAGCGGGAGAAGGCCGAACCCTCCCGCGAGCGAGCCCGCGATTCCGCCCACTGTGTTCCAGGCGTAGGCCAGCCCGACGTCGGACCCGACGTGCTCCCTTCCCTCGCCCAGCAGCGCGATCAGGAGAGGAAACTGCAGCCCGGCGACGAAGGCCGCCGGGAAGACGACGACGGCGGCGACCAGAGACCAGCCGGCGACGTATCCGCTGAACCCGAAGGCTCCCATCGGCCGGAGAAACACGGCAAAGAGAGCGATCCGGTCTCCGAGCGCGTAGGGAGCGACGAGGCAGAGCGCCTCGAGAGCGCAGGTCGCGGCGAAGCCGGAGAGGGTCGCCGTCCCTCGCCGCGAGAGCGAGTACGCGGCGGAGCCGGCTCCGATCCCCACCAGGGCCACCGCGAGGATCAGCCCGAACGTGTAGGTGGATCCTCCCAGCAGCGGAGCGAGCATCCGGTACCAGACCAGCTCCAT
>DATFQY010000112.1:0-24830 GCA_035263845.1 Thermoanaerobaculia bacterium | reverse complement strand
GGGACGGTACAATCGGCGGGTGAGCGAGCCGGTCATCCGGTCGGTGGCGGTCAACGCGAGCGCGTTCGACGCGTTCGACGCGTTTACCCGCGTTTCGGAGCTTCTGTCCTGGTGGTGCGAGGGCGCGCTCGTGGGCCTTCGCCCTGGGGGTAACTGGGCCATCGGGTTCACGGACCAGCGCGGCCTCACCGAGGCCACGGTCCTCGGCAAGATCGCGGAGTTCGAGCGCGGGCGCCGGCTCGTCGTCCGCGAGGTCTCGCTCGAGCCGCGCATGGGAGAGACGCTCGAGGGCCTCATGATCACTCTGACCTTTGCCGAGCGGGAGGGCGGCTGTGTCGTGACGGTCGAGCAGGTCGTCCCCGACGCCGGGCCAGCGTACGACCGTCATCGCGAGGAAGCGGGCCCGGGGTGGGACGCGAGCTTCGCCGACCTGAAGAGGTACCTCGAGGGGCCGCGCCAGCGCCGCGTGTTCGTCGAGGAGGGGCTCCCCGAGAACTAGAATGGCCGCGATGCCTTCCGAGCAGGTCCAGTGCGCGCGCTGCGGGGACACGGGGTGGATCCTCGAGGCCCCGGAAGGGATCAAGCAGGCGCGCCCCTGCTCCTGCCGGGTCGCGACCCTGCGGCGGGAGAAGCTGACGGCCGCGGGCATCCCGGAGCGCTACCGCGAGTGCACGATCGACAACTTCAACGACATGAAGAGCGCCGAGTTGACGTCGGCCAAGCGGGCGGCCCGCGAGTTCGTGGACCGTTTCCCCTTCGTGGACGCGGGCCTGCTCTTCGTCGGCGACTCGGGCCGCGGCAAGACGCACCTGGCGTGCGCGATCCTCTCCGAGCTCGTCTCGAGCAAGGGAACCCGGGGCCTCTACGCGGACTCGTCCGCGCTGCTGAACCGGATCCAGTCCACGTTCCGGGCTGACTCCGAAGGGACGCGCGAATCGGTGCTCGCGCCGTTCATGTCGGCGGAGCTCCTCGTCCTGGATGAGATCGGCGCCACGCCGCCGCACCCCTGGGTGCAGGACGTCCTCTACGATCTCCTGAACACGCGCTATAACGGCAAGAGGATCACCATCGCGACGACCAACTACGCCGATGACCCCGCTCCCTCCGGGGGGACGAGGATCACGTTGGAGGACCGGGTGGGTTACCGCACCCGGAGCCGGCTCTACGAGATGTGCCTGATGGTGACTCTCCGCGGCGAGGACTACCGCAAAGTCGTTCTGAGCCCGCAGGTCCGGTCCCGGTTTTGAGAGTCGCCGCGACGATGCGGATCCGGGCGCTCGCGGCGCTCGTGGCGGTCGCCGCGGGCTGCGCGGGGGGCCCGCAGCCGGCTCCCACTCCACCCTCCGGCGCGACGACGCCCGAAGCGGCCATCCCGGAGCCCACTCCCACTCCCGCCCGCCGCCGCGGCGCGGCCGTTCCACCCCCGGTCCCGGTGCCGGCGGACAGCGCGCCCTCCGGCGTCCTCTACCGCGTCGGCATGAAGAGCGATCTGCCGGAGTACGCTTACGGCCCGCCGGGGCAGCGCTGGATCGTCGTCTCCACCGGCCGAGCGGAGATCCTGCGCAGCCCGCTGCGGTTTCGCGCCGAGGGCTCCGCCGGCGGAGGGTTCCAGGTCGAGGCCGGCGCGTTCTCCCAGGAAGAGCCGGCCAGGGAGCGCGCCGACAAGCTCGCCGCCGACTTCCAGACGGCCGGGGTCGTTGCCTTCTCGGCCGACCGGGGCGTCTACCGAGTCCTGCTCGGCTCCTTCGCGGACCGCGCGGGCGCCGAGGCGCTGGCCGAGAGGATCCGGGGGGCGGGCGAAGAAGCGGCCGTGGTGGAAGGAAGGGCCGCCCCTTCGCCGGGCGCGGCGGCGGTTCTTTCCGTCGTCGTCGAGGACGGCGCCGCGCGGCGGCTCGCCTCGCCGGTGGACGTCTACCCGTTCGAGCCGGACTCCCGCATCGCGTACGACGGCAAGCCCTACCGCGGAAGCCTGCGGATCGCCGTCAACCCGCGCGGCCTCGTCAACGTCATCCACCGGCTGGACCTCGAGGATTATCTCTACGGGGTCGTCCCGGCGGAGATGGGACCGAAGCGGTACGACGAGGTCGAGGCGCTGAAGGCGCAGTCGGTCGCCGCCCGGACCTACGCGATGGCGCACCGGGGACAGTTCGAGGCGGAGGGCTACGACCTCTGCGCCACGGCGAAGTGCCAGGTCTATTCCGGCCTGTCGGTCGAGGACCCGCTATCCAACGCCGCCGTGGACGCGACCCGGGGCCTCGTTCTCGCCCACGAAGGCCACTTCGCCGACGCGCTCTTCGTCTCGACCTGCGGGGGCCGAACCGAGAACGTCGAGAACATCTTTGCGCAACCCGCCGCGCCGTACCTCGTGTCGGTCGAGTGCGGAGAGCTCGCGACGACCACGCTGCCAGGCGCCGCGGTGGACCGCAAGTCGCCGCCGAAGCCCCGGGAAGCGCTGGAATGGCGAGGTTACGTGCTCGCACGCCACACGCCGCTGAAACGAACGGGCCGCGCCGCCTGGATCGAGACCGCGCAGAACTGGGCGGGGCTCGAGCACCGCGGCGCGCCGCCGGCGACCCTCTCGCCGTCCGCCGTCTACCCCTCGCTCCTCACCGCGTTCGGGCTCTCCCCGGCGCGGACGCTGCACCTGCAGCCTCGGGACGAGACTTATTACTCCGAGGCCCCGTCTCTCTCGGGCCGCCTCTCCGGGCCCGCCCGCGAGGCCTACGACTTTCTCGTCCGTTTCAAGTTCGGCGCGGGCGAGCCGCTCCCTCCCGCCGACCGCAACCTGACCGAAGAGGAGTACGCGGGGCTGCTCTTTTCCGCGGCGATTCGGCAGGCGGGCGTGACCGAGGGCACCGGACGCTTCCTGAGGCGTGAGGCGTCCAACCTCTGGGTCAAGGCCGCCGACGGGAGGCAGGGCCTGCCGGTCGATCCGGAGCTGCCGCTGGCCCGGAAGATCGGCGACACGTTCCTGCCCGCCTCGTCGCTGACGCTGCGGCCGGGAGACCGGCTGCGCTGGTGGAAGCGAGGGAGCCAGGTCCTCGCCCTGTGGGTCGAGGCCGAGCCGGACGCGCCGGCCTTCGAGAGGGACTCGTCGTGGACGGAATGGGTGCGGCGGGTCTCCGGCCGCGAGCTCGCGCGGCGCATGGCGGCGCGAGTGGCGGGAACGGAAGTGCGGGATTTTGCCGTCCTGAAGCGAAGCACGGCGGGGCGGGTGATCGAGGCGAAGGTGGCGACGGACGCGGCGGAGCTGGTGCTGCGGCGCTTCGACGTGAGGCAGGCGCTGGAGATGCCGGACCTCCTCTTCACCGTCCAGAAAGGGAGAGGCCCGCAGGGCGAAATCGAGTTCCTGTTCCTCGGGCGCGGCTGGGGGCACGGCGTGGGGCTTTGCCAGAACGGCGCGTTCGGAATGGCGCTCGCGGGAGCCTCGTACGACGCGATCCTGCGCCACTACTACACGGGAATCGAGATCGTTCCCGCCGGCAACGTCAGTCCGGCGCCCCCCTCGGTGAGATAAAGCGCGGCTAGAATGAGCGCTATGAGTAGCGCGGTAACGACGGAACGAGAGGCGATTCTCCAGACGGTGCGGGACTTCGCGGACGCCGAAATCCGGCCGCACGTCATGGAGTGGGACGAAGCCCAGGTTTTTCCCAGAGACCTCTTTCACAAGCTGGGCGAGCTCGGGCTCCTGGGGACGGTCTTCCCGGAGGAGTACGGCGGAGCCGGGCTCTCGACGTCGGACTACGCGGCGATCGTCGAGGAGATCGCGGCCGTGGACGGCTCGGTCGCGCTCGCGCTCGCGGCCCACACCTCCCTGGGGTCGAGCCACATCTTCCGTTTCGGCACGGAGGCGCAGCGGCGCCGATACATGCCGAAGCTGACTTCCGGCGAATGGCTCGCGGCCTGGGGTCTGACCGAGGCGGAGGCCGGGTCGGACTCGGGCGGGACGCGCTCGACGGCCGTTCGCGACGGCGGCGGGTGGGTCCTGAACGGGTCGAAGAACTTCATCACGAACGCGTCGGTCGGAGGCGTGGCGGTGCTGATGGCGGTCACGGACGCCACGCGCGGTCATGGCGGCATCTCCGCGTTCATCGTCGAGCTCGACAACCCGGGCATCCGCGTCGGGAAGAAGGAGAACAAGCTCGGCATGCGGGCGTCGGACACCTGCACGCTGGTGATGGAGGACTGCCGGATCGACGGCGACGCGCTTCTCGGCGCCGAAGGGGAAGGATTCACCAACTCGATGAAGATCCTGGACGGCGGGCGCATCTCGATCGCGGCGCTGTCGGTCGGGATCGCCCGGGGCGCCTACGAGGCCGCGCTGAAGTACGCGAAGGAAAGGCGGCAGTTCGGCAAGCCAATCGCCGACTTCCAGGCGATCCGCTTCTACCTCGCGGAGATGGCCACGGCGATCGACGCCTCGCGCCTGCTGATGGAGCGTGCGGCGCAGGCCAAGGACCGCGGCGAGGAGAATCGCCGCTTCTCCGCGCAGGCCAAGTATTTCGCGTCCGAGACCGCGGTGCGGGTGACGGAGCGGGCCGTCCAGATCCACGGCGGATACGGCTTCATCAAGGACTTTCCGGTCGAGAAGTTCTACCGGGACGTCAAGCTCTGCACCATCGGCGAGGGCACGACCGAAATCCAGAAACTGGTTATCGCCAGAAGCCTTTTGAGCTGAGTTGAGTGTTGAGAGTTGAGCGGCAAGTGTGGCCCCGGGGCTGCCCTTGACTCTCAACCCTGACCTCTCAACCTTGATCGAAGGGGTCCTCGCGCGCAACCCCCGCGCGATCGGGCGGGCGATCACCGCGGTCGAGAACGAAGGCGGCGCCGCCGGGCTGCTCCGGGCGCTCTACGCGTCCACCGGCCGGGCTCGCGTCGTGGGCATCACGGGCCCGCCGGGCGCGGGCAAGTCCACGCTGGCCCAGAGACTGGCCCAGGCGTGGCGGCGGGAGGGGAGGACGGTCGGAATCGTCGCGGTGGATCCCTCCTCGCCGTACACGGGCGGGGCGATCCTCGGCGACCGGATCCGGATGGCGGAGATCTACACCGATCCCGGCGTCTTCATCCGCTCGATGGCGACGCGCGGCGCACTCGGAGGACTGGCGCGCGCGACCTCGGACGCGGTGGACGTCCTGGACGCGGCCGGCTTCGACGTGGTGCTGATCGAGACCGTCGGCGTCGGGCAGGACGAGGTGGACATCGTCAAGGCGGCGGAGACGGTCGCGGTCGTCCTCGTGCCGGGCCTCGGCGACGACATCCAGGCCATCAAGGCCGGGATCCTGGAGATCGGCGACGTCTTCGTCGTGAACAAAGCGGACCGGGACGGCGCCGACCGGACCGCGGCGGAGTTGGCCATGATGCTCGACCTCTCGGCGCTGGAGGCGTGGCGGCCGCCCATCGTCCGGACGGTGGCTCCGCGGGGCGAGGGCATCGCGGAAACGGTCAGCGCGCTGGCCGCCCACGGTGAGCACCTCCTTTCGACCGGCGAGGGCTCACAGAGGCGGCGGCGCCGCGTGCGAGCGCGCCTGAAGGCGCTCCTCGACGAGCGGTTCCGGGCCTCGGTCCAGTCGCGGGAGAGGGAGGCCGGAGGGCTGGAGGAGGCCGTCCGCGCCGTGGGGGAGCGGCGCGAGGACCCCTACACCGCCTCCGAGAGGCTCTTCGCGGACGTCCTCCGCGGCCGGCAGCGGGGTTAGAGTGCGCGCATGACCGCCTACAAGATCGACCACATCGGCGTCGCGGTCGTCTCCATCGACGACGCGCTCGGCATCTACCGCGCGCTGGGGCTGGACGAGAAGCACCGCGAGGAGGTGCCCTCCCAGAAGGTCGTGACGGCGTTTCTTCCGGCGGGGGAGAGCCGGATCGAGCTGCTGGAGCCGACGGCAGAGGACTCGCCGGTGGCAAAATTCCTGGCCAGGCGCGGGCAGGGCGTCCACCACATCTGCTTCGGCGTTCGCGACATCGAGGCCGCCGTCGGGGAGCTCCAGCAAAAAGGCTTTCGCCTGATCAACTCCCGCCCGGCTCCCGGGGCCGACGGAAAGAAGATCGTGTTCCTGCACCCGGATTCCGGCAACGGCGTCTTGATCGAGCTCTCGCAGGACGCCGAGGCGGCCTCCCCGTGACCCCATGACCGGCAGCTTCGTGCTCGTGCACCTCTGCGCACCCCGCGAGAAATTCTGGGGGCTTCTCGAGCAACGCGACTCGAGCGGCGTCGTCGTGCGGGGCCTGGCCGTCGAGGGATTCGAGGAGTGGGTGCGCGAGATCACCCGGGAGGAAACGCCGTCCTTCTTCCCTTCGACGGTTTTTTTCCCGATCCAGCGTATCGAGCGCATCTCCCTGGACGAGACGATCGGAGAAGCCATCTCCCTGTCGGACCGCTTCCGCCGAACGGTCGGCGAAGACCCTCGCGCCTACCTGGCCCCGGAGATGCCGGAGGATTGAGCCGCAAGGAGAAACCGATGGCGCAGCGAGAGCCCCAGAACTTCGCCAACCACCGCCGGATCGTTCCGCTCTACCACGTCGGCATCTTCGGAGTGCTGGCGATCAACTTCATCTGGCGGGTCGTGGCCCTGGTGCGCTGGCCTTCCTGGACCGGGGGCCTGGACGCGCTCGTGGCCGCCGCCCTCCTCGGGATCTTCTTCTACGCGCGGATCTTCGCGCTGACCGTCCAGGACCGCATCATCCGTCTGGAGATGCGGCTGCGCCTGCGGGAGATCCTTCCGGGGGACCTGAAGGGCCGGATCGAGGAGCTGACGCCCGGCCAGCTCATCGGGCTGCGCTTCGCAAGCGACGCCGAGATGGCCGACCTCGTGCGCGAAGTGCTGACGAACAATCTCCACAACCGCGACGACATCAAGCGCCGCGTCAAGAACTGGAAGGCCGACGACCTGAGGTGCTGATGGCCGGATCGGCTTCGGGGCGAGGGCCGCGGGCGGGCGCGAGGCCCGCCCTACAACGCTTCAGAGGACGACGTTCTTGATGAAGTAGTCCGCGACGCTCAGGTTGCCGTTGACCAGCGCCCGGGCCTGGTCGGCGGTCATCTCGAACGTGCCGGCGGAGTCTCCCGAGGACGTCGTCAGCACGATGTCCACCGTCGTGGGCTTGCCCTTGTCGATCAGGTCCCCGATCGCGCGTGCGGACGCGGACAGCATGTTGAAGACCGCCTCCTCGGAGTTGACGGTCGCGAGCAGGCGTAGCCGGCCGCGGAAGTTGGTCAGCCGGTACTGCGTCATCGCGGCGCCGTCGAGCACACGCCGAAAAGCGGTCTCGACCGTGGACTCGACCGGCTGCCAGGAGCCGGCCGCCGCGCTTCCCGGCGGGGGCGGCGCGCCCTCGCCGAGCTTGTTGATCATCTCGCCGAACCGGGTCTTGCGCTGCCGGATGACGTCCTGGAGGCTGACGGTCGGCACGGGCTTGACCGTCGGCAGCTTGATCTCGCGGTCCTCGCCCTGCTGCAGCGCGATGACGTTTCCCGGGTTCTCCTTGTTGTACTGCTCGGTGCCCGGGACGTCGATCAGGGCGAGGTCGATCTGCGTGACGGTGCCGTTCTGGAGCGTGATGATCGCCTTGGTGCCCTTCACCTCGTACTTGGAACGGGCGAAGATCAGCGACCCGTCCTTCAGCTTGATGTTGTACGCGAAGGCGACGGCGGCGCCGAAAGCGAGAGCGGCGAAGGCGATGGCGGCAATTCTTGTCTTCACGGAACTCCTCGTTGACAGGCCTGGCAGGGCCACACATGATAGCACGCCATGCTCATCGTCATGGATTCGGCGGCCAAGCCGGAAGACGTCCGGCGCGTCGTCGAGACCGTCGAGAGCCTGGGACTCCAGGCCCATGCGATCCCCGGCGCGCAGCGCACCGCCATCGGGATCACGGGCAACCGGGGCGCGATCCAGCCGGGGTCTTTCGAGAACCTGCCGGGCGTCGCCGAGGTCATTCCTGTCTCCGCGCCGTACAAGCTCGTCTCCCGCGAGGCGAAGCGGGAGAACACGGTCGTCTCGGTGGGCGGCGTTCCGGTCGGCGGCGAGCAGGTCGTCGTCATCGGAGGGCCCTGCGCCGTCGAGTCCGAGGAGCAGGCGCTCGAGGTCGCCCGCGCGGTCCGCGAGGCGGGGGCCACTCTCTATCGGGGCGGCGCCTTCAAGCCGCGTACCTCTCCCTACTCCTTCCAGGGGCTCGGCGTGGAAGGCCTGAAGATCCTCTCGAAGGTTCGAGCGGAGACGGGCCTGCCGATCGTGACCGAGGTGCTCGACACCGAGACGGTGGAGCTCGTCGCCGAGCACGCAGACTGCCTCCAGGTCGGGGCCCGCAACATGCAGAACTTCTCGTTGCTCAAGAGACTGGGCAAGACGCGAAAGCCCGTTCTGCTCAAGCGAGGGATGTCGGCGACGATCGAGGAGTTCCTCCTCTCGGCCGAGTACCTTCTCTCCGAGGGCAACTACCAGGTCATCCTCTGCGAGCGCGGCGTGCGGACCTTCGCCGACCACACCCGCAACACGCTCGACCTCTCCGTCGTCCCCTACGTCCAGCGCATCTCACACCTGCCGATCCTCGTGGACCCGTCGCACGGGACCGGCAAGCGCCAGAAGGTCATCCCGCTCTCGCGGGCGGCCGTCGCGGTCGGGGCGGACGGCCTGATCGTCGAGGTCCACCCGCACCCCGAGCTCGCCCTCTCCGACGGCCCCCAGGCCCTCCCGCCGGCGATGTTCGCGGAGCTGATGGAGCAGGTGCGCCGGCTCGCTCCTGTTGTCGGCCGGACCGCCTGAGCGTCTTGCGCGCGCTCAGACTCGCGCCATCCTGTTGACGATCAAGAAGCTGATCCAGAAGTCCGATCCGTCGCTCCAGGCGCGTGCCGGCTGGTCGCCGGTCGGGACATTCCCCCTGGGCTCCGCCGGCAGCGTCGTGACGGGAAGGACCGAGGCGTTCTGCGGCGTCCAGAACTGATCCAGGACCGTCCTGCGCCCGGCTCTCTGAAGGGTCCGGTCCACTGTGCGCGAGAGGAACGCCGCCATCTGGAGGCGGTTGACGCTCCGATCAGGCACGCTGCGCCGGCGAGACAGCGAATTGACCGGGATCGCGGCATGAGGATTCCTTCGTTGTCTAGCCTATGCCCAAACGGCGAGAGCCGCGGTTTGCTAAAGTCCTTCTCGATGACCGCCGGACTTCTCGTCCTGGAGGACGGCACGAGCTGCCGCGGCGAGGCGATCGGGGCGAAGGGAACCTCTTTCGGGGAGATCGTCTTCAATACCGCGATGAGCGGCTACCAGGAGGTCCTGACGGACCCGTCCTACGCCGGCCAGATCGTCGTCATGACGGCTTCCCACATCGGCAACTACGGCGTCCGGCGGGACGAGGCCGAGTCCGAGCGGATCCACGTCGCGGGGTTCGTCGCGAGGGACTTCCCGGACCGCTGGAGCGGCACGGGAGGAGAGACCAGCCTCGCCGCCTACCTCGAGAGCTCCGGGATCATCGGCCTCCACGGCCTGGACACGCGGGCGCTGGTGCGTCGCATCCGCACCCGGGGCGCGATGCGGGCGGGCATCTCGACGGAGATCACGGAGCCGGCGGAACTTCTCCGGATGGTCCTCGAATCGCCGCCGATGGTCGGCGCGGACCTCGCCCTCGCCGTTTCGCCCGATCACTCCTCGGTCTTCGGGGGAGAGCGGGACCGGTTCCGGGTCGCCGCGATCGACTACGGCATGAAGCGCAACATCGTCCGGCTGCTCAACAAGGCGGGATGCCGGGTGACGGTCTACCCGGCCACGGCGTCGGCCGCGACGATCCTCGCCTCCGACCCGGACGGGATCTTTCTCTCCAACGGGCCGGGCGATCCGGCGGCGCTCCCCGCCCAGATCCGGACGATCGAGGCGCTCCTGGGCAGGAAGCCGATCTTCGGGATCTGCCTCGGGCACCAGCTCCTCGGTCTGGCCCTCGGCGGAACGACCTTCAAGCTGAAGTTCGGCCATCGCGGAGCCAACCATCCCGTCGCAGACCTGAGGACCGGCGCGGTCGCGATCACCTCGCAAAACCACGGATTCGCGGTGGACGGCGAGACCCTCGGCTCGGACATCGAGCCGACGCACCGCAACCTGAACGACGGCACTCTCGAAGGCTTCCGCCACAGGGTCCTCCCGGTCCTCGCGGCGCAGTTCCACCCCGAGGCCTCGCCGGGCCCTCACGACGCCAACGTCCTCTTCGAGAGCTTCATCGAGGCCATGGAGGCGACCTCGGTCTCCCGAGCCGTCTGATGCCGCTCGCGCTGGAGGTGGCCGTCGGGTACCTTCGGTCGCGCCCGTCGAAGCTGGTGTCCTCGGTCTCGCTTCTCTCGATCGGCGGGATCGCGCTGGGAGTGGCGGCGCTCGTGGTCGCGATGGGTCTTCTCTCCGGCTACAGGCGCGAGATCCAGGAGAAGCTGATCGGCGCCAACGCGGAAGTCGTCGTCTTCCCCCTCATCCTTCCGTCGGGCGCGTATCCCGAGGCCACCGCGGCCGCGGCGCGCGTCTCGCGGGTACCCCGGGTCCGCGCCGTCGCGCCGGTCCTCTACCAGACCGCGGTAGCGTCGTCCGCCGCGACCCCCGACGGCGTGGACGCGATCCTGAAGGGCGTGGACCCCGCGGCCGAGCGGTCGGTCTCGCAGATGGGCGAGTACCTCCCGCTGGCCGAGAAGTCGCTGACCCGGGGGTCGGAGACGGAGCCGCCAGGAGTGGCGATCGGAGTGGAGCTCGCCCGGAGGCTCGACGTTCGCGAGGGAGATTCGATCGCGCTGTCGGCGCCGGACCGCTCCGCAGGCGCTGCGCGGCTGGTCCCGCGCACGGGCCGCTTTCGCGTTACGAAGATCTTCCGGACCAACTTCGCGGAGTACGACTCCGAGTGGGTCTTCCTGGACCGCGAGGCGCTTCGAAACCTCTGCCGCATCGCGGCCGAGGCCGAGATCCTGGAGGTCAAGCTGGACACGATCCGAGACACCGAGAGCGCCGCCCGGGAGATCGAGAAGGCCGCCGGCCCGGGTTTCTCGGTGACCGACTGGAGGCGGATGAACGGGAACCTCTTCTCGGCCCTGGCCATCCAGCAGACGACGCTCTTCCTCGTCATTGGCTTGATCGTCGCGGTCTCGACCTTCAATGTCGTCGCGACGCTGGTGATGACCGTGCAGGAGAAGAAGCGCGACATCGGGGTTCTCTCCGCGCTGGGCGCCGAGCCGCGGTTCTTCTCCCGGGTCTTCCTCGTTCTCGGGGGCCTTCTCGGAGGAACCGGAGTCGCCGTCGGGATCCTGCTCGGGTGGGCGATCTGCCGCGCCGCGACGGTGTTTCACCTTCTGTCGTTCCCGCCCGGCGTCGCCGAGATCTACTTCGTCTCCTTCATCCCCTTCCTGGTGCGCGCCGTGGACCTCGCGGCCATCGTCGGCTTCGCCGCCCTCGCCATCCTCCTCGCCTCCTGGGTCCCCGCCCGCCGCGCCTCCCGCCTCGACATCGCCGAGGCCCTGCGGTACGAGTAGCGGTCAGAACCGGGCGAGCTGGCTGACTCGGAACGTGATCCAGAAGTTGACTCCGTCGCTGCAGGCCCCCTGGGGCGAGCTGGCGGCACCCATCGAGACGAACCCGATCGGCGAGAGGTCCGCGGCCTTGAAGAGGGAGACCCGGTCGCCGGAGAAATCCGTGACGAGCACCCGCTCGCCGTCGAAGGCGGCCTGCTGGGGGCCCGCCAGGCCGTTTCCGGTCAGGGTCGCCAGGACGGCTCCCGTCGCCCCTCGAACGACCGACACGGACCCCGCGCCGAAGTTGGGCACCCAGATGTTGGCGCCGTCGAAGACCGGGAGCAGAGGGATCGCTCCGACCGTCACGGTCTGGAGGATCGTGCCGCTGGAGTCGAGCTTCAGAAGCAGCCCGCTGTCGGTCACCCAGACGCTGGTCCCGTCGAAGAGGACGCCGCGCGGCGAAGAGAAGCCGCTCGCCACCGTCGTGACCGTCCACGGAATCGAAGCGCCGGGCGTCACGATCGAGACGGAGGCGGGCGGGCCGCCGTTGGCGGTCCAGATGCGGGCCCCGTCGAAGGCGAGCTCGAACGGGAAGTTTCCGAGATTGTTCGCCACCGTCGTCACCGGCCCCGGGGCGTCCCGTGGATCGATCTGATAGAGGCTCCCGGGCGAGCCGTTGCCGGTCACGAAGATCTTTCCGATCGCGGAGAGAGCGGAGCTCGCGTTGGTGGCGCCGCTCCATGTTTCGAGCACCTTGCTGTCCACGGCGCTGACCTTGGAGACGAGGCTGCTTCCGTTCGGGACCCAGACGTTGAGCCCGTCGGAGGCCGGAAAGTTCGTGAAGGCCGCCAGCGTCGTGACCCCGAGGACCGTTTCGTTCTGCGGGCTCCAGAACCGGGCGAGCGCCGCCCGTCGGCCGCCCCTGCGGGCCACGCCGTCCACGGTGCGGGACAAGAACGCCGCCATCTGGAGGCGCGTCACGTTTCCCATCGGATCGTAGGTCGTCGCCGTCGTCCCGGTGGTGATCCCGAGGTAGAAGATCTCCAGCACGAACGGACAGAACGCGTCGGCGGCGACGTCGGTGAAAGGGCCGCAGACGCCGAGCAATCCCCGGGAAGCGCCGGCGAACACGCCGACCGCGAGGAAAAGGAACGCCCGCGCGCGATGAGCGGGCTGCGAAGACCGCATACACACCTCCCTCTCTGGACCCGGGGGGTGAGACCGAAGTCGCGATTCTAGACCCGCGGTCTATAATCGAAATTCGATTTGCCATTCAACCAAGGGGGTATCCGATGCTCAGGCTTTCCACAAAAGCGCTCCTCGCTGTGGCCGTGCTCTGCCTCGTCTCTGCCGTCGCGTCGGCTCAGGTCTGCTCGGAGTGGATCTGGTCGAACCCGATGCCGCAGGGCAACCGCTTGAACGGCGTGGCGCATGGGGCCTCCGGGTTCGTCGCGGTCGGCGGCTCCGGCACGGTCCTGACGAGCCCGACCGGGATCGCGTGGACGCCGAGATACCCGGACACCCGGGCCGAGCTGACCGATGTCGCCTGGAACGGGAAGGCTTTCGTCGCGGTCGGCGAGGGCGGCTTCGCCTGGTCGAGCCCGGACGGGGTGTTCTGGACGAAGAGCGCGGTCGGATCGGCCTCCGCCCTCGCGCACCTGGCCTGGAACGGGAACCTCTTCGCGGCGGTCGGGGGATCGGGAACGATCCTGACCAGCGCGGACGGCTCGGCATGGACGGCGCGGGCTTCCGGCACCGTCCAGGACCTTCATGACATCGCCTGGAGCGGCTCGCGCTACGTGGCGGTCGGCGAGCTGGGCACGATCCTGACCAGCACGGACGGCATCTCCTGGTCGAAGAGCGGCCTCGACTCCCTCGACCAGATGCTCTCGGTGACCTGGAACGGCAACGAGTTCTTAGTCGGCGGATCGGCCTTCCTGACCTCTTTCGTCCTGCACGGGAAAGACGGGTCGAACTGGACCGGAGACACCCTGGGCCTCTACACGCCGATGCTCCGGATGGCGAAGACCTTCTCGGGAATGCTCGGCGTGGGAGGCGCCGGGAGCGTCTTCTCGAGCGCCGACGGGCAGGACTGGAGCGTCACCTACGCTCCGACGAGCTCGAACCTGCTCGGCATCGCCACCGACGGAACGACGATCGTGACCGTCGGCAGCAAGGGCGCGATTCTGACCTCCGCCGACGGGTCGGCCTGGACGCACCGGACCGCCGGCAACCGCAGCTCCTTCGGCGACGTCGTCTCCGACGGAACCCGGTATGTCGCGGTTGGGGCCGCCTCGGTCATGACGAGCCCGGACGCTTCGAATTGGACGACGGTGACTCCGTTCTTCGACAAGTGGCTCCTCGGAGTCGCCACCAACGGCTCTCTCTTCGTCGCGGTCGGCGAGCAGAACGCAATCTTCACGAGTCCCGACGGGGTGGCCTGGACCCGGCGGACGCCGGTGGAGACCGTGGTCCTGCACGACGTGATCTGGGACGGGTCGCGCTTCGTCGTCGTCGGAAGCGATGGCGCGGTCCGGACGAGCTCCGATGGGATCTCCTGGACGGAAATGCCCCGGTCCGGCAACGTCCTGAAGTCGATCGCCTTCAATGGCAGCCTTTACGTCGCCGCCGGGGGCGACGCGGCGCGGGTCATCTACTCGAGCGCCGATCTCTCCTCATGGACGCTGAGGCTCTCGGCGGGAGGCGACGCCTTAAACGACGTCGCCTGGAACGGCTCGAAGTTCGTGGCGGTCGGAGACGAAGGGGCGGCGTACTCCAGCCCCGACGGGTTCGCCTGGCAGAGCTCCGGCGTCGTGACGCCGGAGATGTTCTACGGGGTGACCTGGAACGGGTCCAACTTCGTCGCGGTGGGCACGGGAGGCCTCCGGGCCGAGAGCGCGGACGGAGTGGCCTGGTCTTCGGTGGACTCGACGACGTCTAACGACCTCTACAACGTCAAGTGGACGGGCGGGCGGCTGATCGCGCTCGGCCGCTTCGGGACGGTTCTCGCGGACTCCTGCGGAGCGCAGCGGAGCTCCGTCGCCTCGCCGGCGACCCGGCCCGGAAGGCGGGCCCCAAGAACGGTCGACCGGTAATCAGCACGTCGGCGCACTACAATGCGCGCCGACGTGCCGAAGAGAACCGACATCGAGTCGATCCTCGTGATCGGGTCGGGCCCGATCGTGATCGGGCAGGCCTGCGAGTTCGATTACTCCGGGACCCAGGCCGTTCGCGCCCTGAAGCGCGAGGGCTACCGGGTAATCCTCGTCAATTCCAACCCCGCCACGATCATGACGGACCCGGTCCTGGCCGACGCGACCTACGTCGAGCCGCTGACGCCGGAGTTCCTCGAGAGGATCGTCGAGAAGGAGAGGCCGGACGCCGTCCTGCCGACGGTCGGGGGCCAGACCGGGCTGAACCTCGCGCTCTCGCTCGCCGACCGGGGGATCCTCGAGAAGTGGAGCGCGAAGTTGATCGGCGCCAACGAGCGCGCCATGCGGCTGGCCGAGGACCGCGAGCTGTTCAAAGAGGCCATGATCGAGATCGGCGCGGAGGTGCCGAGGTCCGGCCGCGCCCGGAGCCTCGCCGAGGCCGAGGCGATCGTCCGCGAGATCGGGCTTCCCGTCGTCGTGCGGCCGTCCTTCACCCTTGGCGGCTCGGGCGGAGGAGCGGCTCGCAGCGAGTCCGAGTTCCGAGGCGTCGTCGAGCACGGGCTTCGGGAGTCGCCGGCCCACGAGGTACTGATCGAGGAGTCCGTCGAGGGTTGGAAGGAATTCGAGCTCGAGGTCATGCGCGACCTCGCCGACAACGTCATCATCATCTGCTCGATCGAGAACTTCGACGCGATGGGAGTCCACACCGGCGACTCGATCACCGTCGCCCCGCAGATGACCCTGTCGGACAGGCAGTACCAGCTCATGCGGGACGAGGCCAAGGCCGTCATCCGGAAAGTCGGCGTGGACACGGGCGGCTCCAACATCCAGTTCGCCGTCGAGCCGCAGACGGGCCGGCGCGTCGTCATCGAGATGAACCCGCGCGTCTCCCGATCCTCGGCGCTCGCGTCCAAGGCTACGGGTTTCCCGATCGCGAAGATCGCGGCGCTCCTCGCCGTCGGTTACCGCCTGGACGAGATCCCCAACGACATCACGAAGAAGACGCCGGCGTGTTTCGAGCCTTCCCTCGACTACGTCGTCGTCAAGATCCCGAGGTGGACCTTCGAGAAGTTCCCGCGAGCGGATCCCACGCTGACGATCCAGATGAAGTCGGTCGGCGAGGCGATGGCGGTCGGCCGAACCTTCGCCGAGGCGCTCGGAAAGGCGGTGCGGTCGCTCGAGATCGGCCGCGACGGCCTGGACGACGGGCGGGGGCCGCTTTCGCCGGCGGAGATCGACGAGAAGCTCTCGGTCCCGACGTGGGAGCGGATCTTCCACATCCGGCGCGCCTTCGCCGCCGGGATGACGGTCGAGGGGATCTCGGCCCGGACCCGCATCGATCCCTGGTTCCTCGACGCGATGCGCCACATGATCGAGACGGAAGACTCTTTCTCCGGCAGGCGGCTCGCCGATGTCTCGGCCCAGAATTGGCGCGACGCCAAGCGCCTGGGTCTCTCGGACCGGTCCCTGGCGCGGGCGCTGGGCGAGACGGAGAACGCCGTCCGGCAGCGCCGCCAGTCGCTCGGCGTAACGCCCGTCTTCAAGACGATCGACACGTGCGCGGCGGAGTTCGAGGCGGAGACGCCGTACTTCTACTCGACCTACGAGGACGAGAACGAGTCGCTCCGCACGGCGCAGAAGAAGATCGTCATCCTCGGCGGCGGCCCCAACCGGATCGGCCAGGGGATCGAGTTCGACTACTGCTGCGTCCACGCCTGCTACGCGCTCTCGGAGGCCGGCTACGAGACCGTCATGATCAACTGCAACCCCGAGACGGTCTCGACCGACTACGACACCTCCGACCGCCTCTACTTCGAGCCGCTCACCCTCGAGGATGTCTCGGCGGTCCTCGACAATGAGAAGCCGGAAGGCGTCCTCGTCCAGTTCGGCGGCCAGACGCCGCTCAAGCTCGCGCGGCCGCTGGAAGCGGCCGGCTACCCGATCGCGGGCACCTCACCGGAGTCCATCGACCTTGCCGAGGACCGGGGCCGCTTTGGAAAGCTCCTGGATGAGCTGGGGCTGCGGGCGCCCGAGCACGCCGAGGCGCGCAGCGAAAAGGAAGCCCTCGAGGCGGCGCGGCGCATCGGCTACCCGCTCATGGTCAGGCCTTCCTACGTGCTGGGCGGCCGGGCGATGGCGGTCGTGTTCGACGACGCCCACCTCTCCTCTTACATGTCGCGGGCGCTGGAAAGTTCGCCGGAGCACCCGGTCCTGATCGACCGGTTCCTCGACGACGCCTTCGAGTACGACGTGGACGCGCTCTCCGACGGCAGGGAGACGTGGATCGGAGGCATTCAGCAGCACATCGAGGAGGCGGGCATCCATTCCGGCGATTCCTTCTCGGTCCTTCCGGCGTGGAAGGTCACGCCCGAGCAGCTCGCGGAGATCCGCGACGCGACGAGGAGGCTGGCGGAGGCTCTCGCGGTGAAGGGGCTCGTCAACATCCAGTTCGCGACCCAGAAGGGGCTGCTGTACGTCCTGGAAGTCAACCCTCGCGCCTCGCGCACGGTGCCCTTCGTCTCCAAGGCGATCGGCGTCGCGATGGCGCGCGCCGGCGCCCTCCTCGCGGTCGGTCAGCCGCTGGCCTCACTGGGACTTCCTCCCGAGCGCGACCCGGCGGACTTCTTCATCAAGGCGCCGGTCTTCCCGTTCAAGAAGTTCCCCGGCGAAGACAGCCTGCTGGGCCCGGAGATGAAGTCCACCGGCGAGGTCATGGCGATTTCCCCGCGGTTCGGCGACGCCTTCGCGAAGGCGTGCGACGCCGTAGGCATTCGGCTGCCGGTCGAGGGACGGGCGTTTTTGACGGTCAATCCGTATGACAAGCAGAACCTGATCCCCATCGCGCGGGAGCTGGCCGACCTGAAGTTCACCCTCTGCGCGACGGAAGGAACGCAGGAGGCCCTGGCGGAAGCGGGCCTCCGGTCGGAGCGAGTCTTGAAGGTCAATGAGGGGCATCCCAACGCGGTCGAGTGGATGGAGGAGGGGAAGATCCAGCTCGTGATCAACACGCCGCTGGGAGGCCAGTCCCACTACGACGAGGCCTCGATCCGCTCGACGGCGCTGCGCCTGGGGATCCCGTGCCTGACGACCCTCTCCGCCTCCGCGGCCGCCGTCGAAGGCATCCGCGCCCTCCAGGAAGGCCGCGCCGGGATCGCCGCGCTCCAGGAGTATCACCGGGGATGACTAAAGGAGAGGAGCAGAGGGGCTGAGGAGCAGAGGAGATGTCGACTCTTCAATCTCCTCCTCCGCTCCTCCGCTCCTCGGCTCCTCCCCTTCGAGTGCCGAGGACCGGCACTCGGGTCCTGTTGTTCTTCCTGTCCGTTCTTGGCTCCGGGATTCTGTTCTCGATCGGGTTCCCGCCGGCGGCTCCGGATCGGCTGCCGGTGCTCGTGCTCGCGGTCGCCATGGCGCTGGCGGCGGCGTGGAGCCCTCAACGGGCGATCCTCGCGTTCGCGTTTCTCTTTCCGTGCGCCGGCCTGCTGGCGCGGCTCTCCGGCGGCGCCGACCCGGTCGCGTGGCCCGCGCTCCTCTTCGGTGGACTGGCGGCGGGGTGGCTCTTTCGATTCATCTACGACTTCGAGAGCGAGCCCGATCCCTCGCCGCTCGATTCGCCCCTCTCGTCGCTGCTCCTGGTCTGGGTCCTCGCGACGGGCCTCGCCCTGGCGCGCGCCTCGACGCTCTGGGCGGTCTTTCACCGCCTGACGGGGCGGGCGGTCAACGGCGACGGGCTGCCCGACGCCGCGGCGGTCCGCGAGAGTCTCTTCGCCTTCGCTTCCCTGGCGGCCGGCGCGGTCTTCTTTCGGATGCTGCGGCGGGGCGGCGCGCGGCTTCGGGAACAGGCTCTTTCGGCGGCGTTGCTGGGCGTTGCCACTTCGGCCGTCGCAGCGGCTCTCCAGGCGGCGGGCTGGCTCCCGCAGGAGACTCGCTCCTTCTGGAAGCTGACGAGGAGGCTCTCCGGCGGGGCGGTCGATCCAAACTCGCTCGGGCTCCTCTGCGCGCTCGGCCTGGTCCTCCTGCTCGTCCGGATCGGACGGCGAGAGCGCCTGGACCGCCTGAGCGCGGTCTTTTCCGCGCTCCTCCTCGGCGGGCTTTTGCTCTCGGGCTCGCGGGCGGGACTGTTGCTCCTCCTGATCGGCGCGGTGCTCCTCGTCGTCACCGGGGCCCTCGGCGCCGCGGCGCGCCGCCTCTCGACCGCGGCCGCCGTCCTGCTGATCCTCGTCGGCGCCGGCTTCCTGCTGCGCGGAACCGCCGGCACCCTCGGATCCCGGATCGCCCAGACGTTCGATCCCAACCTGCCGGTGGAATACCGAGTCTCGGCGCGCCCGGCCCTCTGGCGCGCGGCCTGGCGCCTGTTCCTGCGGCATCCCGTCGAAGGTGCAGGGATGGGAGCGTTCGCGTGGACCTTTCCGGACCTCGCCCGCGAGGAGAGCCGCGGATTCCTGATGCGCGACAACCCCGGGAGCGCCTACGTCCAGGCGCTCGCGGAGACTGGCGCCGCGGGGTTCCTGGTCACGGCCTTCTTCGTGGCCGCCGCGGCCCGGGCCGCCTGGCGCGGCGCGCGGGAGTCGAGCGCGACCGGCGCCGGCGCCGGCGTCGCGGTCATCGCCTTCCTCGTGTCCCTGGCCGTTGGCTCGCACTGGCTCGCTTCGGACGTCGCCCTTCTCTTCTTCCTCCTCGCTTCGGTGGTCGCGCCACCGATCGGGCAGGCGGGCGCCTCGAGAGAAACGCCTTGGCTGCGCAACGTCCGGTTTGCCGCCGTTTCCCTTCTCGCCGCGGGGTCTCTCGTCGCGGCTCTCGAGACGGCCGGGCCGGCCGAGACCTTCCGGTGGTCCTCGCGGATCGGTTTTCATGGAGAGGAGCTGGGCGCCGGCGGGCCCTTCCGCTGGACGCGCCGCCGCTTCGCGCTCTGGCTCGGGCCGGGAGAGACCCGGCGCCTGACGCTGGCCCACTACTCCCCGAGCCCCGCCCCGGTCGAGGTCTCGGCGAACGTGGACGGCCGGCGGGCCTACCGCCGCTCGCTCAGGGCGGGAGAGTCCGTCTCACTCGCCCTGACCGGTTCTCCGGGCTCCGGCCGCGCCTTCGTCTTCCAGGTCTCACGCTCTTTCGTCCCCAAGCGCCTCGGCGTCTCTCCCGACCGCCGGGAGCTCGGTCTCCTCTCCACCGAGCCGCCATAAGCGCCTGCCGGGTCGATCGGTCGGGGCTATAATCCCGGCCAAATCCAGGGCAGGCGAAAACTCAGGGCGAAGACAGAGGAGGAGGTCACATGATCTGTCGGATCTCTGCGAGAGCGCGCATTCGACTTGCCACCGGTGTCGGGATCTTCCTGGCGGTGTCCGCCGCGCGGGCGGCTCCGCCGGAGGATTCGCCCGCGATCATCTCGTTTGTCGAGTCGCCGATTACTTTTCCCAGCTCGCAGACGAGCATCGGGGCGAAGGCGTGCTGGGGCGCGTACGTCGTCTACGTGGATGTGGGGCCGACGGACCAGGTCCTCATCTACCACGAGTACGTGGTGTTCGAGGCCTCGTATCCGAGCCCCGGCTTCTTCGCGCTCGCCGGCGCGGCGACGGACCGGGGAGTCATCTTTTTCGGGGTCAACACTGCCACCCGGAAGACGCAGCTCATGCGGCTGGACCTCGGCCCATCGCGGAAAGGTCCCGTCTATTACGACCTCGACCTCGACACGACCCAGGGCGTCATCCTCAAGGGCAACGGCCTCGGCGACTACGCGGGGCTCTCGGTCGCCACGGGGAAGCTCTTCACGCACTGGCATGGCATGCCCGATGACATGCACGTCTTCTACACGCAACCGGCGACGTCCCGACCGACCGACCTTGCCTACGGATGGAACAGCTGGTATTTCACCAACAGCGGCTCGAACACGCTCGCGAGGGTCAACTCCGCCGGCGTGTACTCCGTGGCCACGCTCCCGTACGCTCCGCTGAGCATCGCTTACGGGCCGAGCGACACGACGCCCGGTGACTTCTACATCACCGACCGCAACCAGCCCGGATACTGGCTCTACAACCCCGTGAAGGGGACCGGGGCGAAGACCGCGCTCAAGGCGGTGACCGGCGGTCTCCGGTTCACTTCGGACGGGATGCTCCTGGGCTTCCAGGCGCCGCGGACGATCATGGTCTACAACATCGCCACCGCGGAGGAGATCTCCTACGCGCTCAAGGGGACCGCGCAGGTCCAGGACTACGTGATTTCTCCAGGGCGTTATCCGTGGACGCTGCTCGTGGACGAGGTCAGTCCGACCAGGGGCATGGTCGTGAGCCTTCAACTCAGTGGGCTTGCGTTCTGCCGAGAGCTGGTCTCCGGAAGGCGGGAAGGGGAATGGATGGACCTTGCCAGATCGATTGGCAGGTAGATCAATTAGAGGAGAATGACAATGAAGAAGACTTCCGCGGCTTTCGTTGTGGGTCTGATCCTCGCGGCGGCCCCGGCTCTCGGCCAGGAAGCAACGCCGCAATCCTTGCGGGATGCCGCTCCCGCGGCCGGCCTCGCGGTCAACATTCCGCTCGTCGCTCGGCTGATCGGCGCGGGGCCGACGCTCTACATCTCGACGGTGGACGTCCAGAACAACGCGGGGGACGCCGCGCAGGTGGACTGGTACCTGAGCGGGACGAATCTTCGGACCAGCGCGGCGATCAACCTGACGGGAAGCGTCTCGTCGACCGGCGCGCTGGTGGCGCAGGGGACGGGCGGCACGGTGCGGGCCAAGTCGAATTCGCACTTCGACGACTTCGTGGACTCGCTCGTGCAGGCCGGGTTCCTCCCCGCCTCGATCAAGGACGACGGCTTCATCGGCTCGACGCTCTTCGTCTTCAACGGCTTTTCCAAGCGGGGCCAGGGATCGGCGACCGTGCGCTTCTTCAACTCGTTCGGCGGCGGCACGATCGGCCAGGCGCTGAAGGCCCACGAGATCACCGTGAAGGAGCCGCAGAGCCTCGTCGGCCTCGCCCGCGATACGCGGGGCAAGCCGGGCGCCCAGCTCTACGCGAACATCTTCATCAACAACGAGGGGGTCACGCCCTCGGGAACGGGCGCGGCGGGAGCGGTGACCGTCCACGTCCAGGCCGTCGCGAATTCGACCGGCGCCAACGTCGGCACCGCTCTCGACACGCAGATCGGCCCGGGCCAGACGGTCGGGATTTCCGACGTCCTGACAACGCTGAAGGTCCCGGCAGGGGAGGACACCGTCCTCGTCTACGTGACGGTGACCAACGGGACCGCCGCGATCGCAGGCGTTTTCGCGCAGGTAGACCTCACGACGCGCGACGGCTCCACAACGGACATGACTCCGGTGGCTTTCTGATGTCGCCGGAAGGTTCGGCCAGGAGGCTCGCGGGTTTGCTGTTCGGCGGATTTCTCAGTCTCGGCGCGGCCGTGGTGTTCGCCCAGGAAGTTGAGACGTCCGCCGCCCCGCAGGCGCTCACGGCCGAGCCGCTCGTCATCCGGGACATCGAAGCGCCGACGAACTTTTTCGACGTCGCCTATGGTAACTACGGCGGTTGGGTCGCCTCCGACGGGATCGGCGATCAGCTCCTCGACCTGACCTTCGGCGGATCGGTCATCCGCACGGCCCCTCTGAACCTGCTGGTCGTCAATCTCTACCCCGCCGACGGAAAATACTTCTTCAACGCCGTGGACTCCAACGGCCGTTTCCACGTCGGGTACGAAGCGAAGTTCACGGTTCGCGGCGCCTTTCTTCCCAACGGGTTCCTTTCGCAGGGCTCCTCGCTCGCCGTGAGGCCGGACGACAACGGCGCCACCACCTCGAGCGCACTCTCGCAGGGGAACCTCTTCAAGGCCGATCAGATCTACACCCTGACGCCGGTGACGCTCAAGCCGCAGCTGAGAGGAATGGATGTCGGACCGGGCGGGAACTTCTACCTCGGCTATTCGAGCGGCATCCAGGTCGTCACTCCGCAAGGGACTTCGTCGGACCTTGGAGGCTACTCTGCCACCGTCAACGCGGTGAAGGGCTGCGGCGACGGCATCTGGGTCGGGACCGCGAATTCGATTGACTGGGTGACCGTGTCCAACGGCGTCGGCTCGTTCATGCGGTACACCACTTCGACTCCAATCCTCTCTATCGACTGTGGCGGCAACGGGAGCGCGGTGGCCACGGGCGCCCTGGGCACGCTCTACTACGTCAATCCGGCGCTCAACACCTTTCAGAGCTTCCAGGTCCAGGGAGCAACGAACCTCGTGAAGGTCGCGCTGGGTCCGGGCGTGAGCCCGCGCGGGCTCGTTCTGGACTTCTCCGGAGGCCTGGGCACATTGAAGAGCTTCACGCTGCCGGCGACCTACGGCGTCACGCGCGACACGTTCCCGACCCGGCTGATCTCTCCTTCGATCCGAAGCCTTTTCTGATGACGAGGAGCGCCATGAAATCTCGAACTCTCCCGGTCCTCGCGACCGTCCTGCTGGCCGCCGGTTCACGCGCTGGTTTCGCGGCGGGGAGCGACAGCCCGCTCTCGGCTCGTCTCGCGCCGGCGCGCCCCGGCTCTCCGCAGGCCGTCGCCGCGGCGGCATCGGGGCTGGGAGTCAATCTTCCCCTGGTCGCGCGGCTCATCGGCGCCGGTCCCACCCTCTACATCTCGACCGTGGACGTCTCGAACAACACGGCCAGCGCCTCGCAGGTGGACTTCTACTTCAACGGCGTCAACCTTCGCACGCTCGCAGCCGTGGCGGTCACCGGGAGCATCTCCTCGGCGGGAGCGCTCGTCGCCCAGGGAGCCGGAGGAACCATGCGGGCCCGCTCCAACGCGCACTTCGACGACTTCATCGATTCGCTCGTTCAGGCCGGGATGCTTCCCGCCTCGATCAAGGACGACGGTTTCATCGGCTCGACCCTGTTCGTCTTCAACGGGTTCGCCTCGTCCGGGCAGGGGTCGGCCACCGTGCGCTTCTACAACGCGCTCGCCGGCGGAACCGTGGGGCAGTCGCTGAAGGGCCACGAGCTCACGACGAGCGAGCCCCAGAGCCTCGTCGCGACCGTCCGGGACTCGCGCGGCAAGCCGAACACACCTCAGCTCTACGCCAATATCTTCATCAACAACATGGGAGTCACGCCCAACGGCGTGGGGACCGCCGGCTCGGTCAACATCCACGTTCAGGCCTACGCGAACTCGTCGGGTCAGCCCGTCGGGACGCCGCTCGACACGGCGATCGGAGTCGGCCAGACGGTCGGCATCTCCGACGTTCTCGCCTCGCTCAAGGTTCCGGCGGGGGAGGACACCGTCCTGGTTTACGTCAACGTCACGTCGGGCACCGCCGCCGTCTCCGGCGTGTTCGCGCAGGTGGACGTGACCACGCGGGACGGCACGACGACCGATATGAGCCGGGCGGACTTCTGACCGTTCAGCTGGCCGGGTAGTCCCGAACGCGAGCACGGTGCTCGCCGACGCGGCGCAGGATGTCCGCCAGCCGGTCGTTGCCGGTGACCTCGAGGAGGGCGTCGGCGAGGACGAAAGCGAGCATCGCCTCGGCGATGACGCCGCAGGCGGGGACGGCGGTTACGTCGCTTCGCTCGTAGGCGGCGCGGGAGGCTTCGCGGGTCTCCAGGTCCACGGAATCGAGCCCCTTCGCCAGTGTCGAGAGGGGTTTCATATAGACCACCGCGAGAAGGTCCTCGCCGTTGGTGATGCCGGCCTCGAGACCCCCGGCGCGGTTACTCCTTCGAGCGAGGGTCCCGTCGGGGAGTTTCTCGATCTCGTCGTGTGCCCGCGAGCCTGGGCCGCGCGAGGCCTCGATCGCGGAGCCCAGTTCGACCGCCTTGACCGCCGGAACCGACATCAGGGCCTGGGCGATGCGGCCGTCGAGCTTGCGGTCCCAGGACACGTGGGAGCCCAGGCCCGCCGGGAGACCGCGGGCTCCGATGAGGATCGAGCCGCCCAGCGTGTCGCCCTCCCTCTTGGCGGCGTCCACGGCCTCGACCATCGCCTTCTCCAGTTTCGAATTGATGGCGCGCAGGGGAGAGTCCTCGCGGACCTTCTCCAGCGAATCGAAGGAGCGAGGAGACTTCTCGTCCGCGACGGAGCCCACGGACAGGACTCCGCTCCCGATCTCGACGCCGCATTCCTTCAGCAGCAGCTTGCAAACGGCGCCCGCGGCCACGCGGGCGGCGGACTCGCGGGCCGAGGCCCGCTCGAGGATGTCCCGCAGGTCCTTCGACCCGAACTTCATCCCGCCTGCCAGGTCCG
>DATFQY010000111.1:0-30036 GCA_035263845.1 Thermoanaerobaculia bacterium | reverse complement strand
CTCCTCGCACTCGAGCCGGAAATTTCCGTCGTCGCCTCGGCTAGCGACGGCGAGGAAGCGGTCGCCCGGATCGCCGCGACCCGCCCCGACGTGGTGCTCCTCGACATGCGGCTGCCGAAGCTCTCGGGCATCGAGGTCCTCCAGCGGCTCTCCGCGTCGAAGGACCTGCCGCCGACGATCATCCTGACGACCTTCGACGACGATTCGACCGTCGTCGAGGGCCTGCGGGCCGGCGCGCGCGGCTACCTGCTCAAGGACGTCTCGCTCTCAGAGCTCGTCCGGGCGATCCGCGACGTCGCGGCCGGCAGGACCGCCGTCCAGCCGCTCGTCTCCGAGCGCCTCGCCCGCGGCCTGGAGTCGTCGGTGTCGGATTTCCCGAGACTCGAGCCCCCCGATCCTCTGACGGAGCGGGAGGTCGAGGTGCTTCGCCTGATGACCGGCGGCTACAGCAACCGTGAGATCGCCCGCGCCCTGCACGTCGCCGAGGGCACGGTCAAGAACCACGTCTCCAGCATCCTCTCCAAGCTCGGAGTCCGAGACCGAACCCGCGCCGTCCTCCAGGCCGTCCGATCCGGCTACTTGACCTGAGTCAGGGCCTTCTCCGTCTCGGCGAGAAGTGCCTCGGGGCCGACGGGGAAGCCGGTGGCGTTCTTCATCCAGAGGTCCGGCGCGATGTTGCCGGCCGTTGTCATTCGCTCGAACTCCGGGCCGACCTGGCCGGTTTTGTCCATCTGTTGCTTGATCTGGAACGCGATCATGTGGCCGATCGGGTAGTCGGGCAGATACAGGAACGAATTGATCATGTGCGAGTAGATCGCAAGCAGCGTCACGTCCTTCTGCCCGAAGATCGGCGCGTAGTACTTGTTCCAGACGTCGCGGGCGATCTGGAGCGTTCCTTCCTTCAGCTGGGCCGGTGTGGCGTCGGGGTGGTCGTACATCCAGTGCCACACGCCCATGTCCACGAGCGCGACGCCGCCGATCTCGAAGGTCCCCCAGAAATCATTCAGCGTCTCGAGCGCCCGCGCCTGAGCGTCCGGCTTGGGTAACCCCAGGAGCTCGAGGTCCCTCGCCTGGAAGACGAAAGCCAGCGCCTCGGTGAAGGCCGTGTTCGGCACTCCCTGGAGGAGCGTGTGGTCGATCTCGTTGAGCGAGAAGGTCTGCTCGACGTTGTGCCCCATCTCGTGGACGGCGATGTTGAAGCCCTTGTAGTTCATCCCTTCCTTCTCGACGCGGGTGCGCAGGTGGGCCTGGTCGCCGCGCCGCTGCGCTCCCATCGCGTGGCCCGATCCGCGCGCGGGGTCCACGACGATGTTGTTGGCGAGGAACTCGGCCTTCTCCTTCGAGAAGCCGAGCTGGACGAGGAGGTTCGGGATGTCCTTCTTGTACGCCTCGGGCGTCGGATACCGCTTGCGGACGATCTCGTCCAGCTGCGCCTCCGTATACGCGCCGCGGGGCTTGAACCCGGCGTACCAGATGTCGAAGGGCTCGAGCTTGCGCCCGAGCCGCTTCTCGATCAGCTTCGCCACGCGCGGGGCGAGAGGCGACGACAGGACGTCCTCGAGCATCTTCTTGACGCGGGCCTCGGGGATCTGGCGGTTCTCGTCGAAGCGGCGCGCGATCATCGTCGGCGCCGTCGGCGAGTACGGGTCCGCGAGGCGGGCGGCCTGGTAGGTGCCGAGGAGCATCGCGTAACGCGTGTCCGGCTCCGGCGCGTTGCCGGTCTTTCGTCCGGCGGGCGCCGGGAAGTCGGAGTCCTTGTCCGCCGTCGGCCGAACGTCGTTGGTAAACGGGTTCCAGTCCACCTGCGGGTTGTTGACGACCGAATCCGGGATCGCCTGCGTGACGATCCTTTCGCAGACCCGAGCGATCGTCCTCTGCTTGGCGAGGCCGTTCTTCGCGTCGCCCGCACCGTAATCCGCCTTGATCTCATCCCGGAGGTTCCAGTGCGAGAGGAGGCGCAGTTTCGGCGGGAAAAGCCGGTTGCCCTTGTCGTCCACGAGGTGGTGCATCCAGATGTTGTATTCGGAGATGTATTGCTCGGCCTCCGACGCGGCCTTCCCGATCGCCAGGTTGACCGAGGCCGGCACGCGCTTGGAGAAACGCTCGGCCAGCCGCGTCTCCGCCCACTGGCGCCTCGACCACTTCTCTCCCTCCGCCAGCCGCTGCGAGAGGCCCGTCACGGGAAAGTTCAGGAGCACCGCGAAAGCGAGCTTGTTCTCGAAGAAGTCGTCCGCGACGTGCGCGGACGGGTCGTAGCCGGCAAGCGTCTCGTCGAAGAAGTAGATGGGCCCGATGTCGAGGTCGGACTGCTTGCGGAAGTCGCGGTTGATCTCGAGCATGTGCCCGTCTAGCGACTCCATCGCGAACTCCATCCGCGCGAAGAGCGCGTCGAGCGTCTTCGGGTCTCCCGCGAAGCTCTCGCGGACGAAAGCCTCGAACCCCGCCGCGTCGCCGTCCTCCGCCCGCCAGAACTCCGCGACCTGTTTGAGGCCGCGCTGGAGTCTCGGCCTGGCGGCCTCGCCGTAGTTGCCCGAGAGCTCTCTTTCGAGCTTGGCCGCCGAGTCCTTCATCCACGGCGGCTCCGCCGCCGCCTTCTTCCCGGACTCCTGCGCAATGACGACAGACATCGCGGCCAAGAGAATAACTGCGAACAAAAAACGAGTCTTCACGACTTCTCCATCAGGGTTGGTTCGGATCCGGGCACGACCGGAGGCGGGCGGGCGCAAGGCCCGCCTCTACCGCAACTCCGTCGGCGGATACGTCTTCAACAACCCCCTCTCCGTCATCACCTTCTCGATCGCGTCGATGTCCCACGGAACGAAGTCCGACAGGATCTCCGCCGACTTCTCCCCGATGACGATGACGTCCTCCAGCCGCACGTAGATCTTCTCCTCTGGCACGCGCAGGGCAGGCTCGATGGTGAACACCATCCCCGCCTTCAGCGGCCCCGTATGCGGCCCGTCGTCGTGCGTCGCCAGCCCGACCCAGTGGCCGAGCTGCGCGTCCGGGCGCCCGGCCGCCTCACGGTAGTCCTTGACGAAGGTCTCGGCGGCCTTCCGGTAGATGTCCTTCGAGAACTTCGAGGACGCGAGGACGCGGTCCATCTCTGCCGAAGCTTCCTGCATGATCGCGCCCGCGGTCGAGCCCGGCCGGATCGCCTTCAGGATCGCCCGGTAGAAGCCGAGGTAGGCCGAGTAGAGGTCGCGCTGCCACTGGGAGAACTTCCCGTTGACCGGCCACATCCGAGTCACGTCGCTCATGTAGTAGCCGTAATCCGGCGCGTAGTCCATGAGCAGGAAGTCGCCGTCCTCCATCTTCCGCTTCCCGGCGTTGTAGTGCGGAAACCATGCGTTGCGCCCGCTGCCGATCAGGGAGTAGTACGCGTCGCCCTGCGCGCCGTTCCTGTAGTAGATGAACTTCGCGAGGCCGTCGAGCTCGCGCTCGTACTGCCCGGGCTTCGTCGAGCGCATGGACTCGATCAGGGCTAGGCCCGAGAGCCGCGTGGCCTTGCGGATCATCGCGATCTCGCGCGGGCTCTTGATCAGCCGCAGGTTGTCGAGCACGGGCGAGAGGTCGGCGATCGTCAGGTTCGGGAAACGCTCCTTCAGCTTCGCCGTGAAGTTGCCGGCCCGGGAAAGCCCTCCCTCGAACGGGTCGGTCGCGAGGTCCGCGACTCGACGCAGCGCGAGGTCGCGGCTCTCGGCGAAGCCCTCGGCCGGAAAGAGGGGAGTGTGGACGGTCAGCGGCGCGCGCCGCTGGAGAGTCCGCGCGAGGTGCTCCGCGAGCAGGTCGGTGCCGAAGACCGCGTCCACGCCGGAGAGCTTCGTGACCTCGGCCGCGTCCTCGGAGGAGAGGACCTTGCCTTCGCCGCGCTCACGCCCCTCGTTCCGGTGCGGGAGGTAGAGCGTCGCCTTGCGCGTGGCGGCGTCGAGGACGAGGTACGCGTTGGGGACTTCGACGCCGCAGAGGTAGTAGAAGTCGGCGGACTGGCGGAAGCGCGTGTAGCCGAGCTGAGTCGGCGCCCCCTGGATGATCGCGATCCCTGCCTTTCCGATCGCGTCGTAAACCGCCGACCGCCGCGCCGCGAACTCTTCGGGCGGGAAGTCCGTGGTGAAGAGGGGGAACCCTTCCTGTGCCGGCGCCGCCGCCGCGCAGAGGAGGACGGCGACCGTGAGAAGCGTGCGCCTCATGTTCGGCCTACGTCTTGGCCGTGGCGGATTTCGTGAGCGACCCGACGAGGCCGTCGAAATCCGCCTGAGCCTTCGCGATTGTGGCCGCGGGCCCGGTGAGCTTGAAGAACACGTTGCCCTGCGGCCCCTCGACGATCGCGCCGAGCAGCCGGTAGCCCGGCTTTTTTCCGGAGGACTTCATCATCGGGCCGCTCGGGGCAAGGTAGGTCCCGGAGATGTCGATGGTGTGGACCTTCAGGCCGTGGACGCTCTTCTCCGCCTTCTTCGGTGTCCCGCCTTCGAACTGGCCGGCCCAGCGCGAGAGGTTTTCCTCGACTCCGCCGCCCTGGCCCGGCCCGAAGTAGAAGACGCCGCACTCGGCGGCCTCCGCGCCCGCCGCGGCGGGGACATCGTACGTGGCCGCGCGCATCGGGCGCTCGGGCTGCGCCTTCCAGGCCGCCGGCACGGTCCACTTGACCCCCGCCGCCGCCCCGTCCGCCGCAACGACCACCGCCGCCGCCAGCAAAATCAGCGTCGCAATTCGGAGTGTTTTCATAGACGCAAAAGCATATCCAATGCTCCAAGGGCCCATCCGTGTCGCAGGGGCGGGGCCTTGCGCCCTCCCGCCTCCCGTCGGTGCCCTATGGCCGGAGCAAGACCTTTCTGACTCCCCGCCGGCCCGCTTCCCTCAGCGCAAACACGGCGCGCCGCAGCGGAAACTCCGCCGAGAGCAGCCCCCGAACATCCACCTTCCTCTTCCGCAGCAGCTCGATCGCCGGCTCGAACCGCCCGCACCGGCTCCCCACAATCGTGACCTCGTTGACGACGATCGGCGCCGCGTCGAAACGTGCGGGCGCGTGGTGCGTGGACTTCCACACGATCGTCCCCCGAGGCTTGACCAGCGAGATCGCTCGCGGCATTCCCTCGGGCGAGCCCGTCGCCTCCACGACCAGGTCGAACGATCCCGGCCGCGCCTTCCCGCCGCGGCCGACCACCGTCACCCCGGCTCCCGCCTCCCGCAGCACCGCCGCGCAGAGCGTCCCGACCTTCCCTCCGCCCAGGACCGCCGCCCGCGTCCCGCGACCCACGGCAACCTGGTCGAGGATCTCGCACGCCGCCGCCAGCGGCTCGGTGAACACCGCCTCCTCGTCGGAGATCTCCGGGGGCACCTCGCGCAGGTTCCCTTCCGGCAGCGTGAGGAGCTCCGCGTGCGTGCCCGGGTGCCCGAGAATCCCGAGTACCCGCCGTTTCTCGCAGTGGCGCCCGAGTCTGTGCCGGCACATCCCGCACTTCCCGCACGCCAGGTTGATCTCCCCGACGACGCGCTTGCCGATCCAGGACGATCCCTTCGGCCCCTCGACGATCCCGACGAACTCGTGCCCCGGAATCCCGGAGAACCCGTGATACCCGCGTTTCAACTCCAGGTCCGTGTTGCAGATCCCCGAAGCGACGACCCGGACCAGCGCGAGCCCCTTCGGGACTTTCGGCCGCGGAGCTTCCTTGACGCGCGCCCGCCCCTTTTCGAAGAACAGCGCCAACACGCCGCGATGTTACGCCGGGCTATTTCTGGAAGGCGTACGAGACCTTCAGGAAAAACTGGTGCCCCGCCTTCGCATAGGTGTCGTCCTCGAGGAGCGTCCGGTTGTCGCCATAGCCCAGATACAGAACGGTCTGCCAGTTGATCTTGTAGGCGAAGAGGGCCGAGGCGGTGAACACCGCGTCCTTCGGCGTCACGGCGAAGGTGTAGAGCGAAGGGTCGCGCCGCGTCTCCACGAGCTGGCCGATCAGCCGGAGGAACGATCGCGCCGTAAAGACATACGTGGCCTTGATCCGCCCCACGTCCGCCGTGAAGAGCCGGCGGGAGCCTCCGCCGTCGCCCGGGTCCACGTCCACGAAGCTCCTCGCCGCGACCAGGTCGAACTTCAAATGGTGAGTCGGCCGAAGCGTCGCCTGAAACGTGATGTCGGCGCCGGTGCCGGGGCGGTGGTTGTCGAAGTCCACCTGCTCGCCCGCGGTACCCTGGAGAAGGATCCCGGAGAGGAAGTACGACGGGCTCAAGTTGATCTGGTAGACGACCTGTTTGCGCGGGAAGACCTCGTCGCCGCTTCGGACCTTGTCGTCGGCGTAGCGGATCCGGACGAAGCCGTTCCACATCGCGTCCAGGCCGAACCCCGGCGAGACGGACTGGCTGATGAGGTCGTTGCTCCTGTCCCTCTGGTAGTCGCCCTGGAGGAAGAACCGCACGCGCGAGATCGGGAAGTTCGTCGGGCGGATCGTGTAGCCAACCTCACCGTAGTTTTCCCGGTAACCCACCTGCGGGACGAAGCCGTCGTCGGCCCGGAAGTCGTCTCCCAGGTCTTTGTACTCGGTGAACCAGTCCCACTTGCGGGTGCTGTGCTGGTACCAGATGTCTGCGGCGTGGGAGTTGAGCTTGCGGCCGTCCCACTCTGCGGCGAGATCCGGCCGGTTGGGGGTTTCGGTGTTGGAGAAGAGAAGCTGTCCCGTGACCGTGTCGTGGTCGCCGGCTCGCCACTGGAAGTCCGGCCCGTAAACGCGGTTATACCCGCTGCCCTCGACCTCACGGTCGGTCGCGAGGAAGCTCACGAACGACCTGCCGAAGTCGCGTCGCACGCGCGCCATCCCGACGAACGAGGAGAAGTCCTGGTCGGCGAAGCTCGATCCGTTGGGCCCCGGGATGATGACGCTGCCGCCTCCGCGGTCCACCGCGATGAACCCGGTGTACTGGTACGAGCCGAGCTTGCCCGTCCCGCGCAGTCCCCAGCGCGGCGACGTGATGCTCCTCGTGTAGACCGCCTGGATGGGAGTCGAGAAGAGCTCCAGCCCCTCGAGGAAGAATGGGCGCTTCTCGGGGTAGAAGAGGGCGAAGCGCTGGTTGACGGCGATCTGCGCGACGTCGGACTCGACCTGCGAGAAGTCCGGGTTGAGCGTCCCGTCGATCGCGTTGTTCTGGTTCGGAGTCCACTTGGCGTCCAGGCCGCCGTTGAACTTGATCGGCTTGTTGACGAGTTCCGACCCGAGGTCTCCCCGCGGGACGGAGTCCTGCTTGGCGGTTCCGTACGGAGCGACGACGAGGTGCGCCGCCGGCGGCAGGTTGTCGAGGCCGGTCAGGGGATTGGAACGGCAGATGAAGCAGTTGCCGCCCTTGGGAAGCGTCGAGGAGAACATCTGGTAGCGGAAGTCGCGGGGGTAGTTGCGGTAGAGGAGGATTCCCCAGGACTGGTTCGCGACGTCGGGGTAGCGAAGCGAAGAAAAGGGCACACGGATTTCGAGCACCCATCCCTGCGCCGTGATCTTTGCGGCCGAGTCCCAGTAGAAGTCGGGAGAGCTGTCCTCGTTGCCGGTCGTGTCGTCGCTGATCGCGTCGTACTGGATCCCCCGCGGGTTGGCCAGCAGGAGCAACCCCGTGCGGCGGTCATTGCGCGTGTCCAGGATGATCCCGCCGTAGTCGGTCGCGCTCGAAACGTCGTCGCGGTCGCCGAACGGGGCGCGGATCCTGGAAGGATCCGGGTCGAAAAACTCGAAGCCGGCATAGAAGTACTTGTCGTCGTAGCCGAGGTACGCGACCGTTTTGACCTTCGGCGGAACGTTGTCGCCCGGGTTGGTCTCGAAGAAGGTGTCTACTTTTGTCGCACCCTTCCACCCCTCGTCGGAGAGGTCGCCGTCCACGACGATCGGCGGAGAGATCCGAGTGATGCGGATCTCGGGGATGTCGCTGCGGGGTTGTGCCGGCTGCTGGGCGCCCGCCGTCGCGGCGGCGGCCAGGAGGCACATGAGAACCCCGGCCGCCCTCCTACCCTCCATACATGGCTCTAAGACGTGCTGGTCCCTGAAAGGTTAGGCTTAGTACGAAACTTTTCGCACTTCGGCGAGACGCCGTTCGCCGAAAGCAGGGGTCCGTTCGCCGAATTACTACCAGCCCGGCGGCCTCCAGGCATAGAATTTCGGGCGCTCTTGAGAGGGTGAAGGAGGAGAAAGATGAAGCACCTCAGGTTCGCAATCGTGGTTTCCGCCTGCCTGGCGCTGGCGCTCGCTGCGTCCGGCCAGGAAAAGAAGATGGAGAAGAAGGCCCCCGCGAAGGCGCCCGCCATGGAGATGCCCAAGCCTGGCCCGGAGGTCAAGAAGCTCGCCTACTTCGTCGGGAACTGGACGAGCGAGGGGGACATGAAGGAGAACCCCTTCGGGATGCCGCCCGGAAAGTTCACCGGTTCGGACAAGTGCGAGTGGTTCCAGGGAGGCTACCAGGTCGTGTGCCACTCGACGGGCAAGGGCCCGATGGGACCGATGCACAGCCTGGGCATCATCGCTTACAACGCCAACGACAAGATGTACACCTACTACGGCATCGACAGCATGGGCATGGCCGAGGAGAGCAAGGGCAACGTCTCGGGCGACACCTGGACCTACACTGCTGACGAGAAGATGGGCGGCAAGACCTACCACGGCAAGTACACGATCATGGTCGGGTCCCCCGACTCCTACACCTTCAAGTACGAGACCTCCGAGGACGGCCAGAAGTGGAGCACCATGATGGAAGGCAAATCCACCAAGGCTGGCGCCGCCAAGAAGAGTTAACCCCGGACTCGGACGTTGCGGTAGGGCGGGCCTTGCGCCCGCCCGCGCTCGTCTTTCCTTCGTGCCTCGTGCCGTAGGGGAGGGGGTTTGCGGCGGCGAACCCGCCGCATGTCGCGTCCCTCGGCCGCTAATGCGGCCGACGACGCTCGGTACGCCCCTCCCGCACCGCCGGTCAACTCGGCGGCGCTGCTACCGCATCGCCTCCATCGGCGAGAGTCGCGACGCCCGAATCGCCGGGTACAGCCCGAACACGAGCGCCAGGGCAATCGCGGTGACCCACGCGATGATCAGCCCGACCGGGTTGACGACCAGCCCGTAGGGGAACTTCGACGACAGCGCCTGGCAAACGACTCCGCCCAGGAACGTCCCGACGGACGCCCCGACCGCGGCCAGCACGCAGGCCTCCAGCAGGAACTGGATGAACACCTCGTGGTCCGACGCTCCCATCGCCTTGCGCAGCCCGATCTCGAATCTCCGGTCCGAGAACGAGATCAGCATCACCGACAGCACGCCGACGCCGCCGACCAAGAGCACCGTCGCCGCGAGCGACAGGAGCACCACCCTCCAGCCGTACATCTGGTCCTGGAATCGCGCGTAGGCCCGCAGCAGCTCCGCATCCAGGTCCGTGATCTCGATGTCCTCGATGCCGTGGTGCGCCTGCCTGGCCCGCGCGATCATCATCGCGGAGACCTCGCCGACGTCCTTCTTCGACGTGAGCTTCACGGCGACGTGGGCGAGCTTGTGGGTCGCGTCCATCCGGTCCATGTAGGTCGTCAGCGGGATCGAGATGCCGTTGGCGTCGTACCAGTTCTCGTTGGAGAAGAGCTGCCCGGGCGCCTGAACCCCGACGATGCGGAACGGGATCCCCTCGACGGTGATGTCGCGGCCGACGGGGTCCGCGCCGCCGAAGAGCTTCGACGCGAGCGTCGCCCCCACGATCGCGACCGTCGAGCGCCGCCTCTCGTCGTCCTCCGTCAGGCCTCGCCCCAGCCCGATCGGGCGGTTCATCCACTGGCCGTAGTCGGGCCCGACGCCGTTGACGAACATCCGCTCGCTTCCGCCGACCGTCCGCACGGCCGATCGCTTCATCGCGCGCGGCAGGAAGACCTTGACCTTCGGGTCCGGCGACATCAGCCGCGGCAGATCCTCGAAGCGGAGCCCCGGGCTCATGGCGAAGCGTTTCTGGTCGTCGGTCGTCTGCGGAGACTTGGGAGCGAGCAGGATCGATCCGTCCCAGCTCATTCCCGAGAACCCCGTGGAGACCTTGTCCATGACCCCGTCGAGGACCGACGTCATGACGACCAGCGCGAAGACCCCGAGCATCAGGAGCGTCAGCGTCAGGATCGACCGCAGCTTGTGGGCTGCGAGCTCGATCATCCCGCCCCGGACGATCTCCCAGTAGAGGTTGAGACGCGTCCCGAAGGAATGCCCTCGCCGCCGTTCGGCCGGCGGCGCCGTTGTCACGATCGGGATCGCCCTGCTACTCATAGCGGAGCGCCTCCATGGGGGAGAGGCGCGCGGCCTTCCACGCCGGGTACAGGGCGAAGACGAGCCCGAACGCCGCGGCGAGGAGGTAGGCCGAGACGAAGCTCTTCGCGTCCATGTGGAGCGGGATGCCGATGGAGAAGGTGATGAGCTTGGAGAACGCGATCCCCAGCACCAGCCCGACGAGCGCGCCGGCGCCCGTCAGCATCATCGCTTCGGTCATGAACTCCTTGAAAACCTCGCGGCCGGAGGCGCCGATCGCCATCTTGACACCGACCTCGCGGATGCGCTCCTTCAACGTCGCCATCTGGATGTTGACGTTGACGATGCCGCCTCCCAGGAGCGAAAGGACCCCGGAGAGCAGGAAGATGATGTCGTAGACGTCCCCCTGGCTCCTCTCCCGCCGCACGCGCGCGCCCACGTCGTCGAGGCGGAAGTCGTCCTGCTGGCGATGGTTCGCCTTGAGCATCCCCGAGAGGACCTTGGAGAAGCTCGCCATCGCGTCGAGCTTCGGAATGCGGAACGTCACTCGGTCGAGGCGCCGGTAGCTGTCGCCTTCGAACCGGCGCGACACGAGCGTCGCCGGCACCGCGATGATCCGGTTGCGCCAGCGAAACATGTTGCGGTTGGACTTGCGGAAGTAGAAGACCCGCTCCTTCAACTGGCCGATGACCGTGACCGGGACGTCTCCGATCTTGATCGTCTGGCCGACCGCGTTGCCGGAGGGGAAGAAGGTGTCCACGACTTCCGAGCCCAGGATCGCGACGCGGGCCGCGGAGTCCATGTCCTCGCGGGTGAAGTTGCGGCCGCGGGCGACCTCGTAGCCCTCGGTCGCGAAGAAGTCCCCGCCGATCCCGCGGATGTCCCGCTCCTGGTCCGCCCACGAGGACTGCACGCGGGCCCGCGCGAACTTCTGCTCCGAGACTCCCGTGATCGCCTTCTCCGCCTCCGACCCATCGACCGCGTCCTCGTTGCGAAGGCCGAGGTTGGCCATCTGCAGCGCCGTGGGACTCCCGTCCTTGATGACGGCCGAAGGCTGGACGTTCAGCTTGTCGATCCCGCCCATCTTCGCGTAGACGACCTTGGAGCGCTGCCGCATGCTGTCGGAGATCGAGAACCCGCCGAGGACCGAGGCGACCCCCAGCATGACTCCCAGCGACTGGAGCGTGGCCCTCCCGAGGTTCTCCCGCATCTCCACCCAGGAGTTCCGAACCCGCTCCCGAAATGCGCCGGAGAACATCGCTGCTAGGCGGCCTGCGCCTGCTTGATCAACCCGTCTTCGATTTCGACCCGGCGCTCGGCGAGCGCGGCGATGGAGAGGTCGTGAGTGACGATGATGATGGTGTTGCCCTGTTTGTGGAGCTCGGTGAACAGCTCGAGCACTTCGTGCCCCGTTTTCTGATCGAGGGCCCCGGTCGGCTCATCCGCAAGCAGCATCGCCGGCCGGTTCGCCAGCGCCCGCGCCACGGCGACACGCTGCGTCTGCCCGCCCGACAGCTTCGACGGCAGCACGGGAGCCTTCTCCGGAATCCCGACCTTCTCCAGCAGCTCTATCGCCCGCTTGCGCCGCTCCTTGCGGGGAACGCCGGCGTAGAGCATCGGCAGCTCGACGTTTCTCAGCACCGACGCCTTCGGCAGCAGGTTGTACTGCTGGAAGATGAACCCGATCTTCTCGTTGCGGATCTCCGCGAGCTCCCGTCCGGACAATCCTTCCACCCGATGTCCTTCGAGCGCGTAGCTGCCGGATGTCGGCTTGTCCAGGCACCCGAGGATGGCCATCAGCGTGGACTTGCCCGACCCCGACGGCCCGATCAGCGCCAGGAATTCCCCGCGCTCCACCGTCAGGTCGATCCCTCGGAGAGCGTGGACGGCCACCCCGTTACTGCCATAGGTCTTCGTTAGCGCTTTCGTTTCGATGATGGCGTTCATCTGGTTCGACCTCAGTTAGCGATCAGCTATCAGCTATCAGCTGTAGTGACAAAGGTGCCTGGCTGAGAGCTGAGAGCCAAGAGCTGACAGCTCGTCCTAATCCGTATCGTCGTCCTTCTCGACCTTCTTCTTGGAGACGTCTTCCAGGGCGACCTGCTGGCCGGGCTTCAGGCCCGAGAGGATCTCGATCCGCTCCAGCGTCGCGATCCCCGCGGTCACCGGCACGGCATCGAAGTACTCCTTCCAGTGGTCCGACAGCCAGATGAACTTGTTGCGCGAGGAGAGCGCCTCCTTCGCCGAGGCGAGCTGCTGAGGCTTCAGGTTGTCCTTCAGCTTGTAGGCGATCGTCTTGCCTTCGCGCTTTTGGAGCGCCTCGAGCGGGATCGAGACGGCCTTGTCGCGCTTCTCTCCGAGGATCTCGACGTTGGCGCTCATGCCGGTGCGATAGGCCTCCGACAGCTCGTCGAGCGAGATCTCGACCTTGAAGACCTTGATCTTTTCGACCAGCTCGGCCGACGGAGCGACGAACGTGACCTTCCCCGTGAAGACCTTCTGCGGGTACGCGTCGAGCGTGATCCGGACCGGCTGCCCGACGTGGACTTTCGCGATGTCCACCTCGTTTAAGTTCACGCGGATGATGAGGGACTTCAAGTCCGCGACCGTGAAGAGCACGGTCCCGGCGTTGAAGGAGGAGACTCCCGAGGTCACGGTCTCGCCGAGCTCGACGCCCTTCTTGATGACCACGCCGGACATGGGCGAGGTCACGCGCGCGTTCTGCGAGGATGCCGCGCCGGAGATCGGGATGCCGCGGTCCTCGACGATCTGGTAGCGCATCTTCGCCGCCTTGAGCGCCTGGACGGCGAGCTCGCGGTTGTTCTTGACCTGTTTGAAGGCGTCCGCACCGATCAGGCCCTGGTCGAAGAGCGCCTTCTGGGTGGTGAATTCGCGCTCGGCGTCCTGGAGCTTGATCTCCGCCTGAGTGACCCCGGCCTGGACGTCGGAGAGGGTCTGCGCCTGGTTGACGTCCGGCTCGACCTCGGCGAGGACATCGCCGTTCTTGACCACCGCGCCCTCGCGGACTTTGAGCACCAGGACCCGTCCGGAGACGGCCGACTTGACGTCCACCTTGGTCACCGGGTCCACGACGCCGACTTCGCGGACCGACACCTGGAGCGGCTCCTCCTGGACTTTGCCGAGCCGGAAGGGGTTTGTGGGAGCCTTCTCCTTGCCCTTGTCGCGGCTGCGCATCGCCACCACGGCCCCTCCCGCGACGACGACGAGGAGAACCGCCCAGATCCACCGCTTCTTGCTTCTGGTCATAACCCCTTCCCGCTCTAAGACTTCTAGCCTGTCCGATTGGTTTTTCTGCTCCGGGGAGACCCCGCCCTTCCACTCGCCTACGGGAACATCTCTGAATACGTTGACCCGGCCGGGAATGTTCGATCCGAAGTCACGCCGAACGCCGCGGCCGGCTGCAATAATCCCGGCCCGTGCCGCTGACCGCCGACGCTCTGCTCGGGACTCTTGACATCTATGAGCCCGCCGACGCCGGTGAGCGCGCCAGCCTCGGGCGGATCCGTGACTTCGTAACCGGCTCGCCCCGGGCGTTCTTACGACCCAATCCCGCTGGCCACGTCACGGCGAGCGCCGTCATCGCGCGGGAGCCCGGCCCGGAATTCCTCCTGCTCTGGCATCGGAAGCTCAACCGCTGGCTCCAGCCGGGCGGCCACGTGGAACCTTCGGACGACTCCGTCTTCGCCGCGGCCCTTCGAGAAGCCCGCGAGGAGACCGGGATCCAGGACTTCGCGTTCCCTCTCGGCGACCGGATCCTCGACCTGGACGTCCACCCGATCCCCGCCCACGGCCCCGACCCTCCGCACTTTCACTACGACTTCCGCCACCTCTTTTTTTCGAGTGGGCAATCTCCCGCCCCCGGGCCCCGGTGGTTCACCCTGGATCAAGCTCTCGCCGCCGGCGTGGATGCGTCCCTGGAACGCGCTCTCAGAAAGGCCAGCTCGTTACTCTCAATCGGCAATCGACAATCCTCCATCGTCAATTCCTGAATGCTCCTCTACGCCCTGACCATCTTCCTCGGGGCGTTCCTCCTCTTCCAGATCCAGCCCCTGATGGGCAAGTACGTCCTGCCGTGGTTCGGCGGAGCGCCCGCCGTTTGGTCCACGTGCCTCGTCTTCTTCCAGCTCGTCCTACTCGCGGGATACCTCTACGCGCACGCGCTGGCGACTCAAATTCCCCGCCGCGCCGCCCGAGTCGTCCACGCTGCGCTCCTCCTCGTCTCGCTGGCCGTCCTCGGCGCGCTCGTCTTCGCGTGGCCCTCGCCGATCCTCCCTGGCTCGTCCTGGAAACCGCCCGACCCCGGCGAGCCCATCGGAAGAATCCTCGCGATCCTCCTCGTCTCGGTCGGCCTGCCTTACCTGCTGCTCTCCTCCACCAGCCCGCTGATCCAATCCTGGGCCGCCCGCACTCACCCGACCGCCCGCGTCTACCGCCTCTACGCCCTCTCCAACCTCGGCTCCCTCCTCGCCCTCGTGACCTATCCAACCCTCGTCGAGCGCTACATCCCCCTGCGCCTCCAATCCTGGCTCTGGTCCGGAACGTTCGCCCTCTACTCCCTCTGTTTCCTGGTTTGCTCCATCCGTTCCGCCGGAGCGCTCCCCCTCGTCGGTTCAACCCTTGTCGTTCCGAGCGAACGCGAGGAACCTCCCCCTCTTCCCGCGGA
Organism: Thermoanaerobaculia bacterium; assembly: GCA_035263845.1. GTDB lineage: Bacteria > Acidobacteriota > Thermoanaerobaculia > UBA5066 > Gp7-AA6 > JAWOLE01. The sequence continues at coordinate 15,123 of DATFQY010000111.1, read as the reverse complement.
AGACGGCCGGGGCGAGGGGAACTTCACCCTGATCACAAATCACAAATCACAAATCACAAATTCTCCCTGGCTCTGGTTCCTCCTCTCCGCCGCCGGCTCCATGATGCTCATGGCGACCACGAACGAGCTCTGCCAGGAAGTCGCCGCCATCCCCTTCCTCTGGGTCCTTCCACTTTGCCTCTACCTGCTCACTTTCATCCTCGTCTTCCAAAGCGACCGCATCTACAGCCGCGCCGTCTTTGGCCCGCTCCTCCTCTTCGCCCTCTGCGCCGCCGCCTACGTCCTCTTCAAAGGCTTCGTCGTCGCGATCTCGATCCAGATCGCCGCCTATTCCGCCGCCCTCTTCGCCTCCTGCATGGTCCTCCACGGCGAGCTCGTCCGCGCGAGGCCCGACCACTCGAGGCTGACGTCCTTCTACCTGACGATCTCCGCGGGAGGCGCCGCCGGCGGCATCTTCGTCGCGCTCCTCGCTCCGCTCCTCTTCCGAGGCTTCTGGGAGTACCACATCGCCGTCTTCTTCACGGGAGCGCTCGCGATCGCCGCGCTCGTGCAGGACGGGACCTCCTGGGTCAACCGCGGCCGTCCCTGGCCGGCGCTCCTGGCCTTCCTCGTCGCCGTGCTCGTCCTTTACTACGCGCGAGATCCGGATCTCTTCAAGTCCGCGATGGCCCGCCGTCTCTCGGTGCGGTTCCTCTTCTCGTCGAGCAGCGGCTGGCTGGCCGTGGGCGCCGGCGTCGCGGCGATCCTCCTGATCCTCCGCCTGCGCCTGCTGACCGCGCCCGGCCGCCCGGTCCTCGCCACCGCGTGCCTGGCCGGCGCGCTGACCTTCCTCGGGCTCCTGCTCATCGCCGAGATCCAGTCGTCGCAGACATCCTCCGTCTTCCTGACCCGCAACTTCTACGGCGTCCTGACCGTGGACCACCTCGCGGCGGGAATCCCGGACTCGGACCGCCTCGACTTGCGCCACGGCCGCATCGTCCACGGTTTCCAGTACCAGGACCCGGAGAAGCGGAAGATCCCGACGACTTACTACGGGGCAAACAGCGGCATCGATCTCGCCTTCGCCGAAAGCGTCAAGCGCCTCCTCGCTCCGCTGCGCGTCGGCATCGTCGGCCTCGGCACCGGCACGATCGCCGCCTACGGCAAGCCCGGCGAGACCTTCCGCTTCTTCGACATCAACCCGGCCGTGATCGCCCTGTCGACCGGCCCGTCCCACATCTTCACATACCTCGCCGATAGCCCCGCGAGGATCGAGATCGTCCCCGGCGACGCCCGCCTGTCGCTCGAGCGCGAATCGGCTCGCAACGCCCCGCGCTACGACATCCTCGCCATCGACGCGTTCACGAGCGACGCGATCCCCGTGCACCTGCTCACACGCGAAGCCGTCGAGATCTACCTCTCGCGCCTGGAGCCTGGCGGCATCCTCGCCCTCCACCTCTCCAACCGCCAGCTGAACCTCGTCCCCGTCGCCCAGGCCGTCGCCTCCGGCCTCCGCCTCCCCCTCTGCATCGTGGACCGCGACGAAAGGGGAGAAGCCGTCTGGGCCACCACGTGGGCCCTCTACTCCCGCGACCCCTCCGCTCTGGCCATCCCCCGAATCTCCGCCTCCTGCACCCACAAGGACGACAAAGAGCGAATCCGTCTCTGGACCGACGACTACAGCAACTTCTTCCAGCTGATCAAGTAGTCGTCGCCAGGCTCCGGTGGTGCCGTAGGGGAGGGGCTTGCCCCTCCCGCCCGGTCGTGCTCACGGCAACAAATTCATCAAGCGGCTCGATCGAGTAGATCCTTCGGTCGCTTCGCTTAGCTCAGGATGACAAAAACGCAGGGTGGCCCGGATTTGTCCGCTAGACCTTTTTTTCTTTCCACTTTCCGCGGCGGAAGACGAGCAGGCTCACCACCGCGAGGCTGGAGAAGGCGATCGCGATCGCCGCGAAGACTCCCTGCGGGCCCATCCCGGTGCGGCGAGAGAGGAACCACGCCAGCGGGATCTCGAAGATCCAGAAGATGAAGAAGTTGATCCGCGTCGGCGTCCAGGTGTCGCCCGCGCCGTTGAAGGCCTGCGTCATGACCATGCCGACCGCGTAGAAGAGGAACCCGTAGCTGATGATCCGCAGGCACTCCGTCCCGACCGGCAGCACCGCGGGATCCGATGTAAAGAGCCGGATCAGCTCCTTCGCGAAGACCGCGAAGGCGACGCCGACGCCTCCCAGGAAGATCATGTTGTACCCCGCCGCGACGTAGACCGATTTCTCCGCGCGGTCCGGCTTCTTCGCCCCGAGGTTCTGCCCGACCATCGTCGCCGCTGCGTTGGACAGTCCCCACGACGGCAGGATCGCGAAGACGATGATCCGGATGCCGATCGTGTATCCCGCCACGATCGCGCTGCCGAACGTCGTCAGCAGGCGCACGATCCCGATCCAGCTCGCCGTTCCGATCAGCGCCTGCAGGACGCCGTTGGCCGAGATCCTCACCAGGCGCCACATCGCCGCCGGGTCGAGGGCGATGTGCTCGCGCCGGATCGCCACGCGGCCGCGTCCGCGCGAGAGGATCCAGAACTGCAACAGGACCCCGATCCCCCGCCCGCAGGTCGTCGAGACCGCCGCGCCCAGGACTCCCAGCTTCGGAAATGGCCCGAGCCCGAAGATGAAACAGGGATCCAGCAGCAGGTTGATCGCGTTGGCGGCCCACAGGATCCGCATCGCGACCGACGGGTCTCCGGATCCGCGGAAGATGGCGTTGATCAGGAAGAGCAGCAGGATGACGACATTGGCGCCGAGCATCAGGCGCGTGAACGAGGAGTTGGCGATGACGGCGGGGGAGCCGCCCATCAGCGCGAGGAACTGCGGCGCGAAGAGCGCCCCGACGATCCCGATCGGGATCGCCGCCGCGATGCCGAGCGCGATGGACTGCACCGCCGCCCGCGCCGCGCCGTCCGGGTCCTTCTCGCCGATCCGCCTCGCGACCGTCGCCGCCGCGCCCATCGAGAGCCCGATCGCCAGCGAGTAGATCAGCGCCAGCATGGACTCGGTCATCCCGACGGTGGCGACGGCGTCCGCGCCCAGCCTCGAAACCCAGAACACGTCCACGACGGCGAAGACCGACTCGAGCACCATCTCGAGGACCATCGGGACCGCGAGCAGAATGATCGCCCGCCCGATCGGCCCGTCCGTGTAGTCGTGTCGGACCCCGCGCAGCGCCTGCCCGACGGTCTTCCAGAACCCGGGATGCCCCTGGTCTACCGTCGGCGCCGCCGCCGACACCTCTCCCGTGCTGACTCCCAGGGATTCGCTCACAAGAAGATGTTATCCCGCCCGATTGCCGCCCCTACCCCGAATCGGCGAACCAACCCTTTTCCTCGGTGAATTAACTTATCGCCACCTCGGGGGGAACGCATGACGACACTCATGGACGCCTTCGCGACCAACGAACGGATCAACCAATTCCTTCTCGAAAACCTCGACGCCGCCGCCTGGCGCGCCGAGCCTCCCGGCGGCAAAGGCCGCACGATCGCTGCGATCGCCGCCCACATCCACAACGTGCGTCACATGTGGCTCGCCGTCTCGGCAAAGGGGACGAAGTTCCCCGACAAGGTCCACCGAGACAAGGTGACGATCCCGCAGGCCCGCCGAGCGCTCGCGGCCAGCGCCGATGCGGTGATTCGTCTGCTCGAATCGTCCTTGACCTCCGGCCGCGTGAAGAACGCCGGCATGGACCCGGTCGCGTTCTTCGCCTACGCCCTCTCCCACGAAGCCCACCACCGCGGCCAGATCTGCCTCCTCGCCCGCCAGGTCGGCCACCCGCTTTCCAAAGAAGCCACCTTCGCTATGTGGGACTGGAAGAAGATGGCTTTGTCATCCTGAGGAATGCGAAGCGACCAAAGGATCTACTCGACCGCGCCGCATAATTCCTTCTCCGATAGGGCCCGACCGGGCGGGAGGGGCAAGCCCCTCCCCTACGACACGAGGCCACAGATCACGAACGCGCCCCGTCCGGCTCGAAGACTTCCTCGATCAGCTTCCCGAACACCTTCGCCACCGCGAACGCCAGCGGCAAGCTCGGGTCATACTTTTCCGTCTCGATCGCGTTGATCGTCTGACGCGACACGCCGAGCCTCTCCGCCAGCTGCGCCTGCGACCACTCCCGCTCCGCGCGGAGCACCCGCAGCCGGTTCTTCACCGATACCGCCGGCTGGCCGTCACGAGTCCCACCGTCCACGAAACGACGAGCAGGCCGGCGATCCAGATCCACCCGATGGCCGGCAGCCCCGCGCTCTGCAGGAACGCGCCGGTGACCGTCACCGAGAGCGTCGCCACGAACGCGACGGCGAGCGCCTCGTAGACGATCCGCCGCTGCAGCTCGTCGGCGCGGCGGAACAGCCGGATCAAGCTCCAGAGGAGCACCGCCGCCGGAACGAGCGTGAGCAGGACCGTCGCGAACCTCCACGCCGATCCCTTTGGAAACTTCTCGTCCAGGCTGAAGAAAACGAAGAACGCCAGCATCGCCGCCTGCGAGAGCGCCCAGTCGTCGGACCTCCTCGCCATACGGACGAAGGGCCAGACCGCCAGGCCGAGGAAGAACACCGCGGCGCACCCGGCCGGGATTGCCAGCCCGCTCTCTCCAGCCATGCCGGCCCGCCGCGCCACGGCAAACGCGACCAGGAAGAGCCCGGTGCCCGCGGCCGACAGGAAGAAGTCCCGCGACGACTCTCTCGTGAACCTCTTTCCGATCGTCCCGCACGCTCCAACTGGGATGTTTTCCATCGGAATCTCCTTCTTTTCGGGTTCCATTCGACGGTGAATGTAAAGCAAACTTGACTAAATATCAAGTATTTTTGTCAATCTTGACTTACGCTCTTTTTACGCCTATGTTGGCTTTTCGCCGCCTTCGGCGGGAGGTCGTCAGTCGTGGGATCGCAGGCTCTGGCTCTCGAAAGCCTTCTCCAGGGAAGCACCGGCGCTGCGAAGAAGCCGGGCGGCGCTCTCTTGGTCGGGCTCGGCGCGAAGCTCCACCGCGCCTCCGATCTTTCGGCGGCCGCGCGGGGATCGGCCGCGCCGCTCGCTCCCTGTCTCGGAATCGGAAGCCTCCTCGAGGGCGGGCTTCCTCGCGGGAAATTGGTCGAGCTCGCCGGCCGCCGCTCGAGCGGACGCTTCTCGATCGGACTGGCCGCGCTGGCGTCGGTGACCTCGACAGGTGAGCCGGCCGCGCTCGTGGACCTGGGCGAGCACCTGGATCCGCAGGCCGCGTCCGCCGCCGGGGTGGAGCTGGAGCTTCTCCTCTGGGTCCGCCCGCGCCGCGTCAAGGAGGCGCTCGCGTCGGCGGAGATGCTGCTCGCCGCCGGCTTCCCGCTGGTCGTCGCCGACTTCGGCCTCTCCCCGCGCGGCGCGCGCTACGTCCCCGACGCCGCCTGGCTGCGCCTCGCCCGGGCCGCGCAAGCGCAGAGCGCCGCGCTCCTCCTCCTGACTCCCTGGCGAATGAGCGGGATCGCCGCCGACGCGGTCCTCACTTCCGACTCCTCCCGCCCCCGCTGGCTGGGCGCCGGAAAAACACCCCACCTCTTAACCTCCCTGGACTCCCGCTTAACTCTCCAGAAACTAGCCCGAACCGCTCCGGGCCTCGCAACATCTCTTTCTCTCTCGCTCCTCCCTCTCCCCACGGGAGAGGGCAGGTGTGAGGGGCGCTCAACTCCCCGTCGCCCAATCCAAAATCCAAAGTCCAAAATCCAAACTCCGACAATTCACCCGGCAACACTCGACATCCGCGATCCCCGCCCCCAAATCCGCAACAAGCCCAACTCTCTCCCTTGTCATCCTGAGCGCAGCGAAGGACCTACCCCCGTCGTGCCCCCAATCACAAATCACAAATCACAACTCACAAATCTCCCCTGATGCTCGCCTGCCTCTTCATCCCCCTCTTCCCGCTCGCCGCGCGCCTGCGCAGCGAGCCGGACCTGAAGGGCGAGGCAGCAGCCATTTGCGAGGGCAACGGCAACGCCGCCCGCATCGTCGCCGCAACCCGCAAAGCTCGCAAAGCCGGCATCGAGCCCGGCATGACCCTCCCGCAGGCCCGCTCCATCTACCCGCGCTTGATCGCCCGCCCCCGCGACCTCGAAAGCGAGCGCTCCGCCCAGGAAGCCCTCCTGGAAATCGCCGAAACCTTCTCCCCCCGCGTCGAAGACGCCTGTGAAGGAGTCATCTATTTAGACTTGGAGGGTCTTCCGTCTCTTCGTGCCGTAGGGGAGGGGCTTGCCCCTCCCGCCCCGTCGTGCCCTCCCCCGCAAATCACAAATCACAAATCACAAATCGCAAATCGCTTCCTCTCCTTCGCCCGCGACCTGATTACAACCGCCGAGAAAGCCTCTCTGCCCACGCGCGCCGGCATCGCGACGTCCAAGCTCTCCGCCCGCGTCGCCGCCGGCCTCCCCGACACGCCCGTCGTCGTCCCTCCCGGCGAAGAAGCCGCCTTCCTCGCCCCGCTCCCCCTCTCGCGCCTCTCCCCCGAAATGGAAATCGAAGAAACCCTCGCCCGCTGGGGCATCCGCTCGATCGGCGATTTCGCGCGCTTGCCCGAGGGCGAAGTCGCGAGCCGCCTCGGCGAGATGGGCCGCGAGCTCCACGCCACCGCCTCCGGATTCGATCCGCGCCCGCTGATGCCGCGCCTCCCGCCTCCCGACTTCACCGAGGGGATGGACCTGGAGTGGCCGCTCGTCTCTCTGGAGCCGTTCCTCTTCGTCGGCAACGCCGCGCTCGAGCGCCTGGTCGCGCGCCTGGAGTCGCAGGGCCTCGCGTGCGTGCGCCTCGAGGCGACGTTGAAGCTCGACCCCGATGGCTGCGACGCCCGCGCGATCGCGCTGCCCGCTCCCACGCGCGAGGTCAAGACGCTGCTGACCCTCGTCCGCCTGGAGCTCGAGGCGCGCCCTCCCGGCGCCCCCGTCATGGGCTTCGCCTTCACCGCGCATCCCGACAAGCCGCGCCGCGCCCAGCTCTCCCTCTTCGGCCCGCCGGCCCTCTCGCCCGACAAGCTCGCGACCACGATCGCACGCCTGGCCGCCCTCCTCGGCTCGGACCGCATCGGCTCCCCCCGCACTGTGGACAGCCACCGCCCCGAGCGCTTCACGACAACCGGCTACGCCCCTCCCGCCCCTCCGACCATCCCCCGCCCCCCCAAAACCGGCCGCGGTCTCCTGGCCGTCCGAGTCCTCCGCCCCCCTCTGGAACTCGAAGTCCTGGTCGACAGTCGACAGTCCACAGTCGACAGTAAGAATTCCCCGCTCGGTGTCGTAGGGGAGGGGCTTGCCCCTCCCGCCCGGTCGTGCCCTGTCCCTCGCGATTTCCCTAATGGCGTGATGCTTCCGGATACCTTCTTTTCACCACAACCGCCCCCTTGTCATCCTGAGCGCAGCGAAGGACCTACCCCTGTCGCACCCCCAATCACAAATCACAAATCACAAATCACAAATCGTCCCCTCTCCCTCCGCACCACCTCCCCCGACGCCCTCCCGCAAATCTCCGGCACCGTGAAAATCGCCGCCGGCCCCTGGTCCATGGAGGACGCTTGGTGGTCCACCGACCCCGCCGACCGCGACTACTGGGACATCGAGCTCTCCGACGGCGCCCTCTACCGCATCTACCGCGACCGAGGAACGAACGCCTGGTTCGCCGACGGTATCTACGACTGAGCTTGAAGGAAATGTACGGCCTTTCTCTCCGGCCTTGCGGTGAAGGAGCGGGTGAGTGCCTCCACACAGAACCAGGCCCTCTGCGCCTTGCTCTTCCTCTACCGCCACGTCCTCGAGAAGCCCTTCCCGCAGCTCGAGAAGCTGATTCGCGCGAAGCGGCCGGACCGATTGCCGGTCGTGATGACTCGCGCCGAGGTGTGCGTCCTGCAGAAGCTCACCGGCGTGAACCGGATCATGGCGATACTCCTCTACGGATCCGGGATGCGCTCTCCTAAACTTCTCGCGATCACGAACGGCCCGGAGAGATAATTCACTCTTGATGAAGAAGATGTCCCGCTTAACCCCGAAAACCTGGCTCAATGTTATGCGTCACACTCGTAACGTGTTTGCCCCCGCCCATTAGGACGCCTAAATCATGTTAGGCGTGATGGGATTGTCAGTCCTGCGCCGGGCGCTGGCAGCTGTCGCCGCGTTGATCTTTCTCAACGCGTGTTCGCCTGCGCCGCCTCCCGACGCGGTGTTTGTCCACCTTCCGCCGCCGCCCGCGCCCACGCCTGCTCCCGCCAGCGTGCTGAACATGGCCGAGATGGACGCGGATCGGCGCGCCTGGATCGCAGGATTGTTCCGGTGGGATGGCTCTGAATATGTCTGGGTTCCCGGACACTGGGAGAGGCCGCCCCAGCCCAGAGCCGTCTGGGTCAACGGCGTTTGGAAGCATGACCGACGTGGATGGTATTGGGTCCCAGGCTACTGGAGATTCGATGCCTCCCCTGAGTTCTCTCCTCCACGCCCGGAGGACCACAAATCTTGATGAACAATGGTTCCGCCTAACCCGCGGCTGCAGCGGACGCGCCTGCGCGCGCCGCTGAGCCGCAAACCGTTAGGCGACCGATGTGATTGGGAGATGGCATGATTAAGATACTCAAGATCGTGTTTGGCTGCTTGGCCTTCCTCTGGGGTCTCAGGTCATTGATTCTCCTGCCTGGCGCACTTTCCCATGCTCAGACAGCCTACAGCATAGGGGTAGTAGCCGGACTCATTGCAGCGGTTATTACGGCGGCGGCTCTAACCGTACTCCTGTTTCGAAGTGCCTTCCGCAAGCCAGGTCCTCGGGACAATGATGCCGGGTCGAGCTTTCAGACGTTAGGCGGCACAAACCGGACATCGCCTGAGCACGACCGGGCCGACGCGGTCGCGCGGAACCCCCTTGAAGGCGATGAGAGCTAGCGATTTCGAGTATCGCCATCCGGTCATGCTGCACCAGGCCATCGTCGCCCTTGCTTTTGGCACATACCTCATCCAGCGCGATGACATAGTGTGGCAACTAGTAAGAAATGCAGGCCCTCCACTGGACGTGACGCTGGAGCGTGCCGCATTCGCGATGGCGACGCTGCTGGTCGGAGCGTCCGCCATTCTCTGTACTTGGCACCGGCGGCACCGGTATCTCGGAGAGTTGCTCTACGCGGTCGGCCTGGCGTCTCTTGCCCCGGGCTCTGGCTTCGTGATCCTCGTGGGTGGTGAGGCACTCCGCCTCTATCGCCTCAGTGCACGGGCGCACATGTTAGGTCCGGGTGTCGCGGCTGAAGGAGTGGTGGCGCCATCGGCGCCAGCCGGCTGGCGCGAGTCATTCGTCAAGTGGGGCATCTTCGCGACGATGGTGGCATTCACCATCACGCTTCAAGATAGGCTCGTTGCGGCCCTCGCTGGTCTTGTATTCGCCGTGTCGATCACGTTCGATGTCGCGGCGGCTCGGCGCCGTGGAAGCGGTGCTGGCCGTGCTCGGGCAGGTGCCGCCTAAACCCGCGGCTGCAGCGGACGCCTTCGGGCCACTGAGCCGCAAGGCGTTAGGCAACCCATGAACGACATGGAGGCTCGCGCAAGGGAGATCATGCGGCAGATCGGTGCGGTCCTGCTCCAGGACTGGGATCCGCTCGGGGTTAATCATATTCCGGAAGCCCAAGATGAGTACGAATCATACGTTGGTGGGGTGTACAGGTTGATTGCATCTCGGGCTTCGGCAGCCGAGATCTCGGAACACCTTCGTAAGAGCGAGTACAGGGAGATGGGGCTGGGACGCGTGACTGTCCGCTGTCGCCGGTGAGCTTTCAGGCGTTAGGCAGCCTCGGATCATATGCTCTCGACGAGAGTAGACTTTCATCGGAGGTCACGGATGTACAAGCTCACCAATCTGGCTGACGACCTGGTTCTCGGCGTCGTGTTGTTGCTCTCGTCATCTGTACTTCTGGGGGAAGATCTCCTGCGTGCGGGCATGTATGAGGTCCTGAGCACGATGGAAATGACAAACATGGCAACCGCGCCGCAGCTGCAGACGCCCTCTCGCATGACGCACTGCTACTCAGCAGATGAGGTCAGGGTAATCAACGCGAGACAGGCCGTTGCAAGGGGCAAGCTAAAGAACACACGATGCATCGTGACAGAATCCAGTTTCGTTAAGAACAGAAGCGTCTGGGTAACGAAATGCGAGGGCCAGGGTACAGCCCGCTATGACACTACCTATAGCGGCGACAACTTCGAGAGCACCGTCACGACAACTTCCCCTGGGAACGAATCCGTGATTACGCGTCAGAAGGGACGGCGCATCGGCGAGTGCAAGTAGGCTCGATCATCCTCAAGGCAAAACTGCGCCAGGGCCTTGCGCTTGCGAGATGTGCCATTTCGTGCCGCCGGCCGTTAGACGCGGGCCTGGATCAAAATGAGACGTTACCTCGATATCACCTTGTCAGCGGCGGCGCTAGCGACCGTTTTCATCGCGATCATCACTCAGCCCGCCCCTGTAGGCAGCCCTCGCATCGGCGGCCTGTACGCTGTCCGAAAGGACGCGGAGGAGTGCTATCGACTTGCGAAGATCCTAGCTGTCGATCAAGCGGTACACGTCACGGTGTTCACCTTCGCGGCGTGGAAGCCAGGTTCATGAGGATTGATCGTGCGCCTAACACCGCGCTGCACCGGACGCCAGCGGCTGCGCCGCTGTCGCCGGTGAGCTTTCAGGCGTTCGGCGACCCAGTGATGATCTAAGGGCTCAGGGAGCAAGATGGCATTTGCGGAGTTCTCGGCGCTACGCGGTGAATCTCGCATCGTGTCGACCGGGAGCGGGGAAAGGATCCTGGTTGTGACGTTTGCCGGGACACACCACTACAGCCACGGCTCGCAAATGGCGTCGCAAATCGAAACGGCAGTCGGAATGGAGCGGCCCGCCGGTGTACTTGTCGATCTCATCGGGTACGAGTACGAGTTCGGCAACGATGTCTGCGAGTTGTTTTGTGCCGGATACCATAAGGAGTCGAGGACATTGGTTCCGACCTGCATCGTAGCTGCTGGAAAGACCCGTGCCTGCATGGAGACCCTTTACACGGCGGGCAATTTTGAACTTAAGCCATATCTTGGCTTCGCGGGAAGCGTCGCAGACGGTCTGGCATGGCTGGCCAGGGCGGCGATAGAGACGAGCCCATCTTGAAGGTCCGCAGGGCCGCGCCGTTGTGTTCGGCGTTTGTCGGCTCAACCCATCGTCCCGCCGAACACGGCGCTGCACCGGACGCCAGCGGCTGCGCCGCTGTCGCCGGTGAGCTTTCAGGCGTTAGGCCTAGGCGCGGAATAGCAGGTCGGCCAAAGTGCCATTTGAGGTCTCTCTCGAACCCGGCGAGACGTTGGTTCTCAATGAGCTCTACATTCCTTCAAGGAAATCGGAGCCTTTCGCTTTCGCCGTGTCAAATCGGGCCATCTTCCTTCCGAGAAAGAAGACCTTCGCGGTCAAGGATCCGTGGTACTTGCAGCGTGTTCCACTTTCCCAAGTACGCCTTGTCACGCTGCGCCGGGTGCGGGCAGGTGCGACATGGGCCGTGTCGGTCATCATGATCTTCGCCGGCGGTCTCACCACCTACTTGATGCTGAATCCATCAAATCGGGGGCACGGAGAGAGGATCTCGGGATATCCAATCGCGGTTCTCGTGGTCGGGCTTGTCCTGCCCTTCATCGCACGAGGGCGATATGCACTCGTCGTATCATTGGTTTCGGGGTCCTTCAAGTGGCGTCCGCGCGTTACGGTCGGAGGCACCGCAAAGGCGCAGGCAGTCGCACTTCAGGAGCGCGTCCTGGACGCATGCCACCGAGTTGGGGTTCAGGTCCGCGATGAGCGGCATGTGGCCTAACACGGCGCTTCAGCGGACGTCACCGGCTTCGCCGGTGCCGCCGGTGAGCTTTCAGGCGTTAGGCCGCTTCGGGAGTGCGTGATGCGGATCCTCGCCGCCTCGGACATTCACGGAAGCCGCGATGTCTACCATTGGCTGGCTTCGCTGGCCGACGCAAGGCCTGTGGAGGCCCTCTTGCTCGCCGGGGACCTCCTGGGTGTCCCAGACGGTTTCGAGACGGTAGAGGCTGCTCAGCAGTCGGATGCTGATTCCATAGCCGCTATCCTCGGGGCGATTACTGTTCCGGTGTACTACATCATGGGAAACGATGACTTCGTAGAACTCTGCCCCGCCTCGCCCCGGGTCCGTTCACTGAATCTAAAGCGGATCGACGCTGGCTCCTACAACTTCGTGGGCTACCAGTACACACTGCCATTCATGGGTGGCGTGTTCGAGAGACCTGAAAAAGCGATAGCCCGCGACCTGGAGTCGCTCGCCTCTGCCATGGATGACCGGACAGTTCTGGTGACCCACGGCCCGGCGCTGGGCATCCTGGACTCGACTCTTCTCGGCCCTGCCGGCAGCGCCTCGCTCCGAGACATCATAGAGAATCGCGGTGTGCGTGCCCACATTCATGGTCACATTCACGGGTGCTTCGGCCGCAGCGGGATACACTTCAATGTGGCATCTGCACTCAAGCGGCGCGCCATGCTGATCGATCTCGAGACGATGTTCCACGAGGTCGTTGGTGGCGCGACCTAACCCGCGGCTGCAGCGGACAGGCTTACGCCTGCCGCTGAGCCGCGAGCCGTTCGGCGCATGACCGACGCTCCAAGCGGCTCCCCGGCGAGATCCCGGGCGCCAGGCGCCGTGTTCCTCGTCATCGGCATCGTCTTTCTGGCAGTTGGGAGCTCCGGGCAGCGCACCGCCTTCATCGCGGTCGGTGCAGCCTTCATTGCAGTCGGCGTCGCGCTGCTGGTCCGTCACCGGCTTGCGGGTGGCCCAAAATGACTGTCATGCCGAACCCGGCGCTTCAGCGGGCGCCACCGGCTTCGCCGCTGGCACCGCCGAGCTTGAGGACGTTAGGCGGTCCGTGAAGTCAGCTTATGATCATTGCGCCCGCGCAAATCGGCGCGGTCAATGCCTTGATGACAGCTCCGCCGACGCTCTGATTACTCCTCAACTCGGATAATCATTACTCCGGAGGAGATTGACTGGTGATCACAAGCAACCTTGTTCTTATCCCCGGTGCCGGCGGCGTGGGCCGTGCGGTCTTCGACCAATTGCGTGCTCAGGATGTGCCGGTGCGTTTCATGGTCCGTCGCGAGGACGAGCGTGCGGCTGAGCTGAATCGGCTCGGCGCCGAGGTTGTCATCGGGGACCTGACCCGGCCCGAGACGGTAGCGGCCGCGCTGCAGGGCGTGACGCGGATGTTCTTCGCGATGGCCGTGTCGCCGGACCACCTGCTGGCGGCGACCGTGGTGGCCTCCGTTGCGAAGGAGTACGGGAAGCTGGAGGTCCTCGTCGACCTGTCGCAGATGACGGTGTCGCAGATGACCGCCACCAGCACTGAGGAGTCGCACCAGCAGCGGCTGCACTGGCTGGCGGAGCAGGTGCTGAACTGGTCCGGCCTGCCCGTGGTGCACATCCGGTCGACGGTGTTCCTCGACACTCCGTTGTTTACAACGATGGCGGCGCGGTCGATTCAGGAAAGCGGCACGATCGCGCTGCCGTTCGGCACCGGGCGCACCTCGCCGGTCGCCGTGCACGACGTCGCCCGGGTCGTCGCCACCGTGCTCCGCGACCCAGCTCCGCACATCGGACACGTCTACGAGCTGACCGGGCCGAAGTCGGTCGACATGACGGAGTTCGCCGCGGCCTTCTCTCGGGCGCTGGATCGTCCAGTGTCTTATGTGGACGTGCCGCTGGACCGGTGGCAGGCCGGGCTCTCCAGGATGGGTCTGCCGCCGCACACCGAGCAGCACGTCGCCACCATGGCCCGGCTGCACCGCGACAACCGTTACGACCGCACAGCCGACGGCGTCGAGCGGGTGACAGGCACCCCGCCCCAGTCGATCGAGGCGTTCGTGGCCGCCCGCAGGGACTTCTACCTGGGCGGAGCCCGCGGGGCGGCTCCGGGCCTCCGGGCTAGCTAGCTGTCGGCGGTATTCACTATCGACTCGTGACCGGTGATGACGTGGCGGACGTGATGAGAAATCCTCCGATCATCTAGCTGGACGATTCCGAGGTGGGCGCCTAACCGGCCTTGCAGCGGGCGGTTGCGTCGGTCGGCGCCTCGCGCCTCCCTCTCGCACCCGCCGTTTAAGGCCGGTGTCCTTCGGCGGCTTAACGAAAAGCAGCCGAGACGTGCTGACCATGTTTGCAGTCGGGTCTGTAAACCATGTTCCCGGTTTCTGAAGGCACCACACGCTCCTGCTCCTCGCTGAAGGCCGGGGCCGCAGGGGCGTATCCTTCCAAGGTGTTCTGGCCTCTTACCATCGTCCCGCCGAACCCGCGGCTTCAGCGGACGCCTTCGGCGCCGCTGAGCCGCAAGCCGTTCGGCGGCCGCTCCAGAACATGAAGATCCAGAATCGTGCGGGGCTTGCTCCGGCTGATGTCGCGGCGCTGCAGACGAGCCTGGAGGGCGTCGGGTCCTTGGCAGACGTCATCGCATGGGGACGAACTCAACCGGCTGGCTCCGTGCGTCCCGAGGTGATAACGGATGTCGTCGTGCAGGACGAGTACACTCACGATGCGATCGTTCCGTGGAATCGAAGGGCTATCGTCTTCGGATCAACCTGACTGGGCTCGATCACGGCGGTCGCCGTGTGGGATCACCCACCCGTGGCGAATGAGATCTTGGATGCCCGAGTAGAAGACGGCTGGAAGCCGACGGCGTCTCAATTGCAGAACGGCGACCGGGTCTTAGGGCACGCAGCCTGCTTGGCGACTCGACACGCACCGATGAAGGACGCATGACGCCGAACACGACGCTGCACCGGACGCCAGCGGCCGCGCCGCTGTCGCCGGTGAGCTTTCAGGCGTGTGGCGGCCTGGCGTGGCATTCTGAAGGGGCGGCATCTCTCTTGGAACGGGCGGTGCCATGAAGGAGTCGCCACGCTTGGGTCCCGTGGTGGGAAGCGTCGTGTGCGTGGTTCCGCTCGTGGTGATCTGGATCCGGGCCGGCGATTGGGTGCGACAAAGCTCGTTCTGGATGTGGTTGATGCTAGAGGCGATGATCGCTGTTTCGGCACTCCTGGCGATTGCCTTCAGCCTCATCGGCTTTCGGAGTCGGCCTTT
>DATFQY010000110.1:0-14252 GCA_035263845.1 Thermoanaerobaculia bacterium | reverse complement strand
GCCGTCCGCGCGCCTCACGAGCAGAATGTTCTCGGGCTTCAGGTCGCGATGGAGCACTCCCTTTGCGTGAGCGTAGCCGACGGCCTCACCGATCTCGCGCAGGACGCGCGCGGCGAACGGAGCGTCGAGAGCCCCGGCGGCGAGCGCGTCGCGCAGCGTGCGTCCTTCGTGAAACGGGAGGACCAGGAAGAGGCGCCCGTCCTCGATCTCGCCGGCGTCGATCAGGCTCACGATGCCGGGGTGATCCAGCCGCGCGAGCACGCCGGCCTCCTCGCGGAAGCGCCGGCGCATCCAGTCTTCCGAGGACCAGAAATCGTGCAGCAGCTTGATGACGACGCGACGCCCGGCGACCTGCTCGTCGCCGGCCTCGAAGACCACGCCCGCGCCGCCCCGCCCCAACACGGACTTCAAGGGATACCGCCCGTCGATGCGGCGGCCCAACCAGGGACTCTCCCGCTGCGGGCGGTCCTCCATGAAACCGTCCGCCCGGCGGTGCCAGGCGAAGAGCTCGGCTAAGTCGGGATCGCCCGAGGCGGCGATGTGGGCCGCTGGATCGGGCGATTCCAGCGCCTCCGCCAGTCGCCCGGAGAGCTCCTCCCAACGCCGGATCACGCGAGATTCCCGTGGAGCTGCCCGTACAGCCACGCCCGCGCGGCGAGCCAGTCGCGCTTGACCGTGGCGAGAGAGACCTCGAGGCTTTGGGCGATCTCCTCGTTGGAGAGGCCCCCGAAGTAGCGAAGCTCCACGACGCGAGCGGCGCGCGGCTGCGCCCTTTCGAGCTTGCTCAGCGCCAGATCCAGCTCGAGGGTGTCCTCTTCGGTCGGGTCCCCGGCGAGCATCGATTCGACGGCGCGCTCGTGCGTTGCTCGGCGCCGGGCGTGGTCCACGAGGATCTGGCGCATCAGACGCGAGCAAAGGGACAGGAAGTGCACCCGGTCGCTGAGCTCGACCGCGTCGAGCGCCACGAACTTCTGCCAGGCCTCGTGGATCAGGGCGGTGGGCTGCAACAGGTGGCCGGGCCGCTCGTGCCGGAAATGCGCCTCCGCGATGCGGTGAAGCTCCGGGTAGGCCTTTTCGATCAAGCGATCCCAGGCGGTCCGGTCGCCGGATCGAAGTTGATCCAACAGGGCGGTGATCTCGCCGCGCTGAGACATCTGTCTGGAGTGCCAGGATCTTATCGTGTCCGGAGCGATTCCGGCAACAGGAAGGCGCTCCGGGTCACGGCATCGCCGTCCAGGTGGCGACACGTTCGGCGAGGTAGGGGAAAAAGGGGTTGTAGGTCACCCGGAGGAACTGATCGGGGGACACCGTCAGGACTCCGCGCTCACCGCGCGGGGCGAGGACCCCGAGGTGGATCGGGATCGCCTCCCCCCGCGGCTCTCCACCGTAGAGCGGGTCGCTCGTCGGAAAGGGAACGGCGACGTGCGAGAGCGAGTAGACCTGGAGCGGCCAGCTCGTCTCGAGCGCCTTCTCGGAGGCGGCAGCGCCGTTCGCGGGATATGTGCGCGCGACGACCTCGCGGCTGTCGGGCGCGCGGTTGGCGACGACTGTCAGCGCGTAGCGGCGGGGCGCGGCGGCCATCACCTCCGCGAGCAATCGGCCCGCCGCCGGCGCGAGGAAGGCGCTCGCAGGAGTGCCGCGATTCAGGTCGAAGAGGACGAGCTCGCTTCCGTTGGCCGGCAGCGCGTCGTAGAGCTTGTGGACGACGGCATCCGTGACGACGGTCGCGTCGCAGACCGACTGAAACGTGAGGATCCGCGGCATCGCGGACAGGCGCCCGCTCGACGCGGCTTGCGCGAGCTGCTCCTGGAGCGCCGTGGTCAGCCGCGAAGTCTGGAAGCCGGCGTTGACGGGGAACGAGTTGTACTTGAACGGGTTGTATTCGGGCACGACGTCGAGCCACCGCGTCTTCTCGAAGTACGGGATGACGGCGAGCTTGCCGAGGAACCTCGCGAGGGCGGCCGCGGGTGTGACGCCGATCATCGGCGACATCAGGACGACCGTGTCGGGACGGGGGAGCGCGCCGCCCTCGGCGGCATCGAGCGCATACTTGACCGCGAGGGCGCCTCCGTTGGAGTAGCCGACGATCACGAACGGACGGCCCTGTCCCGCCCGCTTCGCGACGTGCCGGGCCGCCATCCGGACGGCGGCGATCCAGTCCTCCCAGACCGCTCGCGTCAGACCGCCCGGCACCGTCCCGTGGCCCGGGACGCGCAGCGCGAGGGCGTAGTAGCCGCGGTCCCGGAGGAGCTCCGCCACGCCGCGCATGCTGTACGGCGAATCGGTCAGCCCGTGCAGGAGAAGCGCGCCCCCGCGGATCGTTTCGGGGACGAGCTCGAACGTGCGGTTCCAGTCGCGCGAGAAGCGCCGGGGCGACGTGAGGGCGTCCGGATCGTATCGATTCGCCGCGAACCGGTCCTCGGGAGCCAGCTTTTGCTCGACATTCGCCTCGACCTCGCGGAACGCCTGGTCCTCGCGTTTCAAATAGTCGTCGAGCGTGAAGGAGTCGGTGAAGTCGCGCGCGGTCAGCTCCGAGGGGGGCGCGAACCGGTGCCACGGCTTCAACCCCGGCGGGCGCCGCGCCTCCCACGCCCTCACGGCGACGATCGTGGCGAGCACGACGAGCACGAAGATGCCGGCCCGCCGCAGCCAGCGACCCAGTCGCCGCCAAACCGAGGAAGTTGAGGACACTCGGGCATCTTAAGTCGAAGACTCGAAACTTACCTCGTATTACAACGTATAGTGTAATCGATGGTATTCGGGCCGGATCCGGAGCGCCCGGACAACTGGGAGCGCCAGCTCAAGAAAGGGTGGCTGGAGCTCGCGATCCTGGCAAGCCTCTGGGATGAAGAGCTTTACGGCCTCGACATCCTTCGCCGCCTCGAAAAGGACACGGATCTCGTCCTGGCGGAGGGGACGGTCTACCCGATCCTGAGCCGCCTGAAGGCCGATGGGCTCGTCAGCACGAAGTGGGTCGAGGGCGAGGCTGGCCATCCCCGGAAGTACTACTCGCTGACACCGGCGGGCCGGCGGCGCACCGTCGCCATGGCGCGCTACGCCTCCGGATTCCTGGGGTCGATCCGCAAGCTCATCGCGCCCGTGCTGGCGAAGGAGGACAAATGATGCAATCCGAGAAGCTCCAGCGAAAGATCGACTCGTATCTCGCTGAGCTGAGGAAGTGCCTCGGGGAGCTTCCGCCGGAGGAGGTCCACGACATCCTCCAGGAGATCCGCGGCCACATTCTGGAACGGGCGGAGGCCAGCGGGGAGCTGACGGAGGAGAGGCTGGTTGCGATCCTCAAGGCGCTCGGCCGTCCGGAGGAGATCGCCCCGCTCTACCAGGTGGACTCCATCGTGGCGAAGGCTCGAGCCAGTTTTTCGCCAAGGGTTGTCCTGCGGGCGATCCACCGATGGTCGCACATCAGCTCGTGGGGATTCGCGCTGTTCGTCATCGGGGTCATCGGTTACGCCTTGGCGTTCTCGTTGGCGCTTTCGGGCCTGGGCAAGATCGTCGCCCCGCAGGAGGTGGGGGCCTGGCTTTCTCCGGGCGGGTTCAACATCGGAACGACCTCCAATCCCGCCGCCCGGGACGTTCTCGGTTGGTGGCTCGTGCCGGTAGGCCTGGTCGGCGGAGCCATCACGGCGGTCGCCACGACGCAGCTCCTTCGCTGGACTCTTCGGTTCGCCCGGTTCCGAAGACCCACAGGGGGCACCGCGGCCTGTTGACTCCCTGGAAGACTTCTTAAGACGGGCTAAGGAGAGACCGCGCGCCGACGCGGGCGGAACCGATCTTGCTTCCTGCTACGCGGGACTCATTCGAGGCAGGGCGAGAAAGGAGGTTCCCTGGCAAGTCCCTTCGTTGCGGCGACCACGAACTGAACACGATCTCGGTAAGGGAGGGAAGAAATGAAACGAACCGTACTGGCGGCGGCCATTCTCGCGGCGGCGGGGCTCGTGATTCGAAGCGGCAGTCTCGCCGCACAAGATTCGCAGGAGAACTTTCAAACAGGCTTGACCGGTTTCCAGGAAGTCCCACCGATCCTGACGGGCGGGAAGGGCGTTTTGAACCTGGAACTGTCCTCCAGTTCGATCGCCTACAGCCTGACCTTCTCCGGCCTGTCGAGCGACGCGCTGGCGTCCCACATTCATTTTGGCGAGCGGGGCGTGAACGGCGCGGTCATCGTGTTCCTCTGCGGCGGCGGCGGAAAGCCGGCATGCCCGGCCGGCGGGGGGACCGTGACGGGAACCATCACCGGAGCCGATGTCCTGGGGGTCGCGGCCCAGGGGGTTACGGCCGGGAGCTTTGCGGACCTTGTCCGAATTCTGATGAGTGGGGACGGCTACGCGAACGTCCACACCACTAACCATCCGGGCGGTGAAATCCGGGGCCAGATTTCGGCAAATACCAGCGGGAACTGACCCGGCGATCTCCGGGTGATCAACCCGGGATCGGCATCACGAGCTGGCCCACCTCGATCAGGTGGCCGTCGGGGTCGCGCAAGTAGCAGCGGATCTCCGGGCCGCGGTTGATCGGGGGAGTCAGGAACTTCGCGCCGCGGGCGCTCCACTCCTTGTACCGGGCGTGGATGTCGGCGACGCGGATGTTCAGGAAGGCCGAGGCGTGATGCGGGTCCGACGGGGCCTCGAGCGTCACGTCCGGCTTGTCCTCGGTGGGTCCTCCGCCGGTGCTGATAGTAACCCAACCATTCGCGAGCGCGACGATCGAGGGCTCTCCCTCGAGCAGCGCCTCGCCGCCGAGCACCTCGACATAGAAGCGGCGGGAGCGCTCGACGTCCCTCGAGACGATGAAGTGGGTGATCAGGAAACCCTCCCTGGGCGCCGGGAATTGAGCCATGCGCTTGCTCCTCCCGGGCCGGGTTTATCACGATGCGCCCACATTAGAATCGCGTACAGGAAGCGAAATGACAATGGGAACCCCGACCGGTCCGATCTCTCGCGAGAGCAATCCTCACCTGGCCGGTCACCGACTCGCCAGGGTCCTTCGGCCTGTCTCGGTCTTGACGATGCTTCTGACGGTTCCCCAGGTCGTCTCGGTCTGGAAGAGCCCGGGTCCCAGCGGCGTCTCGGTCGTCTCCTGGGGCACCTACCTGGTGGTCGCGTGCCTCTGGCTGGTCTACGGGATCCAGAAACGCGACAAGACGATCTACCTCGCCTGCATCGGATGGATCGTGCTCGACGCGCTCGTGGTGATCGGCGCGCTTACCCGCGGCTAGGCCGGCGCGCTTCTCAGTCGGCTTTGGCGCCCGCCTGGTACTGGGCGTCGGAGACCGGTTCGAGCCAGTCCACGTTCTTGCCGTTGAGCACTTCCAGGACGGCGAGGTGCGTCATGGCGGTCGTCGGCGCGGCGCCGTGCCAGTGCTTTTCGCCGGGCGGGCACCAGACCACATCGCCGGGTCGGATCTTCTCGACCGCGCCTCCCCAGCTCTGGACCAGGCCGCAGCCGGACGTCACGATCAGCGTCTGGCCCAGTGGGTGAGTGTGCCAGGCCGTGTGAGCGCCGGGCTCGAAGGTGACGCTGGCGATGTAGACCCGCGCGGGCTCGGGCGCCTGGAAGACGGGGTCCATGCGGACAGGACCGGCGAAGTGCTCGGCCGGCGCCTTCCCGGAGGGACGCGATCCGCTTCTCTTGATCTCCATTGCTTCGCTCCTTTAGTGTCTTGACTCGATCATCCTAACCGGCGGCGAGCGTTACCGGGTTCCGGCCGAGAGTGTCATTTCTTGATCGCTGAAGCGATTCTAAGCTGGAGCGCAGACTGTAGAATCCACGCTCAGAATCGTGGCGCTTCAGGCGGGAGCTCTGGTGGGGCCCTACGAGATCCTGTCTCCTCTGGGAGCGGGCGGGATGGGGGAGGTTTACCGCGCCAGGGACCCGAGGCTCGGGCGCGACGTCGCGATCAAGGTTCTTCCCGCCTCTCTCACGAACGATCCCGACCGGTTGAAGCGCTTCGAGCAGGAGGCGCGCGCCGCCGGGGTACTCAACCATCCCAATGTCACGATCGTCTACGACATCGGGCAGCATGACGGCGCTCCCTACGTCGTTCAGGAGCTGCTCGAAGGTCAGATCCTGCGCGCCGAGCTTGCCGGAGGCCGATTCTCTTCGCGCAAGGCGATCGAGTACGCAATCCAGATTGCGCAGGGGCTGGCGGCTGCGCATGAAAAGGGGATCGTTCACCGGGACCTCAAGCCCGAGAACGTGTTCGTGACTCGGGACGGCCGCCTCAAGATCCTCGACTTCGGGCTGGCCAAGCTGACCCAGGTCGAGGGTTCCGGGAGCGTTTCCAAGCTCCCGACGGCGACCGAGCCGGGCGTCGTCATGGGGACGGTCGGCTACATGTCACCCGAGCAGATCAAGACCGGGCCGGTGGACGCGCGAAGCGACATCTTCGCTCTCGGCGTGATTCTTTACGAGATGCTGTCGGGACAGCGTCCGTTCCGGGGTGACTCGCCCGGGGAGACGATGGCGGCGATCCTCAAGGAAGACCCTCCGGACCTGTCGGTCACGAACCGAAACATCAGCCCCGGGCTCGAGCGGCTGGTGCGCCACTGCCTCGAGAAGAATCCCGAGCGGCGGTTCCAATCCGCCAGGGATCTCGCCTACAACCTGGAGTCGCTGTCCACGGTCTCCGGGAGCGCCGCGGCCACGCCGGCCCGCCGGGCGTCCCGGCTGTCCCGGCGCACGGCGCTCGCGGCGGCTGCCCTTCTCGCGGTCGCGCTTGCCGCCGGATGGGCCCTCGGCGCGTTCGGAAGGAATGCCTCCGCGCCTTCTTACAAGCGCCTCACGTTCCGCCGCGGCACGGTCGTCGGAGCACGATTCGCTCCCGATGGCCAGACCGTTGTTTACACCGCCTCCTGGGATGGGCAGCCGTTCCGGGTCTTCGCGACGCGCGCCGGCAGCATGGAGTCGCGCGGCCTGCAACTGCCGGACGCAAGGGTGCTGGCCATCTCCCCGACCGGGGAGCTCGCGATCTGCATCAGCCACGAGACGACGTGGACGAGCGCGGGAACGCTCGCCCGCGTGCCGCTCGAAGGAGGAGCGCCGCGCGAGCTGCTCGAAGATGTGTCCGTCGCGGACTGGTCTCCCGACGGGCGCGATCTCGCGGTCGTGCACATCGTGGGCGGAAAGAATCGTCTCGAGTTCCCCATCGGGAAGGTCTTGTACGAGACAGCGCAGCCGATCGATTCGGTGCGCTTTTCCCCTCGGGGCGACCGGCTCGCCGTCAGCCAGGAGCCCGGCTCCGTCGTCGTCGTGGAGCTGTCCGGCAAGGCGACGACACTTTTAGAAGGGTGGAACGGAACCGGGAACGTGGCCTGGCGGCCTGACGGCAGCGAGATTTGGTTCGGAGGCGGAAAACCCGGCGAAAAGATTGCCATTTACGCCGTCAAGCTGTCCGGTCGGGTACGGCTCGTGCGCCGGGAGGCCGGCGGCATTTTCATTCACGACATCTCGAGGCAGGGCCGCGTGCTGCTCAACGACTATTTCTGGAACAACAGCCTCGTCGCGCTGCCCGCCGGAGAGACCGCGGAGCGCGAGCTATCCTGGATGGACCAGCCCTGGGTCAACGCGATCTCGAACGACGGGCGAGCCGTCGTCTTCGACGAACCGGGAGAGGCCGGCGGCGACACCGGCGCCGCGATCTACTTGCGGGCGCTCGATGGTTCCGCTGCGGTTCGCCTGGGTGATGGACATGGGTTGGCATTTTCCCCTGACGGCCGCTGGCTCCTGTCGTTGCCCTCGATGTCGTCCGACACCTACGTGTTGCTGCCGACCCGAATCGGCCAGCCGAGACAGCTCAAGCACCCGGGATTCGCGTTGGGGCACTTTGGCAGGTTCTTCCCCGACGGAAAGCGCATCCTCTTTCTCGCCCGGACAGGCTCCGGCTCCTGGCGTTACTACGTCCAGAACCTCGAGGGCGGCGATCCGCACGCCATCTCTCCCGAGGGGACTTCGGCCGGTTATGACTCGATTGCCGCGATGTCACCCGAGGGCCGCTTCGTCGCCGCGCCGGGACCGGACTCGAAAATCGCGCTCTACCCCGTGGACAGTGGCGCCCCTCGTCCGCTTCCAGGCGCGGAAGCCGGGGAGGACCCGATCCTCTGGAGCTCCGACGACCGGTCGGTCTACGCCTACCGGAGAAACGAGGCTCCGGCCCGAGTCTTCCAGATCGACATCGCGAGCGGCCGGCGGGAACTCTGGAAGACGATCGCCCCCTCCGACCGGTCAGGGCTCCTTACGATCGACAACATCGTGATGACTCCCGACGCCCGCAGCTACGCCTACAGCTATACCCGTATCCTTACGAGCCTGGAGCTGGCGGAGGGGCTGCGGTGATCCCGTGAAGGCGATCCTCTACCGGGAGTACGGGGGGCCGGAAGTCCTCCGGCTGGAAGAAGTCGCGGAGGAATCGCCCAGGGAGGGGCAGGTCCGCCTGAAGGTCCGGGCGGCGTCGGTCAACCCGCTCGACTGGCACTTCCTGCGAGGGGTGCCGTATTTCCTGCGGCTGGTGGCCGGCCCGGGCAAGCCCCGCAGCATTCGTCTCGGGGTTGACGTGGCGGGGACGGTCGAAGCGGTCGGACCGAAGGTCACGCGGCTCAAGGTGGGCGACGAAGTCTATGGAACCTGCCGGGGGTCGTTCGCGCAGTCGGCCTGCGGATCGGAAAAGGGGCTGGGAATCAAACCCGGAAGGATCTCCTTCGAGCAGGCCGCCGCGGTGCCCGCCGCGGGCATCACCGCCTTGCAGGCAATGACGCGGAAGAAACCGATCCGGCCGGGGGAGAAGGTTCTCGTCAACGGCGCGTCGGGAGGCGTCGGGACGTTCGCCGTGCAGATCGCCAAGTCGCTCGGCGCCGAGGTGACGGGAGTGTGCAGCACGCGCAACGTCGAGTTGGTCCGCTCGATCGGCGCGGGCTGCGTGATCGACTACACGCGCGAGGACTTCACGAACCGCCCCGAGCGCTACGATTTCTTCCTCGACAACGTGGGGAACCATTCGCTGTCGGCTTCCGGCGGCGTTCTGAACCCGGGAGGCCGATACGTCCAGGTCGGCGGGCCGGCGCCGCCGTGGACCGGGGGCCTCGGCCGGGTCTTCCGAATGCCGTTTCTCTCCCTGTTCGGGAGCCGGAAGATGAGAGCCCACCTGGGCCTACCGAACGCCGACGACCTCGTCACCATGGCAGGGCTGCTGGAAACGGGAAAAGTGAAGCCCGTCATCGACCGGACCTATGCGCTTCACGAGGTTCCCGAAGCGATCCGGTATCTCGAAGAGGGCCACGCACGGGGGAAAGTCGTGATCCAGGTCCGCTGACCAGGCGAGCCGCTCGCCGGTGCGCCGCAGGGCGCAGATCGTCCGGAACCGCGGAGCGACTTGTGGAACCTCACGGAACCCGTGTGTTTCCCCTGAGCCCTGCCTGTATTGACCCCTCTTCCCTCACGCGGCAGCACTCGCGCATCCTGCCGGCGAAGACGGAGGGGAGGGGGCCAATCGGAGTTCGTCCCGAGCGGCGCGGGTGCGAATCCTCATCGTGGACGACAGCCCATGAGATCGAACGGTGATCGGAATGATCAAACTGTAGAATCGGGCCAGATCATCGTGCCAATTTCACCCGGAACTCGGCTGGGTCCGTACGAAATCCTCGCCTCGCTGGTGGCGCCGATCTCGAAGGATGCCAACATCGGTCCCTACCTTCAGCACCAGCTCGTCCGCATCTACATGCTCACCGGCGAACCTGAGAAGGCGCTCGACCAGCTCGAGCCGCTGCTGAAGATGCCGTACTTCGTGTCGCCCGGCTGGCTGAAGATCGACCCGAACTTCGACCCGCTCCGCAACAACCCGAGGTTCCAGAAGCTAGTATCCACGAGATGACGCTGCGTGCCGGAAGCCGACTCGGACCTTATGAAGTCCTCTCCCCGCTTGGGGCTGGAGGGATGGGTGAGGTGTATCGGGCCCGGGACTCCAAGCTCGATCGGGACGTTGCGATCAAGGTCCTGCCGGCGCAGCTGACGGCGGACCCCGAGGCGCTGGCGCGCTTCGAGCGGGAGGCCAAGGCGGTCGCGGCGCTCGCGCATCCCAACATCCTTTCCATTTACGACTTCGGGACCCACGAGGGCATCTCCTACGCGGTGACGGAGCTTCTGGAGGGCGAGACGCTGCGCGACAAGCTCGACGCGGGAGCGGTCTCGCAGAGGCAGGCGGTGGACTGGGCGCAGCAGATCGCCCGGGGATTGTCGGCCGCGCATGGCAAGGGCATCGTGCACCGGGACCTGAAACCCGAGAACGTCTTCGTGACGAAGGACGGTCATGTCAAGATCCTCGATTTCGGTATCGCCAAGCGCGTCGAAAAAGCCGAAGAGCAGACGAGCGCGCCGACGGGCTCCAAGCGCACCGCGCCGGGAACGGTCATGGGGTCGGTGGGCTACATGTCGCCCGAGCAGGTGCGGGGATTGCCCGTCGATCACCGGACGGACATCTTCTCGTTCGGGGCGATGCTCTATGAGATGCTGTCGGGCCGGAAGGCGTTCCGGCGGGACACGACGAGCGACACGATGGCGGCGATCATGCGGGACGAGCCGCCGGAGCTGGCGGAGTCGGGCCGGAACATCCCGCCGTCACTGGACCACATCGTGAAGCACTGCCTGGAGAAGGACCGGGAGAACCGGTTCCAGTCGGCCCGGGACCTCGCCTTCGACCTCTCCGAGCTGTCGGCGACGACGGCGCCCTTGAGCGTGGCGCAGGCTGCCGTGAAGCCATCCCCCCGCAAGAGTGTCTTGCTCGCCGTGGCGGCGGTCCTCGTCCTGGCCGCGGTCGGAGTCTTGCTGTGGAAGCGGCCGGGCTCGACGGCTTCCTCGGCCTCGCCAGGGGTCAGGCGCGTGGCGGTCCTGCCATTCGAGAACCTCGGATCGCCCGAAGACGACTATTTCGCTGATGGGATGGCGGACGAGGTTCGCGGCAAGCTGACGTCGATCCCGGGACTCCAGGTGATCGCCCGGGCCAGCTCGACGCCGTACAAGAAGACAACCAAGGCGCCCAGGCAAATCGCCGAGGAGCTCAACGCGGCGTACCTTCTGACCGCCACGGTGCGCTGGGAGAAATTGGAAGGGACGAGCCGGGTTCACGTCAGCCCGGAGCTGGTGGACGTGACGCACCCCGACGCACCGACCTCGAAGTGGCAACAGCCGTTCGACGCGTCGCTGACGGACGTGTTCCGGGTCCAGTCCGACATCGCGACGAAGGTGGCCCAGGCCCTGGGAGTTGCTCTGGGAGCCGGCGAGGAGAAGCGGCTGTCCGAGAAGCCCACGCGAAACCTCGCGGCCTACGACGCCTTCCTCAAAGGCGAAGAGGCTTCCCGGGGCATGTCGGTATCCGACCCGCCGAGCCTCCGGAAATCTTTGGCGTTCTACGAGCAGGCCGTCGCGCTGGATCCGAATTTCGCGCTGGCCTGGGCCCACGGGTCGGTCGCCACCTCGCTTCTCTACTCCAATGGCGCGCCCGCGCCGGAGCTGGCCGAACGGGCCCGCAAGGCCGGCGAGAAGGCTGTCGCGTTAGCCCCCGATCGTCCGGACGGGTACTTCGCCCTTGGGGCCTATCAGCGAATGGTCGGCAAGCAATTGAAACTCTCGCTGGAACAGTATGCGAAGGCGCAACGGCTGGCGCCGTCGAACGCCGAGCTCCTCGCTGGGGTAGCCGTGGCCGAGTATTCCCTGGGACGGTGGGACGCGGCGCTGGAGCACGCGAGGCAGGCCGAGCGGCTCGATCCCCGATCCGTTCTGGCGGTGCGGCGTTTGGGATTGACACTCTCGCTGCTGCGGCGCTTCCGAGACGCGCGAGAGGTATTTGATCGCGCTCTCGCGCTGGCTCCCTCGAACCTCCAATTGATCGAGCGCAAGGCGATGACTTTCCTCGGGGAAGGAGATCTCGCCGGGGCCCGCGGGGTCCTCCAGGCTGCGCCCAAGGACGTCGAGCCCACGGCGCTCGTGGCCTATCTCGCGAACTACCAGGATCTCGTCTGGGTGCTCGACGAGGGACAGCGCGAGCTGCTGCTGCGGCTGACGCCGAGCGCGTTCGACGAAGACCGGGGAACCTGGGGCGTCTGCCTCGCGCAGGCCTATGCCCTCAAGAACGACCCGGCGAACGTCAGGGTACATGCCGAAGAGGCGCGCAAGGCCGTGGACGAACAGCTACGCGAGTCGCCCGACGACGCGCAGCGGCATGTTTTCCTCGGCTTGTCGCTCGCGTATCTGGGCCGCAGGGACGAAGCGATCCGGGAGGGTCTGCGAGGCGCCGCGCTCCAGCCGGTGTCGAAGGATGCTGTCCAGGGTCCATACGTGCAGCACCAACTCGCGCGAATCTACATTCTCACCGGCGAGCCGGAGAAGGCGCTCGACCAGCTCGAGCCGCTGCTGAAGATCCCTTACTACCTCTCGCCCGGCTGGCTGAAGATCGACCCGACCTTCGACCCGCTCCGCAACAACCCGAGGTTCCGGAAGCTCGTCGCCGGGTCGAAGTAGCATCCGCCTGTGCCGCTTTCCGCCGGAACCCGGTTGGGTCCGTACGAAATCCTCGCGGCGCTGGGCGCCGGAGGGATGGGAGAGGTCTACCGCGCGAGGGACCCCAGGTTGGGGCGGGACGTGGCGATCAAGGTCCTTCCGGAGGACATGGCGCGGGACGAGGAGCGCCTCACCCGGTTCGAGCGGGAAGCGCGGGCACTCGCCGCACTCAACCACCCCGGCGTCGTCACCATCTACTCCATCGAGCGGGCTGGGGAGACGTGGTATCTCGCGATGGAGCTCGTCGAAGGAGAGAGCCTCGGCAAGGCGATGCTCTCCGGCGGCTTCCCGCTCTCCCGCTTCCTCGACGTCGCCGTCCCGCTCGCCGAGGCGCTCTCGGCCGCGCACGAGCGGGGGATCGTCCACCGGGACCTGAAGCCGGCTAACGTGATGGTCACGCGCGAGGGACGGGTCAAGGTGCTCGACTTCGGCCTGGCGAAGCTCGAGGCGGCGGCCTCCGGCGGCCGCGCGGACGAGATTCCGACGGCCAGCCTCGTCGAGCTGACCAGTGAGGGCCAGGTCTTCGGCACGGTGGCCTACATGTCGCCCGAGCAGGCTCGGGGCGCGAAGCTAGACGCGCGCTCGGACATCTTTTCTCTCGGGATCGTGCTCTACCAGATGCTAACGGGCGAGCGCCCCTTCCGGGGCGACTCGGCCGTGGAACTGCTGACCTCGATCCTCCGCGACAGTCCCGCGGCGGTCACCGAGCTTCGCCCCGACGTTCCGCCGCACCTCGGCCGGATCGTCCGGCGGTGCCTGGAGAAGAACCCGAGCGACCGTTACCAGACCTCCCGCGACGTCTACAACGAGCTGAAGGATCTGCGGACGGAGACCACGTTGCCTGTTCCGAAAGCCGTTCCGGAAGCTGTCGTGGCGATCGCGGTCCTTCCCTTCGAGGACCTGAGCGCGGCGAAGGACCAGGACTACATGTGCGAGGGGATGGCCGAGGAGATCATGAACGCCCTGATGCGGGTGCGGGGGATCCGCGTCGCATCCCGGACCTCGGCCTTCCGCGCGGCGCGCGAGGGCAAGGACCTCGCCGAGATCGCCCGGGCGCTCTCTGTGAGCCACGTTCTCGAGGGAAGCGTGAGGGCGGCCGGAAGCCGGCTGCGCGTCACCACGCGGCTGACCGGCGTCGAGTCGGGCTATCAGCTCTGGTCCGAGCGCTACGACCGCGACGCGGCGGATGTCTTCGCCCTGCAGGACGACATCGCGGCGGGAGTCGTGGAAGCGGTGCAGGCGAAGCTCTCGCCCGGGGAACACGAGGTCCGCGCTCGTCCGCAGGTCGCGAACCTCACGCTTACCGGCATTACCTCATGGGCCGTCACCTCCGGTACTCGAAGAACGAGCTCGCCGCCGCGGCGAAGGCTTTCGAGGAGGCCGTGCGGCTCGATCCAACGCACGCCGCGTCCTGGGTCGGGCTTTCCGAGGTCCGGATCCTAGCCGTTTTCTACGGCCTGGTTGCCCCCGCCGAGGCCTACCGGTCGGCGAGGGAATCGCTCGCGAAGGCGGCGCAGCAGGGGGAGTCGGCGGAGCTGCTCTACGTGGAGGGCCTTCTCGCGTTCAGCGACAGGGACTGGGCCGCCGCGGAGCGGGCCCTGCGGCGGGCGGTCGCGCTCGCGCCCGACTACCCGCCCGCCCTCTGCTGGAGCGGCTTCGTGCGGACCATCCTCGGGCGCGCCTCCGAGTCG
>DATFQY010000109.1:0-3652 GCA_035263845.1 Thermoanaerobaculia bacterium | reverse complement strand
TCGGGAAGGAGAACGCCCACGTCGCTGCCGCATAGAGGAGGAGCGTCGGCTCGATGACCGCCGCTCCAAACAGCGCGGCCAACGCGGTCAGCAGGAATCCCATCGAGAGGAATACGGCGATCCGCCCCCGAGCGTGGAGGCCCGGCCGCTCGACGAGCAGCCGGCCTGTCTTGACCCGGTAGCGCCAGCGCTGCGCGAGGTAGGCCCTCGGGAAGGACCGGCGTCGGTGGCGTACCCGGACCGCCGGATCGAGCTCTACCCTCGCCCCCGCTGCCATCGCGCGGCGGATGAAATCCGTGTCCTCGGAGACGTAGCCGAGCGCCTCGTCAAACCCGCCGATTGCGTCGAACGTCTCACGGCGTACGAAGAGATTGCAGAGGGCCAGGTCGTGCGGTGATCGCATGGCGCCTCCGCGCGGGTTGCGCCCATGCGCCGGTACGCCGCTCCCGATCCCCGGTGTCGCCAGGAGGAGGTCGGAAAGCCGCTCCGCGACCGACGCCCCCTCCCGAAGCAGGTCCGGACCGCCGGCAATGTCGCACCGCTCCAGGGCCCGGGCGCCTGCGGCGAGCCATCCCGCCTCCGCCTCGGCGTCGTCGTCCAGGAAGGCGAGGACTCCGCCCCCCGCCCGCCTCGCCGCCAGGTTGCGCCGCCGCGCCGGGTTGCGATCGGAGGCCTCGATCCAGACGAGCGGAAGCGAAGCGCCCGCGGCCTCCGCCGGGCGTGAGGAGGAGGCCACGAGGACCTCGAAGTCCGGCGCACCCCGCTGGCCGGCCAGTGACCCGAGACAAACCGGAAGTAGGTCCGCGACCCGGTCGGAAGCGATTACGACTGAGACGCGCAATCCGCTCACGCCGGGATTCTAGCCCCCGGGCAATTCCGAGTTCCCAAATCCGAACTCCGAAATCGGTTTTTCATCTCTATAATCCCCGCGCGGACCCCCAATGCCCGACCTGACCCGAGAAGAGAAGCTCGAAATCTACCGTTTCCTGCGGCTCAACCGCGGCGCCGAAGACCGCCTCGTCAACCTCTACCGCCAGGGCAAGGTGCTCGGCGGTCTCTACCGCTCGCTCGGGCAGGAGGCGACCTCGGTCGGGAGCGCCTACGCCCTCGAGGAAGGCGACGTGGTCGGCCCGCTGATCCGCAACCTCGGCTCGGTCTTCGTCATGGGCTACACGCCCCGCGACGTCTTCGCGCAGTACATGGGGCGTGCGTCCTCGCCCTCCGGAGGCAAGGACTCGAACCTTCACTTCGGCACACCCGACCGGGGACTGGTCTCTCCGAGCTCGATGCTCGGGGCGCTGGTCGCCGTCATGTCCGGGATCGCGCTCGGCGTGCGTCTCCGGAAGAAGAGCACCGTCGCGCTGACCTACATCGGCGACGGCGGGATGTCCACGGGCGCGTTCCACGAGGGTTTCAACTTCGCGGCCGTGCAGAAGCTGCCTCTCGTCCTGATCGCCGAGAACAACGGCTGGGCCTATTCGACCCCGATGCGCAAGCAGACGCTCGCACGCAGCCTGGCCGACAAGGCCATCGGCTACGGAGTCCCGGGCATGAGCGTGGACGGCAACGATGTCCTGGCCGTTTATGAAGCCACGCGGCGCGCGGTGAATCGAGCAAGGGAAGGCGGAGGCCCGACGCTCGTCGAGGCCGTCACGTATCGCATGAAGGGGCACGCGGAGCACGACTCGCAGCACTACGTCCCGCGCGAGGAGCTCGAGGACTGGAAGCGGCGGGATCCAATCGAGCGTTACATCCGCGTTCTCGTCGAATCCGGGAAAGCGACGATGGAGGACCTGTCGGCCATCGACGCGTCGGTCGGAGTGGAGCTCGACCGCGACGTCGAGCTGGCCCTGGCCTCTCCCTTTCCCGCCGCCGAGGAAGCGCTGTCCAACGTCTATGCGCCGGCCGGCGCCGGCGTCGAACCGGCGATGGTGCGGAGGCGCCGTTGAGCGAGTCCGACATCGGCATCGCCGCCGCCGCGCGCGAGGCCGCGAGGCCGGAGACGACCTACGTCGAGGCGATCCGCGAGGCACTCCTGGAAGAGATGCAGCGCGACGAGCGCGTCTTTCTCCTGGGCGAAGACATCGGCGTTTACGGCGGCGCCTTCAAGGTCACGGAGGGGCTGCTCGAGCGATTTGGCGAAGACCGAGTGCTCGACTCGCCGATCTCCGAGACCGCGATCGTCGGCGCGGCGGTCGGCGCGGCGATGATGGGGATGCGGCCGGTCGCCGAGATGCAGTTCGCCGACTTCATCTCCTGCGCCTTCGACATGATCACCAACTTCGCAGCCAAGTCGCGCTACCGCACGGGCGTCGGCGTGCCGCTCGTCATCCGTGGCCCCTCTGGCGGAGGCGTCCATGGCGGTCCGTTCCACTCCCAAAACCCCGAGGCGTACTTCGCCCACACGCCGGGGCTGAAGATCGTCCAGCCCGCGACCGCGTACGACGCGAAGGGGCTTCTGAAGGCAGCGATCCGCGACGAGGACCCGGTCATCTACCTCGAGCACAAGTTCCTCTACCGGCGGATCAAGGAAGAGCTTCCGCGCGAGGACTACGTCGTCCCGATCGGAAAGGCCGCCGTGCGCCGCGAGGGGCGGGACCTCTCGATCCTGACCTATGGCGCGATGGTCTGGACCGCGCTGGAAGCCGCGGCGACCCTGGAGCGCGAGGGGATCGACACGGAAGTCGTGGACCTACGGACGCTCTTCCCGCTGGATGAGGAGACGATCCTCTCGTCGGTTGCGAAAACCAACAAGGCGATCCTGCTGCACGAAGCGACCCGCACCGGCGGGATCGGGGCCGAGATCGCCGCGATCCTGGCGGAGCGCTGCTTCGAGTACCTCGACGCGCCGCTCGTCCGCGTCACCGCCCCCGACACCCCGGTCCCCTACTCGCCTCCCCTGGAAGACTTCTTCCTCCCCAACGCCTCGAAGGTGTGCCAGGCCGCTCGAGCCCTGGCCGGCTACTGACCGTCGCTACGCGAACGTGCAGAATCCGCGCCTTCGGCGCACCAAGGCGCGCTAAAGATGTGGCTAGAGCTACTGCTTCCGGACCTCGAACCCCTTCAGCACCATCTCGTCCATCTCCGCCTTCGTGACGCTGTCCTTGGGACGGAAGACGTCAGCTTCGGGGATGGCGCCCTTGGCCCAGACGAAGTGTGCGTGCTGGCAGAAGATGTCGGAGGTCGTGACGTCCTTGAAGTGGAGACTCGGCTTCGCGGCATCGCAGGAGTAGCTGCGCCTCGTGACCGCGTCGGGCCCGTAGCTCACCGGCACCGACGCCTCTCCCCCGTTTGCGGACCGTGACACGAACATCGCCGCCTGCGCCCGCGTGATGGAGGCGTCCGGGCAGAAGAGCGGCTTGGGAGGATCGCACCCTTTTGTCAGCTCGTCGGTCCGCATCTTCTCGATCCACCCCCACCCCGGATCGGAGCACGGAACGTCGGTGAAGAACGGCGTCGTGCAACCCGACGCCGGCGACTCTCCGCGCGCCTGGATGACGTACTTCGCCACGTCCCGCCGCGTCACGCCGGAGGACTTCGCGGCGGCCTGATCCGAAGAGCCTTTCTCCTTCGAGCAGGAGACTCCGAGAACCGCCGCCGCTACGAGGAACGCACAGGACGCCCGGCCCGGATTCCAACGCATCGTTTCTCC
>DATFQY010000108.1:0-44712 GCA_035263845.1 Thermoanaerobaculia bacterium | reverse complement strand
CTCTACGTGCAGGAGGCCGAGCTCGCCCACGCCCGCGCGCCGCACGAGCGCGACCGCGCGTCCTATCAGCCCGAGAACTGGGAGCCCTGGGCGGCGGCCGGACGGCTCGAGGCCTTCTCGGGCGCCCGCGAGATCCGGCCGGGCCTCACGGTCCTGCCCGTGCCGGGGCACAACGAGGGGATGCAGGCGGTGCGGATCGAATCCGGAGGCAAGACCTGCTTCTACTTCGCCGACGCCCTGCCGACGACCGCGCACGTGCCCCTGCCCTGGATCATGAGCTACGACCTCTACCCGGTCGAGCTCATCGAAAACAAGAAACGTTTGACCGACGAGGCCGCCCGGGCGGGCTGGCTCTGCGTCTTCGAGCATGACCCCGACGTGCCCTGGGGCAGGATCGTCGACGAGCCCAACGGCAAGCGCCGCGTCCACGTCGTCCCGAGGGACGCGGCCGAGTTTTAGACCTCCCGCAGCGCGTTCACGATCTTGAGCCGCGCGGCGCGCCAGGCCGGGAAAAACCCGCCGAAGAGGCCCATCGCGAGCGAGAAGACGAGGCCGCCGGAGATCAGGGCCGGCGTCATGCGGAAGTTGAAGAGGACCTCCGAGAACGTCCGGAAGTTCATGGTCCCCGTCGGCTTCGTGAGGAACAGGTTGAAGACGAGGAACGTGAAGACGACCCCGAGGAGACCGCCCGCCAGACACAGGAGCAGGGCCTCGAGCACGAACGAAGTGAGGATCGACCTCCGCGAGAACCCGATCGCGCGCAGCGTCCCGATCTCGCGGGTGCGCGCCGAAACCTGCGCGTACATCGTGTTCATGGCCCCGAAGGCCGCGCCGATCGCCGTGAAGAAGCCGACGATGAAGGCCAGCGCCTTGATCGGGTCGCCCGTGATCATCTGCTCGTCGTAGTACTTCCGCTCCGTCTTGCCCTCGAGCTTCAACCTCTGGTCCCCCTTGACCGTCTCGATGTACCTGTTCGCCGCGGCAGCGTCGGGCGTGCGGACGAAGACGGAGGAGAAGACCTGCCGCTTGAACTGCTGCTGCAGGTCCTTCGCATCCGTCCAGATCTCGGACTCGTACGCGCTTCCCGAGGCGTCGAAGAGGCCGACGATGATCCACCGGAAGCTCCCGGACTTGAGCGGCTGGCCGAGCTTCATGTTCGCGTAGCGCTTGGAAAGGTTGCGCGACACGATCGCCTCGTTGCTGCCGGTCTGGAACATCCGGCCGTCCACGATCTTCACCGAGGGCCGCATCTCGACGCCGATCGGGTCCATCCCGCGGACCTGCACGTTGCTGCTCGTCTTGCCGTCCTCGCGGGGCAGGCTGATCAGCGTGATGATCTCCGGCGAGACGTAGGGCCGCCCGTCCGGACTCCTCTCGATGCCGGGCAGGGACTTGATCTGGTCCGCCTGGTCCCTCGTGATCACGCTCTGCATCTCCGCCTGGGAGCCCACCCGCAGCGTCAGGACGTTTCGCGTCGAGGCGGTGACCGACAGGGTCCGCGTGACTCCCTGCACCAGCGCCAGCACACACAGGAAGACCGCCACCACGAGTCCGATGACGAAGACGGTCATCCCCGTGGAGACCCTTCGCACGAACAGGTTGCGGAAGTTGTATTTCAGCGGGATGGCCATCAGACCACCTGCCTCAGCCCGTCCACGATCTTGATCCGCGACGAGTTGATCGCCGGCACGAAGCCCGCGAAAACCCCGACGCCGACAGACACCGTGAAGGCCATGACGAGGGTCGGGACCGTGACGCGGAAGTTGATCAGCCAGGCCGAGATCGACGTCTTCTCCCCGACCGCGAGGAGCATCGGGATCAGGACGAACTTCGCGATCAACACGCCGAGAATGCCGCCGAGAAGGGACATGAGAACGGACTCGGAGAGGATGAAGGAGAGGATGTGGCTGCGCCGGAACCCGAGCGTCCGCATCACCGCGATCTCGGTGACCCGCTCGCGCGCCGACATGGCGACGGTGTTGGCCACGATCAGCGTCACGGCGAAGAGGATGATGAGGGAGATCCCGTTGATCAGCAGTTTGACGTTGCCCATCATCTCCATGAACTGGAGCTGGAACTGCTTCTCGGTGAGCGTCTTGGTCGGAGCGTCGCTGTTCTCGAACATCCGGTCGATGGCCGCGGCCACCCTCGGGACGTCCTCGCCGTTCGCGACCTTCAGGTAGTAGAGCCCGGTCAGCCGGTTCTTCCCGAACCAGTTCGCTTCGTTCAGGTACTCGTTGTGGAAGAAGACGTTGGACTCGTCCCCCGCGCTGTAGGGCCCGATGTAGACCAGGTCGAGGTTGGTCGGGATGTAGGTTCCGCGCAGGATGATGTGGTCCCCCTTCTTCCACCCGAACTTGTCGGCGATCTTCTTGCCCGCGACGAACCCGTTGCGCGTCGCCTTCCACTCGGCGTTGACCTTCGGGTCGATCGTGGCATCGTCGAAGATCTTGTCGAAGTAGATGTCCGGGTCGGCCGAGAGCTGCCCGATCCAGTTCTCCGGCCGGTCGTCCTTGTAGACGCCGCCGAACCAGGTCTCCGGCGAGACGGCCACGACCCCCGGGATCTGCTCGATGCGCTGCCGCTGCGAGAGCGGCAGGAGGTTCCCGAGGCCCGTCGAGTGCTGGACGATCAGCCGGTTGGAGCCCTTCCCTCCCGACGGGTCGGCCTCCATCGCCCGCAGGAGCGACGTCAGGACGACGATCAGGACGAGCACCAGCACGATCGAGCCGGTCGTCAGGACCATCCGCGTCTTCTTGCGGAAGACGTTTCGCCAGATCAGGTTCAGGTATTTCATTCGACCTTCGCCCTCCTGCCGATCAGCGTCCCGGTCTCCGTCAGTTCCTCGGAGTGGAGAACTCCCTTGTCGAGGTGGACCATCCGGTGGGCCCGGCCGGCGGCCTTGGGATCGTGCGTGACCATCACGATCGTCTTCTGGAACTCCTGGTTCAGGCGGTTCAAGAGCTCGAGGATCTCCTCGGCGGACTTCGCGTCGAGGTCCCCTGTCGGCTCGTCGGCCACGAGGATCGAGGGGTCGGAGACGATGGCCCGCGCGATCGCCACGCGCTGCTCCTGTCCGCCCGAGAGCTGCCGTGGGTAATGGTCCATCCGGTCGGCGAGGTTGACGATCGACAGCGCCGTCTCGACGTGGCGCTTGCGCTCGGACCTCTTCAGCTTCGTCAGAAGCAGCGGCAGCTCGACGTTCTCGAACGCCGTCAGCACCGGGATCAGGTTGTAGAGCTGGAAGATGAAGCCGATCGTGCCCGAGCGCCACTTCGCCAGCTCCGTCTGCGAGATCTGCGAGATGTCGCGCCCGCCGACGACGACCCGGCCGCGCGTGGGCTGGTCGATGCCCGCGATCAGGTTCAGGAGGGTCGTCTTGCCCGATCCCGAGGGCCCCATCAGCGCGAGGAACTCGCCCTCCGGAACCTTCAGGTTCACGTCGTTCAAGACCGGGATCTCCAGCGCGTCCCGGCGATAGACCTTCTCGACGTGGGAGATTTCGATCAGAGCGTCGCTCATGCGGCCGGTCCCCCTTCCACTTTCACACGGTCTCCGTCGCGGATTCCCGCTTTCTCGGGCTGCGAGATGAGAGTCTCTCCTCCCTGCAGGCCCTTTGTCACTTCCACCTGGCCCTGGACGTCGCCGGAGGTCTCGACGACCGTGAACTTCGCTTTCCCCTCGACGATTCGGAAGACCCCGGAAGACCCCTCCCGCGAGACGAGCGCCGACTTCGGGACGAGGATCCTCGTCCGCGCCGCCTTACCCTGCGTCGGAGCGGCCGTGAACGACACGCGCGCGGAGAGGTCCGGCAGGATCTTGTCGTCCGCGTCGAGGAAGGCGACCTTGACCCGGACGGTCCCCTTCTGCCGGTCCGCCGAGGGGACGATCTGGCGCAGGAAGCCGTGGTAGGTCTTGTCCGGCACGGCATCCAGCGAGATCTCCGCGGGCTGGCGGTCCGACAACCTGGCGAGGTTGGACTCGTTGACGTCGGCGCCGACGTAGAGGGTCGAGAACTCGACGAGGGTCACGATGGCTCCGCCCGAGCCGCCCCCCGACGGCGAGGACCCGAAGGGCGAGACCGCCTCTCCCACGAACGCGCGCTTGGCGGTGATGACCCCGGTGAAGGGCGCGCGAATCTCCGTATAGGAGAGCAGCGCCTCCACGTAGGCCACCTTCGCTCGAGTCGAGGCTTCCGAAGCGACCGCGGCGTCCACGGCCGACTGGGGAGCGAGGCCTTCCTTCCGAAGCGCGTCCTGCCTCTCCATCTCCGCTCTCGCGTTGACCCACGTCGCCTTCGCGTCGGCGAGCTGGGCGTCGAGGTCGGTGTGATCGAGCCTGGCGACGACGTCTCCCTTGCGCACCCGGGTCCCCTCGGTCACGTTCAGCTCGGTGATCCGGGAGGTGATCTTGGGCGAGAGGTCCGCCTTGCGCTCGGCCTCGACGTAGCCGGTCGCGGAAAGGAGGGTGGTGGCCTGCCCTTCCGTCACGATGGACGCCGAGACCGTCTCCACGGTCCGGCCCCGCAGGGCGCGACCGGAGTAGAGGAACGCCGCCGCCCCCGCCGCGACGACGAGCAGGGCGAGCGCGAGCAGCCACCCGCGTGGACCACGGCTTTTTTCGGGCTCGCGGCGGATGCGGAGGGCTGCCAGATCGGCCGGGGCCCTTTCTCTTTCCTGGCTCATGGGTCGAAGATTTTCCATTCTATTTCCTGCTTGCCCCGGCTACCGCGGGGCCGAGACCCGGCTCTGAACGGTATAATCAGGGTCCCCATGGGAAACGTTCTGGCGGCGGTCGCGATTTCCCTTCTGGGCCTCGCTCCGGGCCCCGCTCCCGGCGCGGCGACGGTCTACCGGATCGAGCTCGCGGGAGGCGAGATCGCGTGGGCGAAGGACCAGCCTCGCGACACCGGGACGGCCCTCCTCTTTCACCGTTACCCGGACGGCCTCCTCGTCAGCGTGAAGAGGGCCG
The DNA here is from genome assembly GCA_035263845.1 of Thermoanaerobaculia bacterium. Lineage (GTDB taxonomy): Bacteria > Acidobacteriota > Thermoanaerobaculia > UBA5066 > Gp7-AA6 > JAWOLE01. Next base: position 39,741 of record DATFQY010000108.1, on the reverse strand, counting down.
ACGTCAAGCGTCTCTCGACGGCCCCCGCGCCCGCCGGGGCGGCGCGCGGCCCTCGGCCCGGCAAGGACCTGATCGTGCTTGGCCCCACCGGCCCCGGGTCGGGCTCCGCTGCCGCGAACGGCGCCGCCCCCGGATCGGCGGAGGCGGGATCACAGCCCGGCCAGCGGAAAGACGGCAGCGCGCTCTTCAACCCGGATCGCAAGTACAAGCCCGAGTGGGATTCCCGGCAGGTGCCGGGTTCCAACATCGGCTATCCGAACTCTCCCGGCGACTACAAAGAGGGAAAGACTTTCGCTTACCCTCCGGCCCCCGCGACGCAGTCCGCTCCCGGCGATCTCCCGATGATGCCCGCGGGAAACGGAGAGCTGCCGAGGGGACCGGGAGACTAGTTCCGCTTCAAATGTGAATCGGTTTGCCTTCGACGGCCTCCGAGGCCTCGTGCATCGCCTCGGAGAGCGTCGGGTGGGCGAAGATCGTCCGGGCCATCTCCTCGGAAGTCGCCTCCATCCGTAACGCAGACCCGGCGGCGGCGATCAGCTCGGTGGCGTGCGGGCCGACGATGTGGACACCCAGGACCTCGTCGTACTTCTTCTCGGCCACGATCTTCACGAACCCGCTCGTGTCGTTCAGGATCCGGGCCTTGCCGTTGGCCGAGAAGGGGAACTTGCCAACCGCGACGTCGTAGCCGCGCTCCCGCGCCTTCGCCTCGGTCAGGCCGATCGAGCCGATCTCGGGCGTGCAGTACGTGCAGCCGGGGACCTGGTCGTAGTTGAGCGGCGGGGGGTTCTTCCCGGCCATGTGCTCGGTGGCCACGATCCCCTCGGCCGAGGCTACGTGGGCGAGCTGTGGCGTCGGGACGACGTCCCCGATCGCGTAGATGCCCGGCACGTTGGTCCGCATCATCCCGTCCACGAGGATGTAGCCGCGGTCGGTCGCGACCCCGGCGCCCTCCAGGCCGATCCCCTCGGAGAGGGGCTTTCTCCCGACGGCCATCAGGATCTTCTCAGCCTTGAAGTTCTCCGTCTTCTCACCCGCCGAGCGCGCGAGGACCTCGACTCCCCCCTCCGTGCGGTTGACCCTCTCGATGCGCGTGTCCACGTACACCGCGATGCCCTGCCTCTTGAACGAGGCGGCGAGCTCGCGTGAGACCTCCTCGTCCTCGATCGGGACGACGCGGGGAAGGATCTCGACGACCACCGTCTTGGAGCCGAAGCGGGAGAAGACCGACGCGAACTCGACCCCCACCGCGCCGCTGCCGATGACGAGCAGCGACTTCGGGATCTCGGTCACCTCGAGGATCGAGTCCGAGGACAGGATCGTCTTGTGGTCGATCTCCATCCCGGGGAGCGAGCGGGGCGCGGACCCCGTCGCGACCAGGATGTTGCGGGCGGAGTAGGCGGTCTCGGCGCCGTCGCTGCCGGCGACGGAGATCCGGCCGGGCGAGGCGATCCGGCCGAAGCCGTTGACGACGTCGACCTTGTTCTTCTTCATCAGGAAGGCGACGCCGTTGGAGCTCTGGCGGACGACCTTCTCCTTGTGCTTCATGGCCGCGGCGAGCTCCAACCGGACCTCGCGCGTCGCCACGCCGACCTCGGCGCCGTGCCGCGCCGCCTCCAGGAGGTCGGCCGTGTGCAGGAGCGCCTTGGTCGGGATGCAGCCTCGCAGCGTACAGACGCCGCCCAGGCGCGACTCCCTCTCGATGACCAGCACCGAGAGCCCGAGCTGAGCCGCGCGGATCGCGGCGACGTATCCCCCGGGCCCCGATCCGATGATCGCGACGTCGTAGGTTTTCTGATCGTTCATCGCCCCTCTAAGTACGCCTTTCGGCGAATCGGGGTGCAAGGCTATCAAGCGCGGCGCGAGCTTAGAATCCCTCCGATGCGTCGCGGGAGAAGCTTCGCGGGACTGGCATTGATCGCCCTTCTCGCGTCGTGCTGTGGAGGCGAAAAAAACCCCGAAGCCCAGAAGATCGAGATCGGCTTCTTCGGGGCGCTGACGGGGCCCCAGGCGACCTTCGCGCTTTCCGGCAAGAACGGCGCGAAGCTGGCCATCGACCAGTTGAACGCGGCCGGCGGGGTCCTCGGCAAGAAAATCGACCTGCTCGTCGAGGACGACCACAACGACCCCTCCGAGGCGGCCTCGGCCGTCTCCAAGCTCATCACGCGGGACCACGTCGTGGCGCTGATCGGGGAGCAGGCGTCCTCGCGGAGCCTCGCGGCCGCGCCGATCGCGCAGAACTACCAGGTCCCGATGATCTCGCCCACCTCGACGAACGTGGAGGTCACGAAGAAAGGGGACTACATCTTCCGCGCCTGCTTCATCGATTCCTTCCAGGGGAAGGCCGTCGCGACGTTCGCGTGGCAGAACCTCCGACTGAAGACGGCGGCACTCCTCGTGGACTCCAAGAGCGACTACAGCGTCGGCCTGGCGGATGCCTTCCGCCACGCCTTCACGGCGCTCGGAGGGCGGATCGTCGCCGAGCTAAAGTACGCCGAGGGCGACAGCGACTTTTCGGCGCAGCTGACCGCGATCCAGGCCGCCGCGCCCGAAGCGGTGATGATCCCCGGCTATTACACCGACGCGGGGCTGATCGCGCGCCAGGCGCGGTCGCTCGGGATCCAGGCGACACTCCTCGGCGCGGACGGATGGGACTCCCCCAAGCTCGTCGAGATCGGAGGCGCCGCCATCGAGGGCGCCTGCTTCTCCAACCACTACTCTGTGGACGATCCCTCTCCCGCGGTGCGAGCGTTCGTCGAGGAGTACCGCAAGGCCTATGGGATCCTTCCGGACTCGATCGCCACGCTCTCCTACGACGCGGCCCGGCTCGTCGCCGACGCCATGAAACGAGCGGGCTCGACCGAGGGCAAGCGGCTCCGCGACGCCCTCGCTTCGACGGCGGACTTCCCGGGCGTGACCGGGGCGCTCACGATGGACGCCGACCGCAACCCGGTCAAGCCCGCGGTGATCCTGAAGGTCGAGGGGGGAAAGTTCCGCTACGCCGCGACGATCGCGCCGTAACTATTTCGCCGCGGGCTCGAGCACGAACTCGTCGAAAGAGGTAATCGCGTGGCCCGCCGTCGCCATTCCGGCGCGGCCCGCCGCCGGCGCGGGGTCGGTCGCTTCGAGAAGGGGCTTCGAGTCCCAGGTCGCGGAGATCTTCGGCCCTTTCGCCGTGATCTTCAGGAACCCCCACTCGTTGACGATCGCGGCCTTTCCTTTTGCGAGCTCCTGGCGCGTCCCGTTGCGGAAGGACGCGAGCGTCGCATCCCCTCCCGCGACATCCACGAGGAGGACGAGGAAGTTCTTCTCGTCCACCATCCGGAAGACGATGCCTCCCTGGCCCCCCTCGTTCATCAGCGCGATGGACCAGGTCCCGTCCTGGTAGTTCGCGTTTCGGCGCAGCGCCGCGGCGATCGAGTCGTTCGGCCTTTCGGCGAGGATCTGCGCCGCGAAGTTCGGAGCGGAGGGCGGGTTGTGGCCGCCCGTGACCCTCCAGGCGGCGGGGCCGGGCGCGCCCAGGACGACGAAGTCGAAGAATGCGGGCGGACGGCCGATCGAGTCGGACTCGAAGTGATTGCGGATCGCCTGTCCGCGCGCCGGGCCGACGAAGAGGCCGGCGAGGACGAGGCCCAGCAGGAGGGTCCGAATGCGTGGTTTCATCGGGGCGGAAAAACGCGCCGGCCGCATTAATATTCCTTCCGTGAGACCGCACGCCTCGGGAAAAACGTACAGGATGACGAGGGAGGGGTACACGTTCTCGATCGACGGGGAGAACGTGGACCGGCTGAAGTCACTGCCCGACTTCGAGACCAAGGAAGAGCCGGCGCTGGCCGAGGACTTCCTTCGCTTCCGGGTGGAGGGCTGGGCGGAAAACCTCGCCGACGCCGGGGCGTCGCCCGGAGACGTCGCGGTGTCGGTGGATCCGCATCAGAGGAAAGCTCATCTGAATCGAGGCCCGGTCAAACTCTTCAGCGCCGATATATAGCTAGAAACTCACGATTCCCCGGATCGTTCTTCCCACGGCGAGAAACGCCTGGCGGGAGTAGGGATCCACGACGACCCGGATCTCGGAAGCCGCCGGAATGTCTCCCGCGATGGACTCGACGAGGCGCGCGGCCTGGGCGTCGAAGAACTGCTCGCCGAGCTCCCGTTCGGTCTTGTCCTTCGAGCCGGGCAGCTCGCGCAGCCTCGCCAGGTCGGGAGGGTCGAGTCTCAGGCGGTAGGCGCCGGCCTCCCGGTACACCGGTTCCTTGACCTCGACGAGCTCGGGGCGAGGCCCTCGCTCGCGGTCCGGACGCGGCGGCGCGCCGCGCGAAGCGGACGGCGGCGGAGGCGGAGGCTCGGGCCGCGCCGCGACCGATGGCTCGGGAGGAGCGGTCGGAGGCGGAGCCGGCGCGGCGACGAAAGCCGGCTCGGCCGGAGCGGGCGCGGCCGGGACCGGAGCCGCCGGCTCGGGCGTCGAGGGCGAGTCGACCGGAAACGGCCCGTCCTTGGTCTCTTCCATCTCTATCTCCCCGCGAGCAGGTTCTTGGCCACGACCATCCGCTGGATCTCGCTCGTGCCCTCGTAGATCGTCGTGACGCGGGCGTCGCGGTAGTACCGCTCGACGGGGTACTCCCGGGAGTAGCCGTAGCCCCCGAAGATCTGAACCGCGCGGGCCGCGATCGCGTTGCATGCCTCCGTCGCGAAGACTTTCGCCATGGAGGCCTCGCGCGAGATGCGCACGCCCGGGATCTCCGACCGGACCGCAGCGCGGTAGGTCAGCATCTTCGATGCCTCGATCTGGACCCGCATGTCCGCGATCTGGAACGCGATGATCTCGTGCTCCGCGAGCTTCCTGCCGAAGGTCTCGCGCGTGGCGGCGTAGGCGACGGAGGCCTCGTAGCAGGCGCGCGCGATGCCGATCCCCTGCGCGGCGATCCCGATGCGGGAGTGGTCGAGCGTCTTCATCGCGATCGTGAAACCCTCGCCCTCGGCCCCGACGCGGCGGGACGCCGGGAGGCGGACTTCGTCGAAGGAGATCGCCGCCGTCTTCGATGCCCGCAGCCCCATCTTCGGCTCGTTGGCGCCGACGCGGAATCCCCGGTCTTCGGCCGAGACCAGGAACGCCGTGATCCCGCGGGTTCCCGCGGGGGGATCGGTCATCGCCATGACGAGGTACCAGGCCGCCTCGCCCGCGTTGGTGATCCAGACCTTCTCCCCGGTCAGGACGTAGCCGTCGCCGTCCCGGACCGCCCGGGTCTTCTGGTTGGCCGCGTCCGACCCCGACTGCGGCTCGGTCAGCGCGTAGGCGCCGAGGAGCTTGCCGGAGGCGACGTCCTTCAGGATGGTCCGCTTCTGCTCGTCCGAGCCGAACTTCCAGACCGGGTAACAGAAGACCGAGTTGTTGACCGAGACGATGACGGCCGTCGAGGCGCAGACCCGGGAGAGCTCTTCCAAGGCGAGGATTAGCGAAAGCGCGTCCGCCCCCGCGCCGCCGAACTCCTCGGGCACCAGCATTCCGAGGACGCCCATCTCGGCCAGGCCGGCGAGGACCTCCCGCGGGAAGCGCTCGTCGCGCTCCCTCTCGGCCACGCCGGGACCGATCTCCTTCTCGGCGAATTCGCGGACCGCCTCCCGGATTCGGGAGTGCTCTTCCGAGATCTCGAAATTCATGGAGAAGCCGGCGGCCCGCCGGGGCCCTGCGGAGGCCCGCCCGGTCCGCGGCCGCGGCGGCGCCGCCTCCGGCGCCTTCTTCCTCCTCCGCCGCCCGGTGCTCCGGGAGTCCCCTGCGAAGGAGCAGCCGAGGGCGGAGCCTGCGGCCGCCGATTCTTCGCCATGGGATGGCCTGCAGCGGCCGCCTGGCCTCTTCCGGCCGCGTCGAGCGGCCGCTCAAGAGCCTCGCGTCTTCCCTCGCGGCGCCCGCGGTCGCCCCGGCCGCGCCGGCGTCGTTTCTCGCGCCGCGGCTCGGGTGTGTCCGCCCATCCGTCCTCCAGGTGCCGGAACGTCACGACGATCTCGGGCCGCGTGGCCCGGGCCTTGAGGAACTCCAGGATCTTGTTGCGCATGTTGCCGAGCGGGTTCCCGGTCACGGAAGGGATTCGCTCGGCGTCGAAGAGAACCATCCGCGTCCACGACACTTTCCGGGTCCGGCCGTCCGGCGCTTCGAGCACCATGACGAAGAGGTCGCGCTCGTGGTCGAGCGAGTGCTCGCGGTAGTTGAACTCCGGCATCGCTTCGCGGCAGAGGGCCTTGAGCAGCTCCAGGTTCTTCTCGCCCCCCTCCAGGGTCTGCTCCATCGAGACCACGCGGTCCCGGAACATCCGTGTCTGGGGCATCTAGATCGCCACTCCCGCCTCTTTGAAGATCTCTCTCGCAATGATCAGGCGGTGGATCTCACTCGTCCCTTCATAGATCTCGGTGATCCGGGCGTCGCGGAAGTTGCGCTCGACGGGGTACTCCTTGGTGTAGCCGTACCCGCCGTGGATCTGGAGGGCCTTGGTCGTCACCCGCTGGGCCATCTCGGCGGCGTACAGCTTGGCCACCGCGGCCTCGAACCCGAAGCGGCCGCCGTTCTTCGCGGCGTCCTTGGCGGCGGCGGCGCGGCGGGTCAGCAGCCGCGCGGCGTCCACCTCCGTCGCCATGTCCGCGAGGTAGAAGCGGATCGCCTGGAAGTCGGCGATGGGCCTTCCGAACGCCCGCCGCGCTTTCGAATAGGCGAGCGCGGCCTCGAAGGCCTCCGTCGCGATGCCCACGGCCTGCGCGGCGATGCCGATCCTTCCTCCGTCGAGCGTGGACATCGCGATCTTGAACCCCTCCCCTTCCTTGCCGAGGCGGTCCGCGGCCGGCACCATCACGTCGGTCAGGAAGATCTCGACCGTCCCAGAGGCGTTGACGCCGAGCTTGACCTGGTGGCGGGAGCGGTCGAACCCCGGCGTCTCCGTGTCCACGACGAAGGCCGAGATGCCGCGGGCCTTCTTCTCGGGGTCGGTCATCGCGAAGAGGACGCAGAGGTCGGCTTTCTCCCCGCACGTGATGAAGACCTTCTGGCCGCTGATGCGGTAGCAGTCCCCCTCGCGAACCGCGCGGGTCTGCTGGTTGGCGGCGTCGGAGCCGGCGTTGGGCTCGGTCAAGGCGAAGCAGCCCAGCTTCTGCCCCTTCGCCAGCGGCTCGAGGAAGCGCTTCTTCTGGTCGTCGTTGCCGTACTTCTCGATCGGGTCGCAGACCAGCGAGTTGTTGACCGACAGGATGACGCCGGTGTTGGCGCACACCCGCGAGATCTCCTCGATGACGATCGAGTAGGACAGGACGTCCATGCCCGAGCCGCCCCACTCAACCGGGACGGACACGCCCGCGAGGCCGAGCTCGCCGGCCTTGTGGAACACGTCCTTCGGGAACTCGCCCGTCTGGTCGATCCGGGCCGCCTGGGGCCGGACGACCTCCTCGGCGAACTCCCGGACGGCGGATCGGAGGAGCTGCTGGTCCTCCGTCAGCTCGAAATCCATGGCCGCGGGAGTATACCCGCCGGATTTTTCTCGGACGGATTCGAGCGGAGGAAGTCGAGGATGCGCCGCGCGTACCGGGGCCAGGCCATGTCTTCCGCCGCGCGCTCGAGGCCCGGTCGGTAAAACTCGAACCCGCGCTCGAGGATCGCGGAAACGGCGGCCGCGAGCCCGGAGGCGTCGCCCGGCTCGAAGAGCTCGCCGGTCGAGCCGGCGACGACGACCTCCTTCAGGCCGCCGACGGCCGAGGCGGCGATGGGACGCAGCGCTCCGATGGCGCGGGCCGCGATCGCGCTTCCCGAGATCTCCCGGTAGGGCAGAGCGACGACGTCACACGCGGCGAGCCAGAGCGCCATCTCCTCCTCGGTGACGTATCGGTCGTGCCAGAGGATCGACGCCGCGGCGGGGTTCCGGCGCGCGGCGCCCTCGAGGTCGCGCGCGTCCGAGAAGACCTCGCCGACGACGGCAATCCGCGCGCCCGTCTCCGAAGCGATGCGCGGCGCCGCCTCCAGAAGGGTCGAGACGCCTTTGTACCTGCGGACGAGGCCCAGGAAGAGGACCAGCCGGCCCTCGATCCCCAGGCGCCGCCTCGCCTCCTCGCGGGCAAAGCGCGGCGGCAGCGCGGGCAGCGGGATGGCGGCGGCCGGCCGCCGCGGATAGCGGCGCTCGAGAACGGCGCGGTCCGCCTCCGAGTGGACGACGTAGGCGTCGGCCGCGTCGAGCGCCCCGGTCGTCAAGAAGCGCTGGAGGATGCCGCTCTCGTGGTCCTCGAGGTTGTGGCAGAGCAGGACGCGCGAGGTCGCGGGGCTCGACCGCGCGAGGTTCCGAAAGAGGGCGCGGACGGGGAGGCCCCAGAACGACGTCCACCAGGGAACGATCACCGCGGACGCGCCGGCGGAGGCGATCCGATCCGCCGCGCGGCGCCACGAAAGCGGGGAGAGGTAGTCGAACACCGGCTCGGCGGGAGCCGGGGCGAGACCGGGGTCATGGCTGAAACGCCGCGGATCGAGCCAGCCGGGATACGGCCGCGAGAACGTGAAGTAGCGGACGGGGCAGAGCCGCCCGAGCTCCTCGGCGAGGTGGCTGGTCTCGTGAGCGATCCCGCCGCGGTCGGGCGGCGCCGGGCCCAGGATCGCAACCGGGTTCAAATCGCTCTCGAGAGCCACAGCCCCTTCAGGTACTCCCCTTCCGGGCATTCCAGCGAGACGGGGTGATCGGCCCCGGCCCCCTGCCGCGCCGTGATGGAGAACGAGGCGCCGGCGTCGAGGGCGGCCGAGAAGACGATCTTCTGGAAGAGGTCGGCGTCCACGTGGCCGGAGCAGGAGCAGGTCAGCAGGAACCCCCCGGGTTTCACAAGCGACATGGCGAGGCGGTTGATCTCCTTGTAGCCGCGGGCGGCGCCGGCCACGTCCCCTCTCTTCTTCGCGAAGGCCGGCGGATCGCACACGACGATGTCCCACCGCTCCTCCGCCGAGGCGCGGCGGCGAAGGTCATCGAAGACGTCGGCCCGCACGAAGTCGGCCTCCTCCGCCCGTAACCCGTTGGCCCGGCGATGCTCCCGCGCCAGATCCAGCGCCGCCTCGGAGGAATCCACGTCCACGGCCCGCTTCGCCCCGCCGGCCAGGGCCGCTACCGAGAAGGCTCCGCTGTAGGAGAAGAGGTTCAGCGCCGTCCGCCCCTTCGAGAGCGCGCCGAGCCGCATCCGGTTGTCGCGCTGGTCCAGGAAGAACCCGGTCTTCTGGCCGCTCGCGACGTCCGCGAAGAACCGGAGGCCGTTCTCGAAGAAAGGAACGAGGCGGATTTCGGATTTCGAAGTTCGAATCTCGGATTTGGAAGCTCCGCGGTCGCGCTCGGAGCCGGTGCGGCGGACGAGGAGCTCCTCCGGATGGAAGACGGAGTTGACGGCGGAGACGGTGTCCTCCTCCCATTTCTCGACTCCGCCGGTCAGGAGGTCGAGGACGGCGACGCCGCCATAGATGTCAAGAAGAATCCCGGGGCAAAGGTCGCCCTCGGAGTTGACCGCCCGGTAACCCGTCGTCCGCGGAGGGAGGACGGACTCGCGAAGGCGCCTGGCCGCCTCGAAGCGCTCGAGCAGGAGGGCGCGGTCGGGGACGCGGCCGTCGAAGGTCCAGAGCCGGGCCACGATCTGGGAGCCGGGTGAATAGCTCCCATGCGCGCGCACGCGCTCCTGCGAATCCAACACTTCAGCGAGGCCGTCGGCCCCGTCCCCCTCTTCCGAGGCGATGCCGCCCGAAAAGAGCCAGGGATGGTGTCGCTCGACGGAGGTCTCGCGCCCTTTCTTCAGCCGCAGTCGGATCATGCAGTCCCCGGAGCCCGCCTAGACGCGCTGCGGCCGTCCTCCGTAAGAGAAGTCAGCACGCAATCGATCTCCTCCTTCCAGGCCCCTTCGGGGGCCCTTTTTTTCAGGGCTGGTTGGGAGACCAGTCGTAGTCCAGGAACTCCGGGTCGTTCGGAAAGGTCGCGACGTAGGAGGCAGTGGCCGGGTCGGACGCGAATCGGGACACGAACTTCAGGAGGCTGCCGCCGCCGTCGCGCTCGAACTCCCTGCGGTTCCAGTGGAAGATCTTCGAGAGGGCGATGCGCCCTTTCACACGGTCGATGACGTTGCGGGAGGGATCGTTGACGAAGGCTCGCCCCTGCTTCTCCAACGCCACCTCGACGCCCGCGGCGGTGTAGGCGCGCGGGGCGAGCGGCGGGCAAGAGCGCGACGCGCAGACGATGGCGAAGTGAATCCGCGAGTCCTTCATGTCCCGCAGCCGGTTCTCGACGTCGTCGAGCGTGAGCATCTCCCCTCCGACCTTCCAGCGCGAGCGGTTGAAGGCGCCGGAGATGTCCCGGATACTCCGGCCCGGATGGTCGAGGAGCGTCTGGATGGCGAGCGCGTTGTACGCGTTGATGTAGAACGCCTTCTTCTCCTCAGGGGTCATGGTCTCCGGTTGCGCGTCGCCGAGGTTGGTCAAGTACGCCGCCAGCCGCTTGCGGTCCTGCCCGGTCGTCCCGGCGTAATCGAACCCGCCGTTCTTCGCCCGCTCGGACAGCACCGCGTCGAACGGCGCGGCGTCGGGAATGGCGGCGCGGAGCCGGGTCGCGCCGGCGAGGACAGCGAGAGCGAGGGCCCCGGCGATCCGCGTTTTCACCGGGGCTTCCTCACTGCCTGAGGGCCTGGAGGATTCCGTACGCAAGCGCCCCGACGACCGCAGCCATCGGGATCGTCAGGATCCAGGCGTAGACGATCCGCCCCGCCACGCCCCAGCGCACGGCAGAGAAACGCTGCGTGGCCCCGACGCCGATGATCGCCCCCGTGATGGTGTGGGTCGTCGAGACCGGGATCCCCCCGTAGGACGCCAGCAGCACGGTCGCCGCTCCGCCCGTCTCCGCGCAGAAGCCCGAGAACGGCTTCAACTTCGTGATCCGGCTCCCCATCGTGCGGACGATCCGCCAGCCTCCCGTCAGTGTTCCCAGCGCGATCGCGGCATGCGCCGAGAGGATGATCCAGATCGGGACCTCCTTGAGGTTCGGCAGGTGCATCCAGTGGAACCTGGAGCCCGGGTCGGCGAAGAGCTGCTGGTTGGCGACGAGGAGACCGCCGATGATTCCCATCGTCTTCTGCGCGTCGTTGGTCCCGTGTGAGAGGGAGAAGGCCGCCGCCGAGAACAGCTGCGCGCGCCGGAACCACCGGTCCACGGCGCCGTAAGGGACTTTCCGGAAGATCCACGACACGCTCGTCATCAGGATGAATCCGAAGAGCATCCCGATCAGCGGCGACAGGACGATGAAGGAGAGCGTCTTGACCCAGGCCATTCCCGGCACGATGGCCTGGATGCCGACCCGGGCCACCGCCGCTCCGGCGTAGCCGCCGATCAAGGCGTGCGAGGAGGAGGACGGGATGCCGAAGTACCACGTGATCAGGTTCCAGACGATCGCCCCAACGAGGCCCCCGAAAACCACGTTGGAGTTGACGACGTTGACGTCGATCAGGCCGGTCCCGATCGTTTTGGCGACCGCTGTCCCGAAGGTGAAGGCCGCGATGAAGTTGAAGAAAGCCGCCCAGATGACGGCGGCCAGCGGCGTCAGCACCCTCGTGGACACGACCGTCGCGATCGAGTTCGCGGAGTCGTGCATCCCGTTGATGAAGTCGAAGGTCAGCGCCGCCGCGATGATGAAGAGGACGTAGGTCATGGAAGCTTTCAGCTCTCAGCTCTCAGCTGACAGCTGATAGCCGACAGCTGACGGCTCACGAATGCTTCAGCACGACGCTCTCGAGAATATGGGCAACGGCCTCGCACCGGTCGATGCAGCCCTCCAGGTTCTCGTAGATGTCCTTCCACTTGATCAGCTCGACGGCAGGCATCCCGCCGGCGAAGAGGGAGGCGATCGCGTCCTGAAAGGCGACGTCCCCCCGGTTCTCAAGCTGCTTGATCCGAATGCAGTGCTCGATGACGCCCTTCCGCCCCTTCAGCGCGGAGACCGCCTTCACCATTTCGGCAGTGATCTCGACGATCGTCGCCGACAGGGCGCGCCCGGCCGGTGTCGGCTCCGTGATCCTGAAGAGACCCATGCGGCGAACCGTGCCATCGATCAGGTCGATGACGTCGTCCAGGCGCACGGCGAGCTGGTGGATGTCCTCGCGGTCGATCGGAGTGATGAAGGTGCGGTCGATGCCGCGGAGGATCTCGTGGGACATCTCGTCGCACTCGTGCTCGAGGCGCTTGATCTGGTCCGCGACCGTAGCGACCGGGCTCTCGCCGCGAAAGAAGATGTCGAGGATGCGCGCACTCTCGTGGATGCGCCGCGCCATGTCCGTGAAGCGCTCGAAGTACCTCTCGTCGCGCGGAAGGAGATTGAGCATGGTCCCCTCGCCTCGAAAACTCGGAACGGAGGGGATGCTACATCAGCCTACGAGTCCGACTTGCCCCCGTCGCAGTAGCGGGCGAGCATGTCGAAGAGGAGGTCCAGGTCGATCGGCTTGGAAATGTAGCCGTCGGCTTCGAGCCACGCCGCGTGCTGCTGGCTGTCGGACTTCGCGGAGACCACGACGACCGGGATCTTCGCCAGGTCCGAATCCTGCCGCTGCTCGTAGCGGAACTGCCACCCGTTCATGATCGGCATCATCAGGTCGAGGAGGATCACCGAGGGATGGACGCCGCCTCGGAGCCGGCCGAGGGCCTCGAGCCCGTGGCGGGCGCAGGCGACGTTGTAACCCTCGGATTCAATGACCTCGGAAAGCGAAAGGAGGAGTTCCGGATCATCCTCCACGACGAGCACCGTCCCGCGCATCGCACAGCCTCCTTTCTCGGGAGCCGTCGAGCTGGCGGATCCGGGCGTCGGGGCTCCCGCCGGGGGCCTATTCTACGCGGGGCATCGGGCGGGAGGGTCCCCTGACGAAGGTCAAGGGTCCCCTGTCCTAGGGGGCAGGGAGTCGGACAGTGAAGCGGCTGCCCTGGCCGACCTCGCTCTCGACCTCGACGGTGCCGTCGTTCAGATGCACGAGGTGCTTGACGATCGCGAGGCCCAGCCCTGTGCCGGCGCGGGTCTTTGACCGGGAGCGGTCCACCTGGTAGAAGCGCTGGAAAATCTTCTCGCGCTCGGCCCTGGGAATTCCGGGTCCGCGGTCCGCGACCGAAAACCCCGTCCAGCCCGGCTCGCGGAACGCAGTCAGCGTCACGGGCGATCCCTCGGGCGAGAACTTGACGGCGTTGTCGAGGAGGTTGCGCGCGACCTGGCGCAGACGCCGACGGTCGGCGAAGGCCGCCGCGTTCTCGTCGCCGCAGACCTGGACCTCGACGCGGCGCAGCGAGGCCTGCGCCGCTAGGTCCCGGGCGGTCTCGCGCAGCAGCGGGGCGAGCGGGACGAGCTCGCCCTGGAGCTCCACCGAGCCGCTCTCGATCTGCGCCAGGTCCATCAGGTCGTCGATGAGCTCCTTCATGTGGGCCGACTGGCGCTGGATCAGCGCGACCAGCTCGCCGTGCTCCGCCTCGTCCGGCCCGGCCTCCGCCAGCGTCTCCGCCGCGGCGGCGATCGAGGCAATCGGGGTGCGCAGCTCGTGGGAGACGTCCGCGACGAAGGTCCGGCGCATCGCCTCGGTCCGTTCGAGCCTCGTTACGTCGCGCAGCACGCCGACCGCCGCCGCGCGCGATCCGGGCGGCAGGGGCACGACGAGCACCTGCCAGACGAGCCCGTCGGAGAGGCGCACGGTCTCCTCGCCGGTCTCGCCTCGCGCCAGCGCCTCCTCGAAGACCTCGTACAGGGAGCGCAGGCGCAGCACGTCGTAGAGGGCCTTCCCCGCGGGCGCCGACAGGCCGACCATCCGGGAGAACCGCTCGTTGGCCTCCAGAACGTGCAGCTTCGAGTCGAGGATGACGAGCCCGTCGGGCAGCTTCTCGAACACGACCGCCGTCAGCCGCCTCTCGGCCTCGGAGCGTTCGGCCGCGCGGGCCAGCGAGTCCTTCATCCGCTGCAGGGCGCCCGAGAGAAGCTGCACCTCCCGCCCCCCCTGCTGAGGCAGGTCCCGCGGCTCTCCGGCGGCAATCGCCGACGCGGCTTCCGTCAGTTTCGCGATCGGCTCGGAGAAGCGGCGGGAAGCCCACGTCCCGATCGTGAAAAGAAGCAGGCAGGCCAGCGCGATCGCCGCCCGCGCCGTCCAGAGGTACCCGCTCTCGAGCTCGCGGACTCCCTCGGCCGGGACCGAGAACCGCAGAACGTCCCCACCGTCGAGCCGGCGCGCGAAGTAGAAACGGCTATCGATCTCGGTTGCCGGGAGGTCGCGGAAGAATCCATGGCCGTCTTTGCGCGCCTCGAGGACATCCGGCCGGTTGCCGTGGTTCTCCATGCTCGGGACCTCCGCCGGCGCGATGTCGGTGTCGTTCTCGACGTGACCGTCCGGTGAGATCCGCGTTATGCGGCAGGCTAGGCTTCGCGCGGTGCGCCTAAGGTACGTGTCGAGGTCCTCTGGCGCGACCGTCTTCAGGTCCTCGGCCACGTGATCCATCTCGTGAAGGATTCTCGCGCTGACTCGGTCCTCCACCGCCTGCCGCAGCGTGGCGTCCATGACGAGGCCAAGCGAGACGGCCGCCGCGAGGGCGAGCAGCGCGAAGAGGATGGTGAAGAGGGAGCGGAGGCTCATGATCCGTGAGCCGTCGACCGCTGGCGCCTAGGCGGCCGAGGGGTCGCGATAGCGGTAGCCGAGGCCGACGACGGTCTCGATCCGGTCGTCGCCGAGCTTTCGGCGAAGCGACCGGATGTGCACGTCCACCGTGCGGGTCTCCACGTCGGCATCGTAATCCCAGAGCCTGGCGAGAATCGCGTCGCGGGTCACGACGCGGCCGCGGCTTCGAATCAGCAGCCAGAGCAGGTCGAATTCCTTCTTGGTCAAGTGCACCCGCTCGCCCTCGACACGAACCTCGAAGCGGGCCCGGTCCACGTGCAGGGCGCCGTCGTCGAAGACCTCGTCGTCGGAAGCCTCGAACGACGCCACCCGGCGCAAGTGGGCGTGAACGCGCGCGAGAAGCTCCCGCATCGAGAAGGGCTTCGTGATGTAGTCGTCGGCGCCGATCTCGAAGCCCAGCAGCTTGTCCCGCTCCTCGACCCGCGCCGTCAGCATGATGATCGGCACTCGCCGCGTCGCGTCCGCGCGGCGGAGCTCCCGGCAGAGGGCCAGCCCGTCGATATCGGGTAGGTTCAGGTCCAGGATGACGAGGTCGAACGGCTTCTCCTGGAGGGCTGCGAGAGCCGCCAGACCCGAGACGTAATGCTCGACCTGGTACCCCTTCTCCTTTCGGAGGTTGACCCGGATCGTGTAAGCGATGTCCGCGTCGTCCTCGATCAACGCGATTCGCTTGACGGGCCCGGCGTCCCGGGAAGCGGAGGCGGCGGGACGGCCGCGCACAGAGGTCGCCATGGCCACTCCTATCCGAACCTCCCAGTGATGTAGTCCTCGGTGATCTTCTGGCCCGGGTTGGTGAAGATCTTCTCGGTGCGGTCGTGCTCCACGAGCCGGCCGAGCATGAAAAACGCGGTGTACTCCGAGACGCGGGCCGCCTGCTGCATGTTGTGCGTCACGATGACGATCGTGTATTGGCGCTTGAGGTCGTAGATCAGCTCCTCGATTTTCTGGGTGGCGATCGGATCCAACGCCGAAGCCGGCTCGTCCATGAGGACGACCTCGGGCTCGATGGCGAGGGCGCGGGCGATGCAGAGCCGCTGCTGCTGGCCGCCCGAGAGCCCGAGGGCCGAGGAGTTCAGCCGGTCCTTCACCTCGTCCCAGATGGCGGAGCCGCGGAGCGCCTTTTCCACGCGCTCATGCATCTCCGAGCGCCGGCAGAGAGAGTTGATCTTCAGGCCATAGGCGACGTTCTCGAAGATGGACTTGGGAAAGGGATTCGATTTCTGGAAGACCATCCCCACCCGCCGCCGCAGCGCCACGACGTCCGTGCCGGAGCCGTAGACGTCCTGGCCGTCCAGGAGGACCTCTCCCTCGACGCGCGTGTCCGGGATGATGTCGTTCATGCGGTTCAGGCACCGCAGGTACGTGGACTTACCGCAACCCGACGGCCCGATGAACGCTGTCACCGACTTCTCCGGGACCTGCAGCGAGACCTCGTGGAGGGCCTGGTTCGCCCCGTAGAAGAAGTTCAGGCCGCGGGTCTCCATGCGGATCTTGGTGCCCGCCGGGAACACGTTCGGCGCTGGCGTCGCGGCGGCGGCGGGATTGGCGGTGGGTATCGCAGGGGTTCGCGACTCGATCTCCATCGTCGTATTCTCACTCATGCTCTATGCATCCTTTCGAGGCGCCGGGTGACGATCCTCGCGAGGGCCGAGAAAATGAAAATCAGCGTGACCAGGACGAGCGCGCCGGCCCACGCCTGCCGGTGCCAGTCGTCGTAGGGCGAGATCGCGTAAGTGTAGACCTGGACCGTCAGCGAGGAGATCGGCTGGTCGAGGCGGAGCGAGAAGAAGCGGTTGTTGAACGACGTGAAGAGGAGGGGCGCCGTCTCTCCCGAGATGCGGGCCAGCGCCACCAGGATTCCCGTCATGATGCCCGGCAGGGCGGCCGGCACCATCACGGAAAACGCGGCGCGCGACCTCGTTGATCCCAGGGCGAGAGCCCCCTCCCGCAGGCTCGGCGGGACGAGGTTCAAGAGCTCTTCGGCCGTCCGCGCGATGATCGGGATCATCATGAAGGCCAGGGCGATCCCGCCGGCGAGCGCGCTGAAACGGTGGACCGGCATCACGGCGAGGCCGTAGGCGAAGATACCGATGACGATCGAGGGAACTCCGTTCAAGGCATCGGCCGTGAAGCGAACCGCCGAGGCCAGGTGGCTCTTCGGGTATTCCGAGAGGTAGATCCCGGCGATCAGGCCGACGGGAATGGCCACGGCCGCCGCGATTCCGATCAGGATCAGGGTGCCCGCGATCGCGTTGGCCATGCCCCCGCCGACCTCGCCCACCGGCTTGGGCAACTTGGTGAAGAAGTCCCAGTTGAGCGAGGAGAACCCCTGCTTCACCACATAGAAGAAGATCAGGGCGAGGGGAATCAGCGCGACGACGACCGACAGACCGCAGAGACCGACGACGGTCCGGGAGAGAAGCCTGCGGCGGGAGTCGCGCGTCATGCCGCCGCCTCGACCGCCGGCACCCTCCGGGGCTCCTTGACCTTGACCTCGCGGCTCACTCTCCAGATCAGCAGGCGCGAGAGCACGTTGATGATCAGCGTGATGATGAAGAGGACCAGCCCGATCTCGATCAGGGCGTTCAGGTACAGGTTGTCGGCGGCCTCGGTGAACTCGTTGGCGATGACCGCCGCCATCGAGTACTGGGGGGCGTACAGGGAGAGAGAGACCTGGGGATTGTTCCCGATGACCATGGTCACCGCCAGCGTCTCGCCGATCGCGCGGCCCAGGCCGAGGATGATCGCCCCTAGGATTCCGGTCCGGCCGTAGCGCATGGCGGCCTGGATCGCCTCCCAGCGGGTCGCGCCGAGGGCGTAAGCGGCTTCCCGCTGGGTCGGTGGCACGGCCTTGAGCACCTCCCGGGCGACCGACGACGTGAACGGAATCACCATGACGGCGAGGACCAGGCCTGCCGAGAGCATGCCGACGCCGATCGGCGGGCCCGTAAACAGGGGCACCTTCTTCAACCAGTCCGGCGTGTGAACCTGGAGCGTCCGGACCATCGGAACGAGGACGAAGATTCCCCAGAGCCCGTAGACGATGGACGGGATCGCAGCGAGCAGCTCCGTGAGGAAAGCCAGCGGCGTGCGGAGCACGCGCGGGGCGAGCTCCGAAAGGAAGACCGCGATGCCCAGCGCGATCGGGGTCGAGATTAGCAGGGCAAGGAGGGAGGAATAGAGGGTCCCCCAGATGAACGGAAGGGCCCCGAAGTCGCCGGAGACGGGATCCCAGACGCGCGTCTTCCAGAAAGAGAGCCCGAACTTCGCGATCGAGAGCCGGGAATTCTTGACGAGCTCGTACCCGATCGCCGCCACCAGCAGGAAGATCAGGAAAGCGAAGAGCCCCGTCCCGAGCCGGAACCACCGGTCGTCGGCGCTCCTGCGGGAGGACGGGGCCTTCGGCATGACGTTTCCCCCGGCCCTTCTAAAACTTGATCCTTTTCAGGGCCTCGGTTTCGAGGTTCACGACGTTGGGCGGCAACGGAGCATATCCGAGATCCTTGGCGTACTTCTGTCCGTCGGTCAGGGCCCACTTCATGAACTCGACCATCACCTTCGCCTTGGCCTTGTCCTTCGGAGTTTCGTAGAACAGCATCCAGGTGAACGAAGAGATCGGGTAGACCCCCTTGCCAGGGGCGTTCGTGATCGAGACTCGGAAGTCCTTCGGCATGGCAGCAGCCGCCGCGCCGGCCGCCGCCGTCACGGTGTCGATCGAGCACTTCACGAATTCGCCGTCCATGCTCTGCATCGTTCCGTAGTCGAGCTTGTTCTGGAGCGCGTAGATCAGCTCGACGTATCCGATGGCTCCGGGGGTCTGCTTGACCAGTCCGGAGACGCCCTCGTTGCCCTTCCCGCCCAGGCCGGCCGGCCAGTTGACCGACGTCGCGACGCCGACCTTCTGCCGGAACTCGGGCGAGACCTTCGAGAGGTAGTCCACGAAGATGTAGGTCGTGCCCGATCCGTCCGACCTGTGGACGACCGTGATGTCGGTCCCGGGCAGCTTGACGCCGGGATTGGGTCCGGCGATCGCCGGATCGTTCCACTTGTTGATTCTGCCGAGGATGATGTCCGCCAGCGCCTTCCCCGTGAACTTCAGCTCCACGTCCACTCCGGGGATGTTGTAGATCGGGACGACCCCGCCGAGCACCGTCGGCAGATGGAGGATCTTCCCGGGAGCCGCCGAGAGCTGTTCGTTCGTCATCGGGCCGTCGGACGCCCCGAAGAAGACGGTCTCGTTGGTGAGCTGCCGAATTCCGCCGCCGGAGCCGATCGACTGGTAGTTGATCTCGACGTCGGGGTGGAGCTTGTTGTACTCGGAGAACCACTTCGAATAGATCGGGTTGGGGAACGTCGCCCCCGCCCCGTTGATCTGCTGCTTCTGCGCCAGGGCCGGCGCGGCCGCCAGGACGGCCCCGAGAGCCAGTGGCGCGAGTCTGGTAAACCTCATCTTTCTAACCCTCCCCAGCGAAACATGAAGTTCGACGGTTAAGTCGGCGTGAACTTCGAGTTAATTAGAAATTGAAGAGCGTGTGGAGCGCGTAGATCTTCGTCTTGCCCGGGTCCGGCGTCGTGTTGGAGAACTTGACCTCGCTGTAGTCGAACATGAAGGAGACGGTCTTGCCACCCTCGAGCTTCGGCCAGTAGGCAAGGCCGGCGACCAGCCGCTTCTTTTTCGGGTCCGCCGAGTTGTCCTTATTGGTATTCAGCTCGTCGTAGCGGAAGAGCCCCTCGATTCCAATGGGAGTCCGCGGCGTCAGCCAGACCGAGAAGCCGTCGCGGTGCAGCGTCGTTGCCGTCGGCGTCGTCTGGTCCTTGGCGTCGAGCCATTCGAAGCCCGCATTGACCCAGGGATGCTCGTAGGTGACGTTCCCGAGATACCGCTCGCGTTTGGCGTCGGAGAAGTAGTGATCGCTGACGTACAACCCCGCCAGGCGCAGGCCCTTGATCTCGGCCACGTTCGGAGCGGGGCGGATCGAGGCGCGGATCTGGATCGACTTCTCGTTGTTGACGCCGTTCTGATCGTTCTGGCTCTGGTACCCGTCGCCGTTGTAAACGCCGACGTGGACGTCGCCGTAGTTTTCCGGAAACGCGTAGCGAACGGACGCGCCGTAGTCCGACGAAATCAGGAAGCCCTCGACGTCGGTGAAGGTCGCGCCCTGGAAGCGGTAGCGGTAGACGCTCTCGTCGTAGTCGATCCACGGCGTCTGCTGGAGCCCGAAGCGGAGCCACGACCCCTTCGTGGCGAAGTCGTCGAAGTTGACCTGCCCGTACCCGTACTTCAGACGGACGACCTGGTTTCCGTTCAGGCTGCTCGCCGAGTTGTTCTCCGCCTTGATGTCCGGGGTGATCCGGAATGAAAACCAGTGCGAGAGGCTCCCGGTCACGTTGATGTAGGCGCGCGTCAGGTTGAAGGAGTTTTTGTGAATGGTGTCCTTGGCGCCGTCCGTCACGGTCGGCGTGTCCTGGTAGGTCCAGTCGGCAAAGAGCGTGATCCCGAGGTTGATCTTCGGCGTGTCGTCGGGCGGGGTGTAACCCGAGGCGACCGTGACCTGCGCGCGAAGCTCTCCCGCGACGAAAACCATCGCGGCGGCGGCAGCGACCGCGATTCGAAGAAATCGATCCTTCATTGAGTCTCCTCCCTTCTTTTCGGTGCGGGACTTGTAAAGGGAGGCCGTCAACGAGAGAAGAACTTCCTGTAAATTCGGACTGAAGAGGGAAAGCCAGAGGGGACGCGCGCCTCAGGCGCCGGAGGATGCGTTGCGGAAGCGCTTCTCTCCGGCCTTCACCAGGCTCGCGGCGCGCCGTGGACCCGGCCGGCCAAGAACCACGAACCGCCGCCCGCGCTCCTCGTTGTACGAGACGAAGAAGTGCTCGATCTCGTTCACGAGCTTCCCGGGCAGGTCGCGGAGGGTCCTGGCGTCGCGGTAGAGGCGCGATTTCTCGGCGACGCCGATCAACCGGTCGTTACGGTCCGTCCGGCCTTCCTGCGTCTGCTTCGCTTCGAGGACGCCGATCGGCCGGACGAGAACGAGGCAGCCCGTGAACGTCGGGCTTTCGAGAAGGACCAGAACATCGAGCGGATCGCCGTCGTCCGCGAGCGTGCCGGGGATCGAACCGAAGTCGAACGGGAAGACCGCTCCCGGCGGCAGCACGTGGGAGATCGTGTAACAGCGCTTCGCCATGTCGAACTTGAATTTGATCGGACTCCCCTTCGCGGTGTCCACGACGACGTGGAGGAGCTCGGACTCCCGATCCCAGGCCGGCAGCTGGATTGGCGAGACTGGTTTTCCCGTCGATCCGCCTTTCACGACCGCCACGCGTCCCAGTATGTTCCGATCCGCTCCGAAAACGCGCGCGGTTTCTCTCCATAGATCCGGGCGCCGAGCGGGCGAGCGTCCGCCCGGAGGCGGGAGCGGCGGCGGTCGATCAGCTCGACGAGCCGGCCCACCCCGAGCGCCCCGCGGGTCAGCCTGGGCGAGCTCGTCAGGACTCGCCGCAGGTCGCCGAGGTCGTGGTCGTCGCCCAGGAGGTCCGTCAGCTCGTGAAGACTCTTCTCCACGTCCTTCAGAACCTCCGGCCAGACCGGCTCGAGCAGCTCGACGTGGTAGCGCAGGTCCTTGGCCCGTTTACGCCACTCGTGGAACGCCTCATCGGTGGCGGCCGCGTAGGCTTCGGCCAGGCGCTTCTTCCCCTGCCCGTAGATCCTCCCGAGACCCGGCTCGAGGACGCCGTAGTCCCCCTTCGACAGAGGCCAGGTCCGTACGCGGCGGCGAAGCACCCGGAGCTCCGTTGCGATCGCCCCGAGCTCGCGACCGCGCCGCAGCAGCGCCAGCGCCGCCTGCCGGCGCGCGACGAGCCTCCGGGAGAGAGGCCCGGTCCCGCGCGGCGGGAAGTCCTCCGGGAACGCTTCGCGCAGACGCCCGAGCACGCCGATGCGGACAGTGGCGTCGCGGGCGCGGGAGAGTCGGCGCCCGAGGTCGCGCACCGCGGTGTTCTCCCGGTCGAACGCCTCGTCCCCGAGCTCGCCCCTGACAAGCCGCAGGATGGCGCGGAGCTTCTTCAGCTCCTTTCGGACCTCGTGGACGGTCTCCTCGAAATCCGCCTTCCGGTCCCCGATCCGCTCGATCGCTCCGTCGATCAGCTCCCGCGCGACGCGCCGGACACCCGCGCTCGCACTCTCGTTTTTCCTCAGCCGGAAGCCCATCGACCCGACATCCTCATGAGAGGGTGCCTACAATAGTCCTGCCAGGACGATGAGCGCCCGCGATCATTCCTTCAGCGCCGTCGCGTTCGAGGAGAACTTCTCCATCAGGGAGCTGGCGGCAGCCCTCCCGGGAGGGCGCCTCGAGCCCCACTTCCTGGAGCGGGTGCTGCCCGAGAACGCCGCCGCGTTCTACTATCCGTTCGGCGCCGTCGTCTTTCTGGACGCGCCGCCCGGCGTCCGCGAGGAGGAGGACCGCCGGCTGCGCGCCGCCCGCCCCGGACTGACGAAGCAGGTCGTTCGGGAAGACTTCACCGTGCGCGAGGAGCCGGGCGAGACGACCCGGATCGTCGAAGGACGCCTGGTCGTGGACCGGCTCTCCGGCGACCGGGCTTCGCTGATCGCTCAGACGGTCGCGCAGAGCGCCGCGATGGAGTACTACGAGCGGATCGTCGACCGCCTCTTCGAACGAACCCGGCGGATCGTGGACCGGCTGGAATCCCGCGGCTCCGTTCCCCTCGGGACGCGCTCCTTGAACCAGTTCATCGGGCAGGCGATCGGAACCCGCAACGAGGTCCTCTCCATCCTCCACCTGCTGGACAAGCCGGACACAACCTGGGAGGACGCGGCGATCGACCGGATCTACAGCGACCTGCGCTCGGAGTTCGACCTCGAGGACCGATACTCCGCCCTCGAATCGAAGCTGCGCGCGATCCAGGAGACGCTGCAGCTCGTCCTGGACGTGGCCCGGGAGCGGCGCCTCTTCCTCCTCGAGATTTCGATCGTCGTTCTCATCCTCTTCGAGGTGGTCTGGAGCATCGTCGGGAGGCGGTAGGCGCTCCGCTTTGAGCGCGGCTGACGGGCGGGGAGTTTTCGGGAAGCGAGAAGAGCTAACGCGCAGGGGCCAGAGAGGCCGCGGCCTCGATGACCGCGTCCGGGATTCCGGACTTCGTCCAGTCGATGATTTCCTCGGCGGTCAACTTCCGCGAGACGCGCTGGCCCTTCACATATGCGAGGAGCACTTCCGGCGACACGCCCTCGCGTTTCATCTCGAGGACCTTCGCCTTCAGCTCCGGCGGGGCGACGGCGGAGGTCGGAGGGGCCTTCGGCTTGGGAGACCCGAGCGGGATCGAGATCCCGCCGGACTGCTCCGCCGGTTTCAACTCGGCCAGGCCCTTTTGCGCCTGCGCGTCGCACGCATACTCCTCGAAGGAGACCCGGAACCAGCTCTTGCTCGTGGCGAGGCACCCCGGGGACGTGTCGCCCGAGGGGCACTCGAGGTTGGGACGGGTGACGGTCCTCTCGGAAAGCACGAGAAGGACGTTCCCCCCCTTCTCCGCCGTCTCCCGGCGCTGCCGCTTGTACGGATCGTCAATCGCCCGCTCGCTCTCCATCTGATCGACCGGCCCCGAGCTGCCCAGGAGCCGGCACCCGTCGGGCAGTCGCCGCTCTCCCGGCGTCAGCCTGGCGTCGGCCTCGTAGACCGACACGGCGGGGCCCCCTTTGCCGGAGCTCGCGCAGGCGGCGGCAAGCGCCGCCGCGAAGACAAGCGGAAGACGCACGAACCTCAACCTCTTCATTCGGGATTCTCGGCCAGCCGCCGGGAACGCGTCAGGAGCCGGCCCGGGGCGGCCGGCGGTACGAGCGGAGCGCGTTGGTCCGGCTCTGCGCGTGAAGCAAGTCTCGCTGTTCGATCCAGAGCCTGCGAGCCTCGGAGGCCGAACTGACGCCCGACAGGCGGAGCGCCTTCATGTCCGCCGCCTTCACTTCGGCTGCGCGCGCCGCCGGTGAGAAGACGACGTGGACCGGGAGCGTCGCGCCGCCGATCGGGTGCAGGAACCAGAACCGCTCCACGTCCGGCTCCGCCCTCAGCTCTCGGGAAAATCCCTGGAGCGGCACGGAGCCCTCCGGCGTCAGAACCGCCTGGAGGCCCCAGCCCTCGCCCGAACGCGCGTAGGCCGCGCGGCGCCCGCACGAGCATCGTGCCTCGCGATGCCCCCCGCCTCGGGCAGTCTCGAGGGACAGAAAACGCCGCCCGCACAAACAGACATCCGTCGAATTCCCTACCCATCTCAACATCCCGCCAAACTTATCAGACGCAAATGAAGCCGGTGTGAAGGATGGTTCGTCGCTCTCACGCGTGGACCCACCGAAGATCTCAACGAACCTTTTACGCTCGATTGACACGCGGTTCCTCCCGACTTCTCCGATCGAGTCCAAACTCCCTCTCCTGCGAAAGAGACCTCGAAATGAGTCGACTTTGGATCACGGCTGTCTCCGCGCGAGGCTTCGCGTTACCCAACCTTCCGGCGGCGGGCCGGTCGCCCGCCGCCCTTTTTTGATCTCCTGATCGTGCCGCGGCCTTACCGGCATCCCGCCTCGAGGCTCTGGGCAATCGTACTGGCCGGGGGCCAGGGGGTACGCCTCCGGCCGCTCGTGCGGCTGCTCTACGGAGACGACCGCCCGAAACAGTACGCGAGCCTGACGGGCCCCAAGTCTCTCCTGGTCGATACCCTCGAGCGGGCCGCTCTCGGGCTGCCGCCGGAGAGAACGATCGTCGTGACCTCCCGTGGACAGGAGCGATACGTGTCCCAAGACCTCGAGCGCTGGCCGCAGGCCACCCTGCTGGTCCAGCCCCGAGACCTGGGAACGGCGGCCGGAATCCTCCTGCCCGCGCTCTGGGCGCTTTCGCGCGACCCCGAGGCCCTCCTGGTGGTTCTTCCCTCGGATCACCTTATCGGAGACGGAAGCCTCTTCATGGACCACGTGCTGGAGCTCGCGCCCCAGGCCGAGCGGCAGCCCCGGCGAATCATCCTGGTCGGAGCTCAGCCGACCGAGGCTGAGACCGAGTACGGCTGGATTGAGCCCGGCGACCACTCTCGGCCGGTGGGGATGACTTCCGCGGGCCCAGTCTTTCCAGTCGGTCGCTTTCGGGAAAAGCCCTCTCCCGAGGAGGCGCGTGCGTGCCTGGAGAAGGGCGCCCTCTGGAACACCTTCGTCATGGTGGCGAGGGCCTCGACGTTTTCGGAAGCCGGAAGGCTCGCTCTGCCGCAGCTCCACGCCCTGCTTCGGTCCGCGGCGGCTTCGGCGGCCGAGCCTGAGGGAGCCGACGCCCTGGAGCACGCCTACCGCTCGGCGGAGCGGGCCAATTTCTCGCGCTCCGTGCTCCAGACTTATCCGTCCCTCCTGGCCGTCTCCCGAATGCCGTCGCTCCGCTGGAGCGACCTCGGCACGCCCGAGCGGGTCTTTCGCTCCCTGCGCCTTATGGGAGTCAACCTGCCGTGGCTGACGACTTCGCAGGCCCTCCGTCAGCGAGGTCCCCGGTCTTAACGCCACCTTTACGCACACTTCATGCGCGATGCTCCCGCGGTCTGCTGCGATAAGGTCTTCCAGTCGGACGGAAAGGGGGGCCTGCTTGGAATTGACCTACGAGGATCTGGAAGACGGTGTGCGATGCGTCCGCCTGGCCGGGAGAATGGACGTGGACGGGGCGCGTGAGATCGACCTGAAGTTCACCACGCTCACGGCGACGAGGCAGGCTTACGTCATCATCGACCTCGCGCTGGTGGACTTCCTCTCCTCGCTGGGCCTCGGGACGCTGGTCCGCAGCGCCAAGGCCCAGCTGGCGCGCCAGGGCAAGGTCGTCCTTTTCTCACCGCAGCCCAATGTCGCCAAGGTCCTGGAGATGACCCAGATCGACCAGATCGTCCCCGTCGTCTACGACTTCGACGAGGCCCGGCGAACCGTGGCGCCTTCGCCTCCATCGCCACAGTGACGGACGCCGCGGGAATCGCCCCGGAGGACGCAGCGATGGCCGGCGCCCAGGGTTCGGTTCGCGCGAGCCGCACGTTCCGCAACGATGACGCGGAGTTGCGCCCTCTCTCGGAGTGGTTCCAGGCCTTCGCGAAGGAGAGCGGGATCTCCGAATCCCGCGCGCTCGACTTCGAGCTTTGCTTGAACGAGCTGGTGACCAACGTCATCCATTACGCCTACTCCGACCGCGGGCGGCACGAGATCCGCGTTTCCCTCGAGCACGATGACGATCGGGTGCGGGCGACGATCGAAGACGACGGGCGGCCATTCAACCCTCTCGAAAAGGAACCGCCTTCCATCCCGGGCTCCCTCGACGAAGCCGGCATCGGCGGTTGGGGCATTCCGATCGTGCGGGCGTTCACCGACGAGCTGTCCTACGAGCGCGAGAACGGCCGCAACCGACTCACGTTCGTCTTTCGCAGAGATTCGCGCCCGGAGTAAATTCACGCGCCTCTCATTCCCGCTTCAACCGGGAGCGTCATCGTCGAGGACTCTTTGCGGGAGACCCCATGAGAATCGCGAGCCAGGAGAACCCCCGGGAGCGCTCCGAGGAGCGGCGACTCGCAGCCTGCGTGAGAGCGTGCGAGGGAATTCCCACGGAGCTGCTCGAGGGAGGCATCATCCTGAGGTTGATCGCGGCGTGCGTCCACGTCTCGGACTCGCGCATCCGCGAGGTCCTGGAAGAGCTCGTCGTCCATCGGCTCCGTCGGGAGGACTTCGCGGCGGGAGCCAGGGCTTCCAGAGCGCCGAGAGAACTCCCTTAAAGATCTGAAGAATAGAGGCTTAAAGATGCCTGATGGGTCCTCCCGGTCCGGATGATAGTCTGGTGCACCTTTGTCATGACCGAAGCCCTTCCCGTCGGCTCGACGCCTCCCGAGGACGAATTCAAGGACCGCTCGCTCTACTTCAATCGCGAGGTCTCCTGGCTCGCCTTCAACCGCAGAGTGCTCGAAGAGGCGCAGGACACGGGCTGGCCGCTATTGGAGAGGCTGAAGTTCCTCTGCATCTTTCACTCGAACTTGGATGAGTTCTTCATGATCCGCGTCTCGGGGCTGCACGACCAGCTCGAAGCCTCGGTGACCCAGCGGAGCGCGGACGGCCTCTCCCCGACGGAGCAGCTCAAGGCAATCGGCGAGATCGTCCGGCGCGACGTCGCGCTCGCCGACAAGACGATGAACGACGACATCCTGCCGAAGCTCGCCGAGAAGGGCATCCGGATCCTGCGGTGGGATGCCATCGACGCCGACCGGCGCAAGGAGCTGACGGCCTACTTCGAGAACGTCGTCTTCGCGGTGCTGACGCCTCTGGCGTTCGATCCCGCGCATCCCTTCCCGTTCCTGTCGAACCTCTCCCTCTCGCTCGCCGTCGAGCTCACGGACAAGGACGGGGGCCGTGTGCGGTTCGCCCGCGTCAAGGTCCCCCCGTCGCTGCCGCGCCTGGTCCCCGTGCCGCCGGAAGGGGCGGGCTCGGGAGACTTCATCCTGCTGGAAAACCTCGTCGAAGCCCACCTGACGCACCTGTTCCCCGGAATGAAGATCCGGGGCGCCTCTTCCTTCCGGGTCACGCGCGACGCCGACATGGAGATCCGCGAAGACGAGGCGGCCGACCTGCTCCGCACGGTCGCGGAGAACGTGCGCAAGCGCCGGTTCGGCGCGGCCATTCACCTGGAAGTGGACCGGCGCTCCCCGCCCGCCGTTCGGGAACTTCTGCGGCAGCACCTCGAACTCGACCAGGAGGACGTCTACGAGGTGGGCGATCCCCTCGGCGTCTCGGACCTCCTCGCGCTCGGCCGCCTGGACCGCCCCGAGCAGAAAGATGTTCCGTTCCTGCAATCCTCCCTGCGCCTCTTCTCCAAGACCGGCTCGGTCTTCGACGAGATCCGGAAGGGAGATGTCCTCCTCCACCATCCCTACGACTCATTCGACCCGGTCGTGCGGTTCCTCGAGGATGCCGCGTCGGATCCCGACGTCGTCGCGATCAAGATGACGCTCTACCGGACGGGGACGGACTCCCCGATCGTCGCGGCGCTGGCCCGGGCGGCGGAGAACGGAAAGCAGGTCGCGGTCTTGGTCGAGCTGCAGGCCCGCTTCGACGAGGAGAAGAACATCCAGTGGGCGCAGTCGCTCGAGCGCTCCGGGGTCCACGTCGCCTACGGCGTCGAGGGACTGAAGACTCACGCGAAGATCGCGCTCGTCGTGCGCCGGGAAGGCAACGGCATGCGCCGCTACGTCCACTTCGGAACGGGCAACTACAACCGGGTCACGGCGAAGATCTACACGGACCTCGGCCTATTCACCGCGCGGCCGGAGTTCGGGCACGACGCCTCGGAGCTCTTCAACTACCTGACCGGTTTCTCGCGGCGCACGCGCTACAAGCGGCTCTCGGTCGCCCCCTTCAACCTCCACGAGAAGGTGCTCCAATTGATCGGGCGCGAGGCCGAGAAGGCGCGCCAGGGGAAGCCGGCGTCGATCCTCGCGAAGGTCAACTCCATCGTGGACGCCCAGATCATCCGCGCGCTCTACCGGGCCTCGGGAGCGGGAGTCCCGATCACGCTCGCGGTCCGGGGGATCTGCTGCCTGCGGCCGGGAGTTCCCGGCGTTTCCAGCCGGATCTCGGTGTCCTCCGTCGTGGGCCGCTTCCTCGAGCACAGCCGCTGCTTCTCCTTCGGACTGGGCGAGGAGGAGGAGATCTACATCTCGAGCGCCGACTGGATGCCGAGGAACTTTTACCGGCGCGTCGAGCTGATGGTTCCCGTGCTCGACGAGAAGGCGAAGGAGAAGATCCGCCAGGAGGTCTTCGAGCCAATCTTGAAGGACAACTCACGCGCCCGCGACCTGACGAAGGACGGCGAATACGTCCGCCGCGTCCCGCCCTCGGGCGAGGCGGCGTACGACGCCCAGCAGGCTCTCCTCGACCGCCTGGCCCGCCGCGGCCTCCACGCCGTGCCCATCGAGTCGCGCCGGGAGACCTTCCTTACTTAGCCTGTCTCCGCCGCCTGGTGCGGCAGTCCCGACACCCGGCCTTCTCCGGGCGCCCGAACGATCCGGGTTTCGGGACCCACCAGGAGACTCCGCCCCCGCCAGGACGTGCGCTGGCCGAAGAGGCCTGCCCAGAAGAGCGCGGCTACGGCGAGATCCCGCACGGGAGCGAGGAGCAGGTCGGAAGGACGGAAACTTCCAGACCGCTCGGCCAACGCCGCTTCGAGTCCGATGCGAAACAGGTAAAGCGAGCAGGCGTCGGCGATCGCCGCCGCGCTCCCGCCCGAGGCGGCCAGCGCCGCCACGAAAAACGGTAGAGGGCTCGCCAGCAGCTCCGCGGCGTAGGAGACTCTTCCGAGGCGCTTGCGGAGGATCGCCCAGCGCCTTTGCCGGCTCCACGCGGCGGAGAGAGAGCGCGAGACCTCGGCCGTCTCGATCTCGTCGCCGGAGAGGACGACCCGGAAGCCCGCCTCCGAGACCAGCTTCCCGAGCAGGAAGTCCTCGGCGAGATGATCGCGCAGCGCCTCGATCCCGCCGATCGCGTTCAGCGCCTCGCGCGAGACCAGGATGGACTTGCCGACGACGCACGGAACGCCGAAGAGCCCGGCCAGAGCCGCCGTCCCCGCCCGCAGCGCGCCGTTCAAGTGCAGCGACTCGATGCGAGAGCCGAGCGTCCGAGCGCCGCTCGCCCGGAAGAGGTGCGAAACGAGCCCGACCCGGCGGTCGAAGAAGAACGAGACGGCCCTCCCGAGGAACTCCGGGTGGACACGAACGTTTCCGTCGGCCATGAGGATGTAGCGGCAGCGGACGTACTTCAGCGCCGCGGAGAGCCGGTTGACCTTCGAGTTTCCTCCGGGCTCGCGGGCGTCCACGACGAATACGCTCGGGACGCCCGGGTGGCGGTCGGCGACCCTCCTCGCCACCGCGAAGGCCGGGTCGGAGCGGCGAGCGAAGGAGAAGACGACCTCGTAGCCCGGGTAGTCGAGCGCGAAGAAGGACTCGAGGTTCTCTTCGAGGTTGTCGTCGAGGCCCGACAGCGGCTTGACGATCGAGACCGGGGGAAAGAAACCGGGAACCCGCGCGCCCCGCCGCCGCCGCGAGCGGGCGAGCGACACCGCTCCCGCCGCGTAGACCGCCACGGATAGCGCGAGGACCAGGAGCCAGAACGTGGCCGCCGTCATGCCGTCGCCTCCGCGGCCTCCGGAGTTAGCCTCAGGACCCCGATCCCGGCGGGCCTCCGCAGGGCGTCGAGAATCGAGGCGACGGTCTTCTCCGCCTTCAGGAGCGTCTTCCAGGCGAAGAGATGCTCGGGGCGGTGGAAGTCGCTGTTGGCGATGTGGGGCAGCTTTTCCCGCGAGACGACCGGGAAGAGGTCCCACCGGCAGCCGACCTCCCACAGATCCACCAGCGGCGCGACGACTTTTCGACGGTTCCAGAGGTAGTAGGTGTTGGCGTAGAACTCGCTCATCTCGTGCGGGTGACAGGCGACCGAGACCGCGCCGCGCGCCCGGATCTCCCGGAGCAGCTCGAGCGGGTCGCCGTCGGCCGGCAGGAAGTCGTTCAGCCCCAATGCGAGGATGTGGACGGAGGTGTCGCGGTTGATGGTGTTGCGGGTCATTTCCGCGCCCGGAAGAACCAGCATTCCGTAGGTCCTCCAGGCTCGATCGGCTTCCCGCCGGATCTCCTCGAAGTAGCGCTTCCAGGTCTCCGGGTTCAGGGAATGCCGAATCGCGTGTGCGATCCTTCCCAGGCCGTTATCACGGTTGACGATATGGTCGGTGATCGCGATGACGTCGTGGCCGCTTCTGCCAAACAGGTCCACGACCTCCGGCAGCGGCAGCGAGCCGTCCGAATACGCCGTGTGAACATGAAAGTCGCAAAGCAGCATCTCTGTCCTCCCGAAAAATTGTCGGCGGAGGACCAGAAATCCCTTCGTGTATTCGGGAAAAGGTCAAGAAAAACTTATGTTAAGCTGGTTTGAAGCTGGAGCGACCCACCGAAAGGCAGGACGCCGAACTGGGATTCCTGGACGTTTCTTGACCTTCGCGCTTCCTCCAGCGCTCGGAGGGGCTCGTCGATTCCCTCGGTCGTCAGGCGGAAGGTGCCGAAGTGCATACCGACGGACCGCGCGGCCTCGAGATCTAGGTGCGCCTGGACCGCCTCGGCCGGGTTCATGTGGACGACCCGCATGAACCAGCGCGGCTCGTAGGCCCCGACTGGCAGGAGAGCAAGATCGAGAGGCCCCAACCGCGCCCGGATCTCCGAGAAGAAGGGTCCGTACGCCGTGTCGCCGGCGAAGAAGATCCGCCGGCCGCCGGCCTGAAAGACGAATCCGCCCCACAGCGCCCGGTCGCGATCGTGGGGACCCCTCGCCGAGGCGTGCTGGGCCGGCGTCAGAGCTACCGGCATCGGGGCGGTCTTCGCCTCCTGCCACCAGTCCAGCTCCTCGACCCGGCGAATCCCGCAGGAGCGCACCAGCGCGCCGTTGCCCAGGGGGACGACGACGACCGGGTCGAACCGCTTCGCGAGGTTTCCGAGAGTCGTGACGTCGCAGTGGTCGTAGTGGTTGTGGCTGACGAGGACCGCCGAGATCGGCGGGAGGTCCTCGAATCGAACCGCGGGCCGGCGGACGCGCCGGGGACCGAGGCGGTCGAACGGGCCCGCGCGCTCCGAGTACACGGGATCCGTCAGGATGTTGCCCGCCGCCGTCTGGATCAGGAAGGTCGCATGGCCGATGAACGTGACGACGGCCGCCGCGTCCTCCAGCGCCGGCGGCCGCTGAGTCTCCACTTCGACGCGGGAAGGCCACGGCGTCCGCGGCTCGCGGAGCAGGCGCGGCACCGCCGACCAGGACGGGACCTTCTCCCCCGAAGGATTGAAGAACCGCGTCCCGTCGAAGTGATCGCTCCGCTGCGCCGTCATCCCGGCTTCCCGGCGTTTCCGATCATCGCTCCCGCCGTGCCGGCGGCGAGCAGGGCCAGAACGGCGGAGAGAACGGCGATCCGGCGAAAGCCCGCGACGAACGACTCGACGACCGCGCGCCGGACGCGATTGCGTTCGGCTTCCCCAAGGTCGCTCGGCGCCGGCGCAGCGGCCAGTCGAGAGGCCTGGCTGCGCATCTCCTGGCGAGCGGACTCCGGGATCGCAGCCTCCGCCATCTTCCCCTCGAGCCGCCGCTCGAAGACCGACAGCATGACCGCCGAGAAGACGGCCACCGCGATCAGGCCCGCCACCCGCGAGACCGCGTTGTTGATCCCGGAGGCGGCGCCCGCATGCTCGTCCGGCACGGAGGTCATCACCGTCGTCGTCAGCGGCGCGACGCTCATCGCCATTCCGAAGCCGAGCACGATGGTGGCCGGAAAGAAGGTCGTCCAGTAGGGGCTGCCGGCGCCGGGCAGCACGAAGAGCGCGAACCCGGCGGCCGCGATCGAGCAGCCCAGGATCAGGGGACGCCTCGGGCCCATACGGTCGTAGAGGCCGCCCGACCAGCTTGAGAGGAGGAACATCAGGACGATAAACGGCAGCAGCGAGGCGCCCGCAGCGGCAGCCGAGTAACCCTGCACCTGGATCAGGTCGAGGGGGAGAAACACCAGGAGCCCCGAGAGCGCGCCGTAGAGGAAGAGCGTCAGGATGTTGGCGCCGGTGAAGTCGCGCGACCGGAAGAGGTCGAGCCGCAGCATCGGCTCAGCGGACCGCCGTTCGACGGCGAGGAAGGCGGCGAGCGAGACGACGCCGAGCCCGAAGGCGATCAGTACTCGCGAGTCTCTCCAGCCGCGGTTCGCCGCCTCGAGCAGCGCATAGACCACGCCTCCCAGGCCGGCCGTGACGAGGAAGGCTCCCGGCCAGTCGAGCGCGGCGCCGGCCGTCTCCCCGCGACTCTCCGGCACGCGCCACAGCGAGATGGCCACGACGGCACACGCGATCGGAAGGTTGACCAGGAAGCCCCACCGCCAGGAGAGGTGATCGATCAGCCAGCCGCCCAGCACGGGCCCGATCGCCGCGGTGATCGAGGAGAAGCCGGACCAGGTCCCGATGGCCCGGCCCCGGTCGGACTCTCCGAACGAGGCCGCGAGGATCGCCAGGCTCCCCGGCACGAGGAGCGCTCCGCCGACTCCCTGGACCAGGCGAAAGGCGATGAGCATTCGAACGCTCGACGCGAGAGCGCACCCCAGGGACGCAAGGGCGAAGACGGCGGTCCCCACGAGAAAAACGCGGCGTCGCCCGAACCGGTCGCCCAGCGATCCCCCCGTCAGGAGCAGGGACGCTAGCAGCAGCGTGTAGGCCTCGATGACCCACTGCACGTCGACCAGGGTCGCCTCAAAGTCGGCCTGGAGTGCCGGCAGGGCGACCGTGACGATGGTCCCGTCGATGAACGCCATGCTCGACCCGAGGATCGTGGCCGCGAGAATCCAGCGAGCGGCCTCGGGCGAGCCGGGGCGCGCGGCCTTCCTCCGGAGAAGAAAACCGGCGTCGCGGTGGGGCTGGAAGACGGCGGGCATTTCGGCTCCTGCAATTCCCGCCGAGATGCTATCGGAGGGATCCCGTCGTCAGAACACCGCGATCGCCTCGACGGTGAGGACAGTCCCGGGATCCGAGGATCTCTCGATCACGCGGCCGAACACCCGCGGGACCGCCGGCGCCACGGGAAGGGCGATTCCCGCCGGGACGAGAACACGGACCCGGAGGGGCGGGCCCCGGCGCCTCTTGAGCTTTCCCGGATAGGCGGCGAAATTCTCGCCCGGCTCCTGTTTGGAGAGGCCAGTCGCGAGCAGGACGAACTCCGGCGGGTTCGAGAGCGCGGCGGCGGCGTCCCGTTCCGCGGCTTCGCGGATCCCGGCGATCGCGGCCTCCTCCGACCGGCGGTCGAGCTCCACCGATGCCCGGACACCGTCTCGGACCGCCTGGGCCATTTGCGCCACGCGCGCCTCGAGCGCCGGGCGGGCTCTCTCGACCACCATGTCCTCCTCGTCCCGAAGGATGACTGCCCGGCCGGTCCGAAGCATGGACTGGACGACCTCGAAGACGGGGTCTTGAGTCGAAGGGGTCCGAGGCCCGGCCGCCGCGAGGAGACGATCGACTCGGGCCGAATCCACGAAGTAGTACGAAGCCGGCCTCTCGAGCGACACGAGACCGGCATTCAGGATTCGAGGGCCCAGAAACGCGACGGCTTCGGCCACCTTCTGGGTCAGGCCGAGGGCCAGGGGCTCGTGCCCGCTCAAGTAGAAGAGAAACCCCAGAAACCCGGCCAGGGTCAGCACGGGAATCGCCGCCATCCAGAGAAAGAGGTACCGCCATTGCGGATAGACGAGACCGGCGGCATACGCGGCCCCCGCGATCCCAAGGAGCGCCGCCGCGGCGAGAACGGTGCAGCCGAAACGGGAACGAGGCATTGCTTCTACGCGCCTTCCCGGCCGCCGCTCCCCATCTCAAGCCAGTCCAGCTCTTCCTCGATCCGGTGGAAGGCGTCGTCGCCGATCTCGTCCCTCGTCCTCATGTCGATCGCGACCCGCCTCGCGGCGGCGAGGGCCCGGCCGTGACGGTCGGCATGCGACGAGTCCCGCTCCTCCGGCGCGGCGGAGCCGCCCTCGGGAGACAGGTGCGCGGCGAGCTCGTGGCGCACGGCTTGCGCGGACGGCGAGTCCTCGCCGTCGAGCGTGGCGAGGGCGGCCTCGAGCACGCGGGCCCGAGCCTGGGCGACCTCGCGGCCCACGGGGTCGTCGTCCCGCAGGTCGAGCAGCCGCAACAGGGGCTTGAGCGTCAGGCCCTGGACGACGAGCGTTCCGAGCACGACCGAGAAGGCCGTCACGACGATCAGGTCCCGGAACGGGAACCCGCCTCCGTTCACGTCCCCGGGCAGCGCGAGCGCCGCCGCGAGCGTCACGATTCCACGCATTCCAGCCCAGGAGATCGCGATCCCGCTACCGACTGTCGGCGGGCCGATCGGGCGCCGCGGATGAAACCCGTGCCCGCGAATCCACCCCCGGGCGGTGGTGTTGTGGACCATCACCCAGAGGATCCGCACGAGGATCACGGTCAGCAGGACGGAGCCCGCAACTTCCAGGTAGCGAGTGCGCGCGGACGGGTCGAGAGCCGAAAGAATCGGCCGGATCTGCAGCCCGATGAAGACGAAGGCGAGCACGTTCAGGACGAAGACGGCCGTCTCCCAGACCGCGTACGACGGGATCCGGATCCTCGCGGGAGTACGCTCCGGGGCGCGCCGGGCGACGCTGATCGCGTAGCAGACCATCGTCAGGATGCTCGAGAGACCGATCCGGTCCGCCAGGATCCACACGCCGAAGGTGGACACGAACTGGATGATGATCGCCGTCGGGACATCCCGAACCCTCTCGATCAGGGGGAGCGCGATCCTCGCGAGGAGCAGCCCGGCGAGGACGCTGCCTGCCACGACCACGAGGATCGTCGGACCCACGGCCCGGACCGAGAACGCGCTCATCGCGACGGCGCCAACCGCCAGGCGATAGATGAGGAGGGCCGTCGCGTCGTTCAAGAGGCTCTCCCCTTCCAGGATCGTCAGGATCCGGTGGGGCGGCTTCAGCTGCCGCAGCACCGCCATCGCCGCCGCCGCGTCCGGAGGCGAAACAATGGCGCCGAGCGCGATCGCCGCGGCCCAGGGCATCGCCGGCACGAGAGCGCGCGCGACGTACGCCACCGCGGCGGTGGTCAGGACCACGCTGACCACGGCCAGGCTGGCGACGGCGACCCAGTTGTCCTTCAGGTCGCGCGGGGAAGCGTCGTACGCGGCGTCCAGCAGCACCGGCGCGACGAAGAGGGCGAGGGCCATCCCGGGATCAATCGAGAACCTCGGCGTCCCCGGCACGAAGGCCAGGACGGCCCCGACGAGCGCGAGGAACGCCGGATACGGCGCCCCGATCCTCCGCGCCAGCGCGGCCAGGAGGACCGCCACGAGGAGGACTCCGAGGAGCCCTTCGAACCCGCCCATCCCGTGGGATTGTGCAGGATTCTCAGGAATGCGGCGCTAGAGAAACTTGAGCAGCGCCTCCATCGTCTCTTTCGGGTTCTCCTCGAGGATCCAATGGCCCGCGTTTTTCACCACGACGACGGTCGCATCCGTCGCGACCAGCTTCGCCTGAGCCCCGAGCGCCGCGCCGTTGGCTTTCTCGCCGCCGATCGCCAGGACCGGCATCGTGAGTCTCGTCTTCGAGAGCTCGGCAAAATCCGCCGCCGCTTTCGGAAACGAGACGAAGTAGGCCCAGCCCGCGCGCATCCGTCCGGGCCGGGAATAGGCGGCGGTGTAGGCTTTCCGGTCCGCTTCGGGAATCGAGCGGGTCTTGTCCGCGGCGAAGTCGTTCCAGAAGTGCTCGAAGTACGTCCTCTCCCGGCCTTCGACGAGCTTCTCGGGCGTCGGGCCGTTGAAGCGGAAGTGCCAGATCCCGGGGTTGTTGTAGATCGGCTCCCATCCCGGGACCCCCGGCAGGAAGGCGTCCATGAGCACGAGTTTTTCGGTCTCCGAAGGATACTGGGCGGCATACGCGTAGGCGACCATCAGGCCAATGTCGTGGCCGACGACGCGCGCCTTCTCGATTCCGAGTTTGCGGACCAGCTCGTGAATCCGCGTGGCGGCGCTCTTCATATCCAGACCGTCGGCCGGGATCGCCGAATCGCCGATGCCGGGCAGATCGGGCGCGACCACGAGGGAATTCGCGGCAAGCTTCGGGATTAGCGGCCTCCACATGCGCGAGGTCTCCGCGTATCCGTGGATCAGAAGCACCGCGGGACCGCGGCCGGCTGTGAGGTAGTGCAGCTGCACACCTTCGACCTCAGCGGTCCGCGACTGGATCACGGTCTCCGCGCCCGGAGGAGAAGGGGACATCAGAATGAGCGCGAGGAAAGCTTTGGCGATCATGACTCCCTCCGATCCGCTGAGAGCGGCTTGTTCGTGAACCGCGAAAGGAACTCCAAGAAAGACTTCAAAAACGTTGAGAGGTTGTCGCGTACCGCCGAGTCCGTGAGGTTCCCGCTCGCGTCGAACTTCTCGCCGGAACCGCTTGCTCTTCCACGTCGGCGTTGTAGAGACGAATCGAGGCCAGGTCGTGGATCGTGACTTGGAGGGCCCGCGGGACCAGCTCGGTGGCGGCACGGAGGAGCGCTCGGTTGTAAGAGCCCGCTCGAAGGCTGCCGGCTAGACCGACGACCTCCAACACCGTGGCCACCGGCTCGTTACCCATCGAGTTCGGCACACATGATATGAGGAACGGCGATGTTCGCCCGGGCGCTGCTGTCCGGCCTTCACGTCCTCGCTCTCGCCATCGGGTTGGGCGCGGTGTTCGCCCGCGGGCTCCGGCTCCGGAACCTTCGCCGCGATCCGGCGGACGGCGGAGCGCTCGGAAGGCTGCTGACGGCGGATGGCCTCTGGGGCTTCGCGGCACTGCTCTGGATCGTCACGGGTCTGGCGCGGGCCTTCGGCCGCGTGGAGAAGCAGCCGGACTACTACCTGCGCAACGGCTACTTCTGGGTGAAGATGGGTCTCTTCGCTCTCGTCCTGGCGCTGGAGATCCTGCCGATGGCGACCTTCATGCGCTGGCGCGTGGCGAGAGGGCGGGGAACCCCTGCACCGGCCGGGGAGAATCTCTCCACCCTGATCACGATCAACGACGCCGAAGTCGCGATCGTCGTCGCCATCCCCTTCGTCGCCGCCCTCATGGCCCGCGGCGCCTGGCTCTTCTAGCCGGACTCGGCAGAAACGCCCGAGGCCTTCCGCTCGTATTTGCGGCGGAGAGGCGCTTATGTCCGGCACGGTTTGTGCTCACCTGGAAGCGGTCAAGACCGTCCGAGGTCCTGCGAGGTTCGAGTGTGAGGACTGTTTGAAGATCGGCGCCGAATGGGTTCACCTGCGGGTCTGCCAGAAGTGCGGTGCCACACGGTGCTGCGACGACTCGCCCAACCGCCACGCCACGGAGCACGCGAAAGGAACGGGTCATCCGGTGATAGCGTCGGCGGAGCCGGGCGAGCGCTGGCTCTACTGCTACCCGCACGACTTGGTCCGCGAGTACTGACCCCACTCCCTCCCGCCCGCACGCCGCGGCCGCGCGAGTCCGGAGCAAGAAGAATCACGTAGCCGAAAAAGGAGGCAAACGATGAAGAGATCCAAGAATTCGATGGCCGTCGCCGACCGGGCGAGGCCTCTCGATCGCCAGAAGGCGCACGAGATCCAGGCCTTCGGCCGGGTGACGCACCTTCCAATCGCGCTGTCGGAGAACATCGCCGCCCAGAGCGTCGAGAACCTGAACCAGGTCCTTGCGGACACGATGACCCTGCGCGACCTCTACAAGAAGCACCACTGGCAGGTGACGGGGCCGACCTTCTACCAGCTCCACCTCCTCTTCGACAAGCACTACGAAGAGCAGAACGAGCTGGTGGACATGATCGCCGAGCGGATCCAATCGCTCGGTGGGATCAGCCTGGCGGTGGCGCCGGACGTCGCCGAGACGACGCTCATCCCGCGGCCGCCGAAGGGACGCGAGGAGGCGCCGGTCCAGATTTCCCGGCTCCTTCACGCCCACGAGATCATCCTGGAGGAGGCACGCTCCATGGCCCGGCAGTCGGCCGACGCGGGAGACGATGGGACCAACGACCTCCTCATCTCCGACGTGATCCGCACCAACGAGAAGCAGGTCTGGTTCGTCTCCGAGCATCTCGTGGATGTCCCACTCGTCAGGGCGGAATGAGGATCGCCATGGCCAGGAAACGAACGGATCGTCTCGACGAAGACGCGAACCGCGGCCTGGGTCCCGACGCCG
Organism: Thermoanaerobaculia bacterium; assembly: GCA_035263845.1. GTDB lineage: Bacteria > Acidobacteriota > Thermoanaerobaculia > UBA5066 > Gp7-AA6 > JAWOLE01. Next base: position 1,300 of record DATFQY010000108.1, on the reverse strand, counting down.
CCGGGCAGTCCGGCGACATCGAGGGGCTTTCCCGGGACGAGGTGGCCGACTCCGAGAGCGTCGAGGAACTGATCGAGGAAGGGCAGGCCTTCGAGGCCGGCGTCGTCAGCGGAGTCGAGAACGCCCCCAACGCCGACGAGGGTGGCGTCAGGACCCGCCAGGTCCCCGAAGACGACGTCCCGCAGGAGTACCTGGACAAAGATTAGTATCGGCGTCGCAGTGAATGCGAGTCGTGCCCTGATCCTGGCGATGGCGGGTCTCGTGTCGGCGGCTTCGGGATCGCCGGGCGCGGAGACTTGCTCCGAGCACCTCTTCGTCATCGAGCGGAGCAAGAACTCCAACATCGTCGCCTACGACGCGAACCGCAATTCGAGCGGCGAGTGGAACAGCTCCGAGCCCGTGATCGCCTACTGGCTCCTGAACGGGGACAAAAACAAGCGAGAGGAGCTGAACCGGGTGGAGCGGGAACGCGCCTACGGAGTGGAAGCCAAGCCCGGCGACAGCGTCGGGACCTACTTCCTCGTCTTCAAGGCCACCCGAAAGCGCCGCCAAACCATCCGCATGCTCAACGGCTGCCCCGTCGCGACCGGCTCGATCAAGGGCCATGACGCCATCCTCCGGAAGATCTTCGTGAAATCGAAGGAAGGCTTGCGGCCCAGCGTCGAGTACGTCGAGATCTTCGGCGAGGACCTGGCGACAGGCCGACCTCTTTACGAGAAGTTCGTTCCGTAGAAGCGCTTTCGAGCCGTCATCGGCCGACCTTCCGAATCTCCCGGTAACGGAAGCAGTCGACGAGGTGGTCATTGACCATCCCGACCGCCTGCATGTGCGCGTAAATGATGGTCGAGCCGACGAAACGAAATCCTCGCTGCTTCAGGTCCTTGCTGAAAGCGTCGGACTCCGGTGAAGTCGGGGGGATCTTCCCCGTCGATTCCCATCGATTGAGCTTCGGCCGCCCGCCGACGAACCGCCAGCAGTAGGCGTCGAAACTTCCAAACTCCTTCTGAACCGCCAGGAACGCCCTGGCGTTGCGGACGGCGGACTCGACCTTGAGCCGGTTTCGAATGATCGCCGGATCGCGCAGGAGCTTCCCGATTCGCTTCGCGTCATATCGCGCGACCTTTGCCGGATCGAACCGGCTGAAGTCACGCCGGTAGGCCTCGCGCTTGTTGAGCACCGTGGACCACGAAAGCCCTGCCTGGGCACCTTCGAGCACCAGGAACTCGAAGTGCTTGCGGTCATCGTGGACGGGCACGCCCCATTCGCGATCGTGATACTCGATCATCAGGGGATTGCTCGT